>JANOPN010000117.1:0-39920 GCA_031421855.1 Comamonadaceae bacterium
GACCCGACCCCACCTTCTTTGCGACATTTCTGTCGCATTCACGGATCGAATCTAATCAATATTTATAGCAACAAATTCAATGAGTCCGGAGACCAGAGCCTGATTTTGATGAAAAATAAGGCCTTACGCGGCCAAAACAGCCTCAGCCAGCGCTTCCACTGATTTTGGCGCGCTGCCTTCGGCTTTGTTGTTGATCGTGACCAAAACTTGGTGCCCGGCGCGGGCGGTGGCGGCGATGACTTTGGCTAAGCCGTCTCGGGTGATGGGGTCGGGGTCAACGAGTTGGTTGAAGGGCTCGTACTGGTTTTTTGCCGCCGCGTAACCAAACCTGCCGTGGCGGCTATGCAAACTCCAGCGCGCAACGAGCGGACCGGGCCAAAGTGCGCGCAGCATCGGCAGTTGACCATTGATATCGGGCATTTTGGCGTGCAGACCCAGGCAGTAGCTGGCGTTTTGGCGCTTAAGTGCCTGCGCAAACTGCGGGCCAAACTGATCGGCGGCAATCCATGCGGTGTCGCGCACCTCGACGGCCAGCACCGCGTTGGGCGAATGCGCAGCCCAATCGCTGCGCATGGCCTGCAAATGCGCCAGCATGCGCTCAAGCATCTCAATGGCAGGGCGCAAGTCGTCGAGCCAATGCGCGGGCAATGGCGAGAGCTGAAACACCAAAGCCCCAAGCGAATCGCCAAGGCCATGCGCGGCGCTCTGGAGGGCTTCAAGCCAAGCCAGTTCAGGGCTTAAAAACGTGGGGTTGAGCCCCGTCGAGCGACCCTGCGCGTCTCGCACCGTGGCATCACAGATGCTTGCAGGCGCTTTGACGACGAATCGAAACGAAGGACTAGTCTCGGCAGCGGTGGTGGCTTGCCCGACTTGCTTGGCAAACTGAGCGTACTGAGCCGATGTGAGCGGCCGATAAAAGGCGCGGTCCAAGCTGACCGTGCGCAACAACGGATGCCGCGAATAGCCCTCAAGGCCATGTTTGGCAAGCGTCGGCGCATCGTACTCAGCGCCGTAAACCAGGCCATTCCAACCTGGAAAGCTCCACGACGAGGTGCCCAATCGCAGGTTTGGCGGCATTTGCGATGCCAACGCGAGCACATTCGCACCTTGCGGCTGCGCCAGCACGCTGTCATTGGCCCTTGAAGACCGGCGGGGCTTCTTCTTGACTTCGGGCTCATGCCCAAACAAGTCTGTGCTCAAAGCACCTCACTTGCAAAGTCAGCCAAGCGCGAGCGCTCACCGCGCGCCAGCGTCACATGCCCGCCGTGCGCCCAGCCTTTGAAGCGGTCAACGGCGAAGGTCAGGCCGCTGGAGCCTTCGGTTAAATAAGGTGTGTCGATCTGAGCTAAGTTGCCCATGCAAACAATTTTGGTGCCTGGCCCGGCGCGGGTGATCAGGGTCTTCATTTGTTTGGGTGTCATGTTTTGGGCTTCGTCAATGATGACCCATTTGTTCATGAAGGTGCGCCCACGCATGAAGTTCATGCTCTTGATTTTGATGCGGCTGCGCAGCAAGTCGTTGCTCGCGGCGCGGCCCCATTCGCCGTGGCCCGAGGTGTCGTTTTTGCTCAAAAACTCCAAATTGTCGTCAAGCGCACCCATCCAGGGGCCCATTTTTTCTTCCTCGGTGCCTGGCAAGAAGCCAATGTCTTCGCCGACGCTGACTGTGGCGCGGGTGACGATGATTTCGCTGTATCGGCGCTCCTCCAGCACTTGTGATAACCCGGCCGCCAAAGCCATGAGGGTCTTGCCGGTGCCCGCAGTTCCTGCCAAGGTGACGAAGTCCACTTCAGGGTCCATGAGCAAATTGAGCGCGAAGTTTTGCTCGCGGTTTTTGGCGGTAACGCCCCAAACCGCGTGTTTTGGGTTACCAAAGTCGCGAATGGTCTCAATGACTGCCGAGCGGCCTCGCACCTCGGTGACGCGGGCCAAAAGCGGCTGCTCGCCCGGTGTGTCGAGGTGTAAAAACTGGTTGATCAACAACTCACCCGTCAGTGGGCCGCTGACGCGGTAGAAATGATGCCCGCCTTGCTGCCAGCTCTCCATGCCCTTGCCGTGAGTTGACCAAAAGTCGGCTGGCAGCGCGCGGGTGCCGGGGTACAGCATCTCGTCGTCGGCCAAGGTTTTGTCATTTTGATAGTCCTCGGCAGCCATGCCCATGGCGCGCGCCTTGATGCGCATGTTGATGTCGTTGGACACCAAGACGACGTCACGGTTCGCATGCGCCTTCACCAAGGCATACACCACCCCCAAAATCTGGTTGTCGGCCTTGCCTTGGGGCAAGCTCAACGGCAGCTCATACGGCAGCGATTGAGTCTGGAAAAACAATCGACCCGACGCGTCCACATAGCCCGTGCCATTGAGCGCCAAACCGTCGGACATGTCAGGGCGATCCGCGCTGGCTGTGGCCGCGAGTGCATCCAAGCTTCGGCTGACTTGGCGGGCGTTGCGGGCGACTTCAGTCATGCCTTTTTTGTGGCCATCGAGCTCTTCTAGCGTGATCATCGGCAAAAACACGTCGTGCTCTTCAAACCGAAACAAGCACATGGGGTCGTGCATCAGCACATTGGTGTCGAGCACAAAGAGCTTGGCCGGCCCGCTCGAGCGCAAACGAACGGATTTGACGGCAGGTTTGGTGGGCAATTTAACTGCAGCCGCTGGCGCAGGCGCAGCCTTTGCGATCGGTTTCGCCGATTTGGCCGTTGAAGCGCCGACGGGCTCGGAGCGGGCATTCTTGGCGACGCTATCATTAACATAGCTGTCAGGCGAATGAACTCGGCGACCAAGGGCTGATTTATCGTCAAAAACAGGTTTGACGCCCTCAATTTTGCCTGGCGCGCGCGCAAAAGGCTTGGGCGTGGTGCCTGTTTCGCCAGAGGCCAAGTCGGTGCGAACCTTGTCGGCGCGCTGGGTGGGGGCTTTGGGTAATGGCATGGTGGGGTAATGTTGAGACGATGGTGAAAATTCAGCGCTTAAAACGAAAAAAACCGCCCAATTGGGGCGGCTTTTTTCGAGGAGGGGTTAGCCACTTAGGCCGCGACAACAGCCGCAGTTGCTGCAGTGGCCGAGGCTGCCGTCGCCTTTTTGAGCGCCTTGACGGCCTTGATGACTTCCTCGACATGGCCAGGCACCTTGAGGCCGCGCCACTCTTCGCGCAAAACGCCATCCGGGCCGATCAAAAATGTGCTGCGTTCGATGCCTTTGACTTTTTTGCCGTACATGATCTTGTTTTTGACGACGCCAAAACCGTGACACATTTTCTCTTCGGTGTCGGCAATCAACTCAAAAGGCAACTCCAACTTGAGTTTGAACTCGTCGTGTGACTTCATGTTGTCGCGGCTCACACCAAACACTTGGGCACCCGCTTTGACGAAGTCTTTGTACTTGTCACGAAATTGCATGGCCTCGGTCGTGCAGCCTGGGGTGTTGTCTTTGGGGTAAAAGTAGAGCACCAATGGCTGGCCAAGATAGGTTTGATTCGTGATGGTCGCGCCGCCAGTGGCTTTCGCTTCGAATTCAGGAATGGATTTATTGAGGACGACTGCCATGTAGAAAACCTCTGCTCAGAACTGCGCAAACGGCATGCAGCGCAACCCACCCCCTGGACTGCACTTGCACCGTTACAACACAACCCAGAATTTTAACCGATTCGTGTGGGTTCGTTTTGACAAGGCGATGCGATTTGGACCACAATGCCGCCCGCAAATCGCGGGTAATCCCTAGATTGAAAGCATACCAGCGGGACTTGAGCAAAATTGTCCCAGCAAGGCGCAGCGACGACGACAGTGCAAGCAGCACGGCTAGGAGCCGCAACGCGGCTGGGGCGGTTTTGCTTAAGTCCCACCCAGCAAGAGTTCGGGGGGTGCTTGCACCAGTTCAATCAACACACCCTCCCCCGCGATGGGGAATTCGTCGTTGTGTTTGGGGTGAACAAAGGTGATGTCATGCCCCGCCGCACCCTTGCGAATCCCGCCAGGGGCGAAGCGCACGCCCTGCGCGCTCAGCCACGCCACGGCAACGACCAAATCGTCAACCCACAGGCCAACGTGATTCAGTGGCGTTGTGTGCACGGCGGGCTTTTTATCGGGATCGAGCGGTTGCATGAGGTCAACCTCGACCGCGTGCATGCCGGTGCCTATTTCGCAAATGTCTTCGTCAACGTTTTCCCGCTCGCTGACGAAATTCGACTTCACGGTCAGGCCAAACATATCAACCCACAAATGTCGAAGGCGCGCTTTGTCCAGCCCGCCAATCGCGATTTGTTGAACACCCAAGATGCGAAAAGGCCGTTTGCCCACTTGAGTAGCGATCATTTGATGTGCAGCTTTTGAGAATTGGGGCCGTCACCGCCGACACGCAGGCTGTCAAACGCGATAACCTGCTCTTGCACGACCTGCCCACTCACATTTTTAAGCTGCAGCGCGAGTGCGCGTGTAGCCCAGTCGATCTCCACGGTGCCAAAGTGCAAGTGCGTCACCAACCCACCCATTCGGTTTGGTCCGGGTTCATTGGCGGTTTCCCAAGTGTGGGTCATGCCGCTTGATGTCATCTCGGTCAGCGTGTACGGCGCGCCTTGGCGGTCACGGTAGATCGCGCCAATGTGTCGGTCACCCGACAACATCACGACACCGTTGGCCTGGGTGCGTGCAATGGTGTCGAACAGCCGCTGACGCTCCAAGGGAAACAATCCCCATCGCTCCCAGCCGTGGCCCTCAGCCAAGACTTGCAGGCTAGACACGATGAGACGCAAATCTGCGGGTTGTCGAAGTTGCGCTTCAAGCCATTGCCATTGCAGCTCGCCCAGCATGGTTTTGGATGGATCCGCGTCGGGCACATAGCGCTCTTTGCCGGGCGCATCGCGCTGATCGGTCTTGCGCCACGCTGAGCGAAACCAGCGGGTGTCGGGCATGATGACTTGAACGCGTTGCCCAGCCGGGCCGAACACTTGCGACGAATAAACGCCATCACGCCAGTTGCGCGGATCGCTGGCAGCGACTCGCCAAAACCGCATGAAGTAATTTTTACTCTCCTGCTTGGCTGGAAACTCGGCTCCGCCGTCGTTGAGGCCATAGTCATGGTCGTCCCACACCGCCATGTGGGCCACACTGTCGCGCAGCGCCGCAAAACTCGGGCTTGCTGCGAGGGTGCGGTAAGCCTCATCCAGCGCCGACAATTGAAACGGCTGCTTGCTGGCATAGACGTTGTCGCCCGAAAAAAGCACCAAACCTGGCTGGTCTGCGCGAACTGAGTCGAGCATGCTCAGCGGTTTGGTTTGGTCAATGCACGAAACCACCGCGATCCGCTGCAAAGCGCCGTTCGCCGCGACTCCCGCGCGCTTGGCCTGTGCCCCACGGGTTGGGGGGGCGGCTTCGATACCCGCGCGTCGAATGGGTGGCGCGGCCTGGTTGAGCGGTGGTTGCGGGGCAGTTGGGCCGCTGGCGCAGCCCACTGACCCCACCGAGGCGACTGCGGCGACGCTAGCGGCAACGCCCAACAACGCGACGCGACGAGTCGGCTCGGAATTCAAAGGCGCATCGCTTGGGAAATCAGGCGCTTGTGGCTTGGGTGGGAAAGACATGTTGGGGCCTCAAACAAATTCAATGATGACTTGATCCACCGCGAGGCTATCACCCTTGCTGGCTTGCACCTTGGACACCACACCGTCTTGGGTGGCGACCAAGATGTTTTCCATTTTCATGGCTTCAATCACCGCCAAGCGCTCACCAGCTTGCACCGTTTGGCCAGCGGTGACGGCAACTTGCACCAGCAAACCCGGCATGGGCGAGAGCAAAAATTTGCTCAAATCGGGGGGTGATTTTTTAGGCATCAGGCGTTGGTACGTGGCTACTTTTTGCGGCAACACCAACGCATCGAGCTGCGCGCCGTTGTGGCGCACCCTCAGCACCAAGGGTTTGCCTTTGACATCACGCTCAATCTGCGCCGTGAAGTCTTGACCATTGCAGCGGCCATGCATGCGCAAGTCGCCCATTTGCCAGCCACTCTCGAATTCATAGCACTGGGAGCCCAAGATCAGGCGACCAGCGCCCCTTTTGGCATCAAATTCAGCCACTTCACAGGCCCACGACTGATCGGACGTCGCATCCAGGACGGTCCAGCGGTTTTGCGCGCTCACCTCGTGTCCGGCCAGTTGTCCACTGATTTCTACCGACCGAGCGCGGCCCTTGCAGCGCACAAAACAAGCCAGCGCTGCTAAAAAACCAGCATCTGCGTGCACGACATCGGTCACTTTGAAGCCTGAACCGTAGTGCTCAGCGATGAAGCCAGTATTGAAGTCGCCAGCCACGAACTGGGGGTGGGCAACGAGCGCAGATTGAAACGGGATGTTGCTGCTCACGCCACGAATGACGAAACCATCGAGTGCTGCTCCCATTTTCTCGATGGCGTCAAGTCGATCCTTGCCGTGGACGATCAATTTGGCGATCATCGAGTCGTAAAATATGGGGATTTCGCCGCCGTCAATCACCCCGGTGTCAACCCGCACGCCCATGAGTTGCGACACATCGCCTTGGTGCATGGATGTGGGCGGTGGCTGAAAGCGCGTCAAGCGCCCGGTGGAGGGTAAGAAATTGCGGTACGGGTCTTCTGCGTTGATTCGGCACTCAATGGCCCAGCCATCTCGGCGAACGTCGGCCTGTTTGATTGGCAAGTGCTCGCCCGCCGCCACTCGAATCATGAGCTCAACCAAGTCCAGCCCCGTGATGCACTCGGTGACCGGGTGCTCGACTTGCAGCCGAGTGTTCATCTCCAAGAAGTAAAAGCTTTGGTCTTTGCCGACCACAAACTCAACCGTGCCTGCGCTTTGGTAACTCACCGCTCGGGCGAGCGCCACCGCTTGTTCGCCCATGGCTTTGCGGGTGGCGTCTGAGATGAAGGGTGACGGCGCTTCCTCAATGACTTTTTGGTGGCGGCGCTGAATTGAGCATTCACGCTCATTCAGGTACACCAAGTTGCCATGCGCGTCGCCCAAAACCTGAATTTCAATGTGGCGTGGCTCCTCGACAAATTTCTCGATGAACACCCGGTCGTCGCCAAAGCTGTTTCGCGCCTCGTTGCGACAGCTCTCGAAGCCGTCAAACGCCTCGCTGTCGTTGAACGCAACCCGAAGCCCCTTGCCGCCGCCACCTGCGCTGGCCTTGATCATCACCGGGTAGCCAATGCCTTTAGCGATCTCAACGGCCTGAGTCGATGAGTCAATCGCTTCGTTGAAGCCCGGAATGCAGTTCACACCCGCTGCATTGGCCAGCCTTTTGGAAGCGATCTTGTCGCCCATCGCGGCAATTGAGTGGTGCTTGGGGCCAATAAAAATAAGCCCCTCGGCTTCAACACGTTCGGAAAATGCCGCGTTTTCACTCAAAAACCCGTAGCCTGGATGGATGGCCTGCGCGCCAGTTTGCTTGGCAGCAGCGATGATTTTGTCAGCGCGCAAATAGCTCTCGCGGGACGGCGCAGCGCCGATGTGAACCGCCTCGTCGGCCATCTGCACATGGCGTGCATCTTTGTCGGCATCCGAGTAAACGGCCACAGTGGCAATGCCCATGCGTTTAGCAGTGGCCATCACCCTGCAGGCGATTTCACCACGGTTGGCGATGAGGATTTTTGTAAACATGGCTTACTCCTTGGTGCTCACGAAATCGCCTGCACGCGCTTTGCGCGCCACGCAATTTGGCTTCGCCGCTGCGCCGCTTTGCGGCTGGTCACCACGGTTGGCGATGAGGATTTTTGTGAACATGGCAATGTCTCCGGGTACTGTTTTAAATCAGGGCGATAGCGCGTCAGCCTGGGCTTGAATGGTTGCCAGCACTAGGGTGAGTGTGGTTTTGCGAATGGGCAGGTCTGCGGTCAGTTTGGGCATGTTATTCTTAATTTTTTGCCACTTGGTCACCGCATTCATTAGTGTTGTTGCTATTATTTTTGAATCTACCCCGATGGCCTTGCCCAGCGCTTGCATGTGCGCATGAGTGATGTTTTTGCCGTGGCCCATGACGCTGGTGGCGTGTTCGCCGCCCGGGCCGTCGCTGAAGGTGAGGTCAAACACTGGGGTGAGCTTCCACAGGCCTTGTGCGCCCAGTTGGAAGGCGAAGTTTTTGGCATGATCATCCCGGTTGTGCAACAGCACGTTTAGCACGCAGCGGGCGAAGAGTTGATTGACTTGAGTGCGGTCGCCGGTGAGGCGCAGCGTGGCCAGGCCGAGGGTTTCGTAGTCAAGGCTGGGCAGGCGGTGGTCGGCGTGCAGCAGCGCTGAGGCACTCGACAGATGAATGCGCTGCTCAACCAGCGCTGCGCCTTTTTCAGCTGGTGGCAGCACTTGGCGGTCAAAGCGCTGCACGCCAAACGCGCTGAACTTTTGCCCCAAATCAAAGTAGCGTGTGGGCGGCACATCAAAGCCTAGTTTGCGGGCAATGCGGGCATAGATCTCTTCTAAGGCGCACACTTCTTTGTGCTCACCTTGCGCAGGAAATTTGATCAGCCACGAGCGTGCAGCGCCTGTGAGTGGCAAGCCGCTTGAGAGTGCACCTGTGCGCGGGTTGATCTGCACCAGCACCTTGGGACGAGCACCTTGGGGCGAGCCGCCCATGCGCAAGTAGCGCAACAGTTGCGCATCAGCGGCAGAGTCGCCTTGCGCATTGGCCTGCGACAGTGCTGCCACATGCTTGGCAATCAGCTTTAGCTCGATGCGTTCTTCAGGTGCAGCGCCGTCTTGCGCGGGCTCAAAGGCGAGCGCGCCTACGGCGTTATGGCCCACGATGGCGAGGCGCTCGAGCACGCTCACCTCTGCCGGTTTGCGACCGGCTTTGCGCAGGGCACGGTCCATGAGCAGCATGCCCCAGCCATCGGGCAAGGCATCAGCCACAAAGCCGGGCAGCCCGTGAAATGCACGCTCGCCGCGATAGCTGGCTGGCACAGCGCCCTTCACAGGCAGTGGCAGCCGAAGCGGAGAAAAATTAAGGCCTCGCGCGATGGCTTGTGCGCTGTACTCAAACACGATGTCGCGGCCTGTGTCGAGCAACTGGCCCAGCAGCATGCTTTCGCCAAACCCAACATAGAGCACATCTAGGCGCTTCATGGTGCAGCCTTCGATTTGCGTGCGCGCTGACGCGGTGGCGCAGCGTGCTGGCGCGCCAGCTCGGCCAAACTTGGCTCGGGGGCCGTCAGCAAGGCTTCTAAGCCGTCGGCGGCTTGTAAAGCCTGCACAGCGCGCACCAGCAATTCAATGCTGCCTTGGCCCAGTGCCTCTAGCCTGCGCACCGACGACAACGATGCCTCACACATCTGCGCAAGCTGCGTTTGACTCATGTTCAGCGCCAACCTGCGCACGCGCACACGCTGACCCAAAGCCCTGCAAACAGCTTGCGATGGTAAAAAGCTAAAAGTTCTCATTTGAACAATTATCGTTGTTTTTCAGATTTTATCGCTCAAATAAGAATGATTGAAAATTCAGTTCACAGTGGAATGTTGCCATGTTTGCGCCATGGATTTTCAAGCTTCTTGTCCTTCAACATGGCCAAACTGCGGCAAATCCGCTTGCGGGTCTCATGGGGCTGAATCACATCGTCAATGAAGCCGCGCTCGGCTGCGACGAAGGGATTGGCAAAGCGCGCCTTGTACTCAGCTTCGCGTGCCGTCAGCTTGACGGGGTCGTTTTTGTCCTCTCGAAAGATGATTTCAACCGCGCCCTTCGCCCCCATGACCGCAATTTCGGCGTTGGGCCAGGCAAAGTTCACGTCGCCTCTCAGGTGCTTCGAGGCCATCACGTCGTAAGCGCCGCCGTAGGCTTTGCGGGTGATGACGGTGATTTTTGGCACGGTGGCCTCGGCATAGGCGTAGAGCAGCTTGGCACCGTGTTTGATGATGCCGCCGTACTCTTGCGAGGTGCCGGGCATGAAGCCTGGCACATCAACAAAAGTGACGATTGGGATGCTGAACGCATCGCAAAAACGCACAAACCGAGCCGCTTTGATGCTGGACTTGATATCCAGACAACCCGCCAAAACCAAGGGCTGGTTTGCGACGATGCCAACCGTTTGCCCGACCATGCGAGTAAAGCCAATGACGATGTTTTTGGCGTGCTCAGGCTGCAACTCAAAGAAGTCGCCGTCGTCTGCCACTTTGGTGATCAGCTCCTTGATGTCATAGGGCTTGTTGGGGTTGTCTGGCACCAAGGTGTTCAGGGTCTCGTCGCTTCGGTCAGCCTTGTCCACAGTGGGGCGCAGGGGTGGTTTTTCGCGGTTGTTTTGCGGCAAGTAGTTGAAAAAGCGGCGCAACATGAGTAGCGCCTCCACGTCGTTGTCAAACGCCATGTCGGCGACGCCACTTTTGGTCGTGTGGGTGAGCGCGCCGCCCAACTCCTCGGCCGTGACTTCTTCGTGGGTCACGGTTTTAACGACCTCGGGGCCGGTCACGAACATGTATGACGTGTCTTTGACCATGAAGATGAAGTCGGTCATGGCCGGCGAATACACCGCGCCACCCGCGCATGGCCCCATGATCATGCTGATTTGTGGCACCACGCCCGAGGCCAGCGCGTTTTTTTGGAACACATCGGCATATCCGCCCAAGCTCGCCACGCCTTCTTGGATGCGGGCGCCGCCCGAGTCGTTGAGGCCGATGATCGGCGCGCCGACCTTCATGGCTTGGTCCATCAATTTGCAGATTTTCTCGGCGTGCGCCTCGCTGAGCGCGCCGCCAAAAACCGTGAAATCCTGGCTGTACACAAACACCAGTCGCCCGTTGATCGTGCCGTAGCCGATGACCACGCCGTCGCCCGGCACCTTGTTGGCATCCATACCAAAGTCGGTGCAGCGGTGTTCGACAAACATGTCCCATTCTTCGAAACTGCCATCGTCTAGCAACAC
This sequence comes from Comamonadaceae bacterium, assembly GCA_031421855.1. Lineage (GTDB taxonomy): Bacteria > Pseudomonadota > Gammaproteobacteria > Burkholderiales > Burkholderiaceae_C > JAAFHN01. The sequence continues at coordinate 10,874 of JANOPN010000117.1, forward strand.
CTCGAGGCGCTCGCGGGCGGTCAATTTGCCTTTTGCGTGCTGCGAATCAATGCGCTTTTGCCCGCCGCCCATTCGGGCTCGAACACGTTTTGCTTCTAGTTGTTGCTGAATATCTTGCATGGTGTGTCTTTGCTTCTCGAAATCGTAACTACAAAATGTGTAGCATCAAACCCAATGAATTCCGTGACCAAGGTCATAAATTAACCAAAAATCTGGCCCCAGCGCTTGCTGGAAGCGTGCCAGCCCGAACGTTCGCCTCGACCGCGCCCAACTGGGCCTGAACCTGCGGGTTGGCCTCAAACCGCCGCCTCAGCGTGGCGTGAATCGCCTCCCACATCCACGTGACCGACTGGGTTTGCCGCCGCGCCGCCAAGTGCCCATTGGCCTGCTGTTGCGCCCGATAGCGCTGCACAAGCGTCCAAAAATCACCCAGCCCCGCTGGGCCGATGGCGCTCAAACACAGGCAAATCGGATGCCACCCGTCGCTGCCCGACGAGTGGCGACTCAGCAGCCGAAGGGCAGAATCAATCTGAGCCTTGGCGCGCTGCGCGGCGTCGGGGTCGATGTCCGCTTTATTCACAACGACCACATCGGCCAGCTCCATCACGCCCTTTTTGATGGCTTGCAAATCGTCGCCAGCGTTGGGCAGTTGCAAAAGGACAAACATATCGGTCATGCCCTGCACCGCTGTTTCGCTTTGGCCCACGCCCACTGTCTCGATGATCACGATGTCGTAGCCAGCCGCCTCGCAGACCAGCACAGCCTCGCGCGTCTTCTCTGCCACGCCGCCCAAGGTGCCGCTGCTGGGGCTGGGGCGAATGTACGCGCGCTCGTGTACCGACAGCCGCTCCATGCGGGTCTTGTCACCCAAAATTGAGCCGCCCGACACGGTGCTGGACGGGTCAATGGTGAGCACGGCGACGCGATGGCCTTGCTCAATCAGGTGCAAACCCAGAGCTTCGATGAAGGTGGACTTACCGACGCCCGGAACGCCGCTGATGCCTAGGCGAAAGGACTTACCAGAATGCGGTATCAAAGCAGTCAATACCTCGTCTGCCTGCACACGATGATCGGCACGGGTGGATTCGAGCAGCGTAATGGCTTTGGCGATGGCGCGGCGCTGTGAAGCGCCACGCTGCTCAAGAATGTCGGTGTACTCAATCAAGATTGCTGGGCCGATTTCGGTTCACAGAATTTCAAACCCCCGCCCATCAGGCAAGCGATAACGCGAGAAGTCACGTACGTCCATGGTCATGATGCGCGTCACGTTGGTCTCAGCGGCTAGCCACACCAAAGTGGCATCCGCGAGGTCCATCTGGGTGCGGGGCCGCTGGGTGTACGTATCCATGAGCTCAGCCATCTCAGTCAATTCGCTTGCATCAAATGGATAGATCGTGACTGCGCCGCCAGCGATCCAGCCCAAGTACCGTCGCTTTTGTCGCGCCTCTAAAAAGTAGCAGGCCTCAACCACGCAGGGCCACGTCGTGGTCAACGACCAATCTTGCTGAATTTTGGCCATGTAATGGTCGTGTGCGACATCCTGCGCATCAAAAAGCGCAATCATCGGCCCTGCATCAATCAATGCCACACTCATGCGGCAGCGCCAACATCGGGCACCCAAGTTTTGCCGTTTTTCTGAGCTTCTTGATGCGCCAGCCAATCGGTCTGAATACGCACGTGCCTGGCTCTCACATGAGCACGCACAGCGGCTTTGTGCGGCGACAAGTCCTCGTCCTCAATCGCGGGGCGCGCCGGCTCGTCGTTGTGCTTAGCATGTACTTCAACAAGGAGCTTGTAGGGGTCTCGACGGCCCAACGCCCGCTCAATCGCTGTGACGATGAACTGCGATTTGGTGATGCCTTGTCGCTTGGCGAAAAGCTCAAGTTGCTTTTCCAAGAGTGGATCTAAACGGACAGAAACAGCCATGATGTGCTCCAATGCAATACGGTATTACTGTATCACATGCTTCATTTTTAGGCCACGGCGGTCACGGAGCTCGCAGCCAAATCAGTTTCGATTTGCCACTGCGCGTACAGCCGGTCAATCAGCACCCGAAAACCCTCGTCGAGTGGCATCGGGTGGATTTCGAAGTCACCGTGCGTGTCCTTGTGAATCACCGCGCCGCCGCCAACGCCCCGCAGCGCCTGCGAAAAGTACTGCTCCGCCTCTACTTGCCTGCCGCCTAGCCAAGCGGCGTAGGCCATGTTTCCAAGAACCACGGCGGAGTCGGGGTCAATCAATTTGGCCTGTGCGAGCGCGGCTTCGGCTTCCACCAACAGCTTTTTCGCGCTTGGATCTGCCCAATTGGCTTTTGCCAAACAAAGCTTGGCAAAACCTCTTATGTTCATCGCTCGAGCGACTGGGTTGCGCGCCAACGGCACGGGGTCACTACCGTAGCGCCGGTGAACTTCTTCGCACACGGCTACGGCCTCTTCGTTCCGGTTAAGCGAGTTTAGAGCGGCTCCTTTATTGACGAGCGCTCTCGCGACATGCTCACGAAGCGCTGGAGATGGATCACCGCCGTAGCGCCTATCCGCTTCATCGTACGCAACGATGGCCTCTTCACGTCGTTTGAGAAGGCCCAGCGCTTGTCCTTTATTGACGAGTGCGTTCGCAACTTGCTCGCGAAGCATAGGATCTGCATCAAGGCCGTAACGCGTGTCTACAACCGCGTACACCGCGACTTCGTCTTCAGTTCGGTTGAGCTGACCAAGCACAACCCCTCTGTTGCCGAGCGCTCGCGCGACGTTCGCCGCCCCAGCCGCCGGCGCTTGCGATGCACGGCCAAAGTAGTAAGACGCTTCCTCAAATTGCGACGCACTATAGGCAGCCATCGCCTTGGTGTCCCAGTCATCAAAGCTGTAGCTGCTTTCAGGCTCTGTGTTGAGAGCCTGAGCCTGCGCAGCAAGAGCGGCCACTTGTTCGCTGCTGAACTGCGACAGTGCTTCGAGCGACTGTCGTTTAAGGGACTCAATCTGTTCATCCGTGTTGCTGCGCGCATCGGTGATCACTTGTGCAGACTGAGCGTGAAACCCCGCAACTACGTGCTCGAACTTTTGCTCCAATTCATCCATGCGTGTTTGGTGGCCTTTTTCGGCGGACTCAAACCAGACCTTGCTCGCTCGTTCTGCGGCTTCAGTGGCATCGTCTTTGGCTTTCCTTTGCACACTTACGTAGGCAGCCCAACCTCCCAGAAACAGCACGACCGTCACCAAAATACCCAACGCGCTAAGGATCACCGCGAATCGATCCACGGCTTGGCTGGTTTGACCGAGGACCTCGTCTAGTCGCTTGTCGTTCACGCGGATGTTGTCGTCCAGCCGCTTGTCCGCCGCACTGATCTTGTCAGTCAAGCGCTCAACGTCTCGTTGCAGCAGCTCTTTTTGCGAGCTGAGCTTGAGGTCAATCAATTCGGCGCTTTGCACAGAGACGGGCGGATCTTTCGCTGGCATGCTTTGCGACCACGCACTCGCAAAGATACAACTGAGCGAAACAACGACGCAGCAAACCCGCATAAGCCGCGCCCCCAAACCGGTGCTGGCACTCACGAAACCGCCTTCTCAATCTGCGCGAGCACATCTCTTGCACTCACCGGAATCGGCGTGCCTGGCCCATAGATGCCTTTGACGCCAGCGGCATACAAAAAGTCATAGTCTTGGCGAGGAATGACGCCGCCAACGAACACGATGATGTCGTCTGCGCCTTGGCGTTGAAGCTCGGCGATGATGGCGGGCACCAGCGTTTTGTGGCCTGCCGCCAAGGTGCTCACCCCTACGGCGTGAACGTCGTTTTCAATCGCTTGGCGTGCGCATTCTTCGGGGGTTTGGAAAAGCGGCCCCATGTCGACGTCGTACCCGAGGTCGGCAAATGCAGTTGCTACGACCTTTGCGCCACGGTCGTGCCCGTCTTGCCCGAGTTTGCTGATCATCACCCGTGGGCGGCGACCTTGACTGACCGCAAATGCAGAAATGTCGGCTTTGAGTTCGTTCCAATAGTCCATGGTGTCACCGACATTTGAGTCAGCGTCATAAGCTGCGGCATACACGCCGCTGACTTTGTACACGTCAGCACGGTGGCGACCAAAGGCACGCTCGAGTGCGTCGCTGACTTCACCCACCGTTGCTCGCAGGCGAATGGCCTTCACGGTCAAATCGAGCAAGTTGGGCAAGCTGCCGTCTGGTTGCTTCACCTCGGGGTGACCCGCAGCAAAAGTAATAGCATCCAGCGCAATGGATACGGCAACCGAGTCACGTTTTTGCTTGATTTCTTGCAGTCTGGCGATCTGAGCGTCTCGCACGGCAACGTTGTCGATGTCGCGCGCTTCAATTGGGTCTTCGGTCTTGAGCTTGTATTTGTTCACGCCGACGATCACGTCTTGCCCGCTATCAATACGCGCCTGCTTCTCAGCTGCAGCCGATTCAATTTTTAGCTTGGCCCAGCCGCTGTCAACGGCCTTGACCATCCCGCCCATGGCCTCGACCTCTTCAATGATTTTCCACGCGGCATCGGCCATGTCTTGCGTGAGCTTCTCCATCATGTAGCTGCCGGCCCAAGGGTCAACCACAGCTCCGATGTGTGTTTCTTCTTGAATGATGAGCTGCGTATTGCGCGCAATGCGCGACGAGAACTCAGTCGGCAGCGCAATGGCTTCATCGAACGAGTTGGTGTGCAGCGACTGCGTGCCGCCAAATACCGCCGCCATCGCCTCGATGGTGGTGCGCACAATGTTGTTGTACGGGTCTTGCTCGGTCAAGCTCCAGCCCGAAGTTTGGCAGTGTGTACGCAGCATCAAACTCTTAGGACTTTTGGCATCAAAGCCCTTTATGATCCGGCACCACAGCAGGCGAGCAGCGCGCATCTTGGCCACCTCTAAATAGAAGTTCATGCCAATCGCCCAAAAGAAGCTCAGGCGCCCGGCGAACTCATCCACATCCATGCCTTTACCAATGGCCGTCTTCACATATTCTTTGCCATCGGCCAAGGTAAAGGCCAGCTCGAGCGCTTGGTTAGCGCCCGCCTCTTGCATGTGATACCCGCTGATCGAGATCGAATTGAATTTCGGCATGTTCTTAGCCGTGTACTCAATGATGTCGCCAATGATGCGCATGCTGGGCGCGGGCGGGTAGATGTAGGTGTTGCGCACCATGAACTCTTTGAGGATGTCGTTCTGAATCGTGCCGCTCAGCTGTGCTTGCGACACGCCCTGCTCCTCGGCCGCAACGATGTAGCCCGCCAGCACCGGCAGCACCGCGCCGTTCATCGTCATACTCACAGAGACCTTGTCCAGCGGAATTTGGTCGAACAAAATTTTCATGTCCTCCACGCTGTCAATCGCCACACCGGCCTTGCCGACATCGCCCGTCACACGCGGGTGGTCAGAGTCGTAGCCACGGTGAGTGGCGAGGTCAAACGCCACGCTCACGCCCTGCCCACCAGCGCCCAAGGCTTTTCGGTAAAAGGCGTTCGACTCTTCCGCCGTAGAAAACCCCGCGTACTGCCGAATCGTCCACGGCCGCACCGCATACATCGTCGCCTGCGGGCCGCGCAGGTAGGGCTCAAAACCCGGCAGCGTGTCGGTGTGCGGCAAATCCTTCAAGTCTGCAGCCGTGTAAAGCGGCTTCACCTCAATGCCATCAGGCGTGTGCCAATTGAGCGCATCGACGTTGCCACCGGGGGCAGATTTGGCAGCGGCTTTGGCCCAGTCGGCCAGTGTGGCGGTCTTGAATTGATCAGTCATACCATCATTCTACTCACATGAATCAATCGTAATTATGAATTCAAAATTCAGTTTCAAGTAAACTCAGCGCTCGATGAACGCATCAATCCCACACAGCCGCCTGAAACCACAACCGTTATATGAAGAGGTGGCCGAGCTGCTGCGCCAGCGCATCTTCACAGGCGCGCCAGGCGACTTAGAACCCGGGCAATGGATCGACGAACTCAAGATCGCCGCCGAATACGGCATCAGCCGCACGCCGCTGCGCGAAGCCATCAAAGTCTTGGCTGCCGAGGGTTTGGTCACGATGAAAATGCGGCGCGGCGCGTACGTGACCGAAGTCAACGCCAAAGACCTGCAAGACGTGTTCCACCTCATGGCCGTGCTGGAAGCCGATGCCGCAGGCACCGTGGCCAGCACCGCCACCGCAGCACAACTGCAAGAGCTTGAGGCCCTGCATCAGCAGCTAGAAAAAGCCGCCCGAGACCGCAAAGATCACATCCGATTCTTCGAGCTGAACGAAGCCTTCCACATCAAACTGCTAGAAATCGCCAACAACCGCTGGGCAGGCCAAATGGTCGCCGACCTGCGCAAAGTGATGAAGCTCAACCGCGCGCAGTCATTGCTCAAGGCGTGGCGGATTGAAGAGTCATTTGCTGAGCATGCCGCCATCATGGCAGCGTTAACGAGCCGGGATGCTGCGGCTGCGCAGGCAGCGATGCGGACGCATATTGAGAGTGGGCAGGAGGCAGCGGGATAAAACGTCTGTCATGTGGCTTCAACTGAGCTAGCTAGCCGAGGGAAACTTTTGTACAATATCACTTTTAAAAAGCCATTTTGTACAAATGACACCAGCCAACTCCTTCGTTCCCAGAGCCGCATGGCAGACTGTGGTTCGCTTGGCCGCGAGCTTTCCGGTCGTGGCGCTGACGGGCCCTAGGCAGTCTGGCAAAACCACGCTTGCACGGCAAGTGTTTGCCCACAAACCCTACCGCACGCTCGAAGATGCCGAGACCCGCAATTTGGCGCTTGCAGACCCGCGCGCTTTTTTGGCGCAGTTTCCCCATGGTGCGGTGCTTGACGAAATTCAGCGCTCGCCCGAGCTGCTGTCCTATTTGCAAAGTGCAGTAGACCAACGCAGCCAAATGGGAGACTTCATCATCACGGGTTCGCAGCAGTTTGGCCTATTGGAGTCAATTTCACAGTCGCTGGCAGGCCGGGTGGGTTTGGTGCAGCTGCTGCCCCTCTCGCTGGCAGAAATCTCAACGGCTGCCAACTTGGCGCGTGCGGGGGCTTCTACAGACCTCAACACCTTGATGTTCGTCGGCGGCTACCCAGCGCTGTACGACACACGCCGCGGCACGGGTGCGCAAAGCCTGCGGGCTGCAGACTGGCACCGCGCCTACATCGCCACTTACATCGAGCGCGATGTGCGCCAAGTGCTGGGAGTGCGCGACTTGGCGGGCTTTGAGCGCTTTGTGCTCATGTGCGCCGCGCGCAGCGGCCAGTTGCTCAATATCCAATCGCTGGGGGCTGACTGCGGCATCAGCGCCAGCACTGCCCGGCAATGGCTCAGCGTGCTGGAAGCCAGCTACGTCATTCGGCTGCTGCAGCCTTGGCATGAAAACTTCGGTAAACGCTTGGTAAAAATGCCCAAACTGTATTTTTACGACACGGGCTTACTCTGCCATTTGTTGCGCATAGAAAGCCCCTTGGCACTAGCCACACACGCCATGCGCGGTGCAGTTTTTGAAACTTGGGTTCTCACAGAAACTCTGAAACACCGCTTGAACCAGGGCTTGACCGCCGACGTGTATTTTTGGCGCGACAACCACGGCGCAGAAGTCGATTTGCTGTACCCACACCAAGGCTTGCTACACCCAGTTGAGATCAAATCCGGCACCACCTTTGCCACCGACTGGTTGCGCGGCTGCGAGCTGTTCAGGCGCTACGCCGGCGAGCGCAGCGCCCCCGGCTTGGTGGTGTATGGCGGCAACGACAGCTTTGGCTTACTCGGCAACCAAGTGATGTCGTGGCAAGGGTTCAAAGGATCGACGAGCTGAAGCTGGCAGATGAGTGCGAAATCAATCGCATCCTTGCGCGAAGCCATCAAAGTGCTGGACTTTGATGCCCTGGTCACCATGAAAATGCGGCGCGGCGCGTACGTCACTGAAGTCAACGCCAAAGACCTGCAAGACGTCTTCCACCTTATGGCGGTGCTAAAAGCAGATGCCGCGGGCAACGTGGCCAGCACCGCCACGGCAGCGCAATTGCTGGAACTTGAAACCCTGCACCAGCAGCTAGAAAAGTCCGTCAAAGACCGCGTCAAGTTTTTCCAGCTCAACGAAGCCTTCCACATCAAACTACCAGATGTAGCCAACAACCGTTGGGCAGGCCAAATGGTGGCCGACCTGCGCAAAGTGATGAAGCTCAACCGCGCGCAGTCGTTGCTCAAAGCCGGGCGGATTGAAGAGTCGCTGGCCGAGCATGCCGCCATCATGGCGGCGTTGCCAAGCCAGGATGCAGTTGCTGCGCAGGCGGCGATACGCTCGCATGTTAAGAGTGGGCGGGAGGCGGCGGGTTAGGCGCAATATTTTGATGCGCAAAGCGTGACTACGGTCCAGCTGTCTGTTCCAAAACGGTCAGCGTTGCTTCAGCGCCCCATATTCAAGGAGCTACGGGCAATTTCGAGAAAAAACCGTCAGTACATCCTTGTCACTTATTTGAATAGTGGGATCGATTTCTTGAGCAAATTTTTTAATACCAATCATGAAATCGTCTTGCTCACGCAGAGCCTCAGAGAGGACACTTAGTACCTTTTGTCTCGCGGCACTGCCCCCCCCTAGCGCCTGTGCACCAAGATCCAAAAAACGGCACAGTAACTTTGGGTGTGTCCGCTTTTTCGAAAAATCATCAATCTCCTCATAGAATTCAAAATGGAGGGCAACAAAGACGCTACCAGGATTGAATGGAAAGCCTTGCCAATCCTTTAATTTCTCAAAGGCGCAAGCATCTGCTTGGGTCTCCTGTTTTGCCAAATCTTCGCGCGTAGCTTTGACACTAACGCCGTGTTTTAGTAGTCCATGGCAAATTTCATGCACGATTGAAAACGCCAGTACTGAGTTGTAGAAGTTATGAACGTTATTCAAGTATTCGCTATAACTTTTGCGATCAGTAATTGAATACGAGCCGTTTTCATAGAGTCCGAGAGACATAATCGATACTGCACGATTTTCGATCTGTTTAGCTACACTCGGTACTAGCCGAAGTGCCGCAAAGCGAAACGCTCGTGCTTGCAAGCTTGGTACAAGCTCAGCTTCCTCCAAAATCGAGGCTAAATAATACGATCGCACAAGCAAACCAGATGGCACGACAATTTCGGAATTACCGGGGAAGTATTTAGCGACCACTCCAGGATCGGACACCACGCGTACATTCAATCGATTCAATATTTGAAGCTCTTCACTACCGAGCTTCCTTTTAAGGTATGAAATCAATTCACTTTCCCAGCGCCGAGCATTGTTTATCAAAATCTGTTCGTCTGCATCCATAAGAACGCGCTTGGCTTGAAGCTCGTCTATCGATAAAACAGTATCAGGCTTCTTAGTTTGTGCCGCATTTAAAACCGCCCCATATGCCCAATCCCGATGGCTTTTTGTATGTCCTCCCAACGACCCAAAAGTGTCTTTCGACAACCAACCGAAATACGCATCAGCACTAAATGCCGAACAAGCCCAAAGCATGGCAAATAACAGTTTTAGCATCTTGAATTTCATATTGGCAAGGCTAATTTTTGATTTCGTTATTTATATCAAGCCGAATAGGTTTAGTTAGATCTATTTCGGATTTTCCATTTTTCAAATCTTCAATAAATCGCACCTGCTTCTCAAGCGGCCAGTCATTCAACATTGAATTAAACGCTTGAATCGACTGCTTGCGCTCCGCTTCTGTCATGGAACTATCCTCTTGCTGCATACCTCGAAAAGGATCTTTACCACCCAATTGAACCGCAAATGGATATAAAGCGCTGAAGAAAGTACATTTAGAATTTCCGGGGTTGGTTTTCACTAAATCAATCAAAAATGTGCCGTCGCATGTTGCTCGCCGGTTTTCAGCTTCAATTTTGATTGGTTTCATTGCCACATCATCGCAGCTTGATTTTCCATAGAAATCACCACCTTTAACACATCTGAGATAGCTACACCGGGGCAGAGCTTTGTTGTCGTGTTTTTCACAATCTCCGTAGCAAATGTCGTGCGCATCACATGCCTTCTTGAATGAACAGCCGATTACCTTGATTTCGTCAGGTACAAAGAATCGATTCCATCCAGTTCCACACCCGTTAGAAGTAGATATATTTTGTGCTTGTAGAGAAAAGCACGCGGCCGTCAACAAGATCATCAAAATTATTCTTATAGATGGATGCGACAAGCGCCTGGCAAAGGCAACACATCTCCTCTTGTATAAATTTGTAAATTTTTTCATATCCACTCAATTTGTACCTGCTAATGCTAGTTAAGCTAACGTTGGTTGGGGTTCACCGACATCGGCGTCAGATCCATTTCCCAAAACCACATTGAGTCTCAGAAAATAAGCTCAATGTGAGTACATGTTACCGATATTCCGAAAAATCACAAGGCGCGACATCATCAAAAGTGATGATGAAAATAAGACATAGGGTTTACACTAATTCACTGAACACACAAACATCAATAAGGCTTGCGCAACGAAGCTAGGCCAATTTGCCTTTCTTCTATCTGTCTGACCGACCACGGCTAAACCTGTGATGCGGCTGTCGTTGCTCGGTGGGCGCTTGTACAAAGCGCACCCCCCCGCCCTCCGCGCTTGATTTTTTTGCGCTACTTGTGTTGTATGCGCGATGGCATTTCATAGCGTTCATGCGCCTTGCAAGCCGCGGGCTGATGGCGCGCAGGCAGCTTACTCACTACACATTCAATAGCTGCTTACGCAATATTCTATTGGGCTATAGCCTGATTTATATCTGAAATCAGGTCGCCTGCAGCATTTGTGTCACTGTAGGCATGGCGCTTCTGTGCCCTAGGGTTCTACCGGCTTGGTTGTGGTGGCAACGCCCACGATGGCTCGCTGGCGTGGCACAGCCAGCCGCGCTCGCAGGCGGGTTGTCCGTGGGGCACGGTGCAGGCCGGGCTTGCGCTGACCGACTGCAAGCCCTTGGGCGAGGTGGCTGGGCTCAGCGGATGCAGATGGACACTGCACATGCGCCACATTGCACATGGCCACACCTCTCAGCCGGGCGGCAACGTGTTGGCAGAGCGCGGTTTCCTGCCTGCTACAGGCTACAGCGCTTGCAGGCAGCACCTAGCAAGCGATTTGGCCTAGTGCCGCAGCACACAGGCCGGGGCTGCCGCCCTGCAGTGCGCGGGACATCCGCATCAAGCAGGCCAACGACACCTGGCACGTGATGGTTGTCGCGAAGTTTGAGGCAGCTCTGCGTGCTGCACTGTTTGCAAAAGAAGGCGCGGGCTAGCAGCCAACAGGATAAAGCCACACACCCAAGCCTGACGAAAACCTGTGGTGCGGCGAACAAAAAGACAGGCAGGTTCGTGCTGCGCCCTTTCAGCGCGCCAAACCAAACTGCATGTCGCGCCCCAAGGCGCTGGCGGCTTTGCTGAGGGTGGCCAAGGTGACGGCGAGGTCGGTTTCGTCCAGCAGGCGGCGCACTACGGCGCGGCTGGTGCCCATGCGTTTGGCCATTTCGGTTTGGGTGACGTTGGCTTTTTCCATGGCTTGGCCAAATTCCCAAGCTATCACGCGTTTGATGGCCAGACTGGTGGCTATTTCTAGCCGCCCCTCATCGCGCAAGAAGTCTTCAAAGTCGCTGCCAATATGGGGGTTGGGTTGGGTAGCCTCGGGCTTGGTTTTAATGGCTCGTGTCATGGGTATCTCCACACGGTTAGGGTTGATCTGAGAGCTGTTTCAGCCGATTTTTGGCGGTTTGCAGCTCTGCGTCAGGTGTTTGGGGGCTCTTTTTGATGAAACCATGCAACAGCACGGCATGCCCCGCTTGCACCGTAAACAAAACTCTGGCGATACGGTCTGCCAAAGTAACACGCACCTCCCACAAGTTCGCTTGCATTTTGCGCACCAAGGGCATGCCGAGTGGCCAGCCAAACTGCACCAGGCGTATCTCATCGCCGATGGTTTTGCGGTCTGCCTCGTCAAGCGCCTTGAGCCATTCGCGCACGGGCTCGCGGTTGGAGCCTGATTTGTAGAATTTGACGGTGAGTTTGGGGCGATTCATCGATCTTGTATTGTATCAAAAAAGAGTCAATTTATGAACAACAAACCGGTTACGACTCGATCGAGTGCAAAGCTGTTTGTAGAGTGCGGCTTTCCGTCTGCTGGATGCATTAGCGCTGTCAGGCAGCAATGAGCAAGTGATTTCGCCATGTTCGAGGTCAGGCTGGTACGAGGGAAATCCGCATCAATGAGGCCAACGGCATCTACCGTGTGATGTATGTTGCGAAGTTTGAGGAAGCTATTTACGTGCTGCACTGCTTTCAAAAGAAGACGCAGGCTACCAGCAAGCAGGACAAAGCCATTGCCGAGGCGCGCTACCGCGCTGTGGCTGACTTGAGAAAGGCTAAAAAATGAAAATTGACACTGAAGTGCGCCACATCACCAAGCCAGGCGCAAACCTGTTTTTAGAGCTCGGTTTTCCGCCAGCAGAGGCTAAGCGCCTGCAGGCTGCTTCGCGCAAGCAGATTAACGACACGCTACTGCTCAAGCAGCAGCTCATGGACGAGCTGTCTGGCTGGATTGCTGAGCATCACCTCAAGCAAGCGGAGGCCGCCGAAATTTTGAAGGTCTCGCGCCCGCGTGTGTCGGATGTGGTGAACAAAAAGACAGGCAAGTTCACTATCGATACCCTGGTGGGTATGCTGAGCCTGGTGGGCAAGCCGGTGAAGCTAGCGGTGGGCTGACGGCTACTGCGCAAGCGGCCTAGAAGATGCTGGTTGCGGCGTGCACGCGGGTTGCGCAAAGTGGTCTCGTGTCAAAGCGTGGCTGCGCGTCGGCGCGCAAGGCTTTGTAGCGAGACGCGATCGGTGCGGACGCTGCCATGCGTTCGCATTCACTCACCGCCTAGAAAACCTCACCACCCCTGTGGCCAAGGCTGTGCCTGCGACGATCACGACTGCGCAGATGATCATCCAATTTGTGACGGCTTCTGCTAGGAAGACTGCGCCGTAAAACATGCCAAAGACGGGGATCAAGAACGTCACTGACAGTGCCTTGGCTGGGCCGACGCTGGTCATGAGTCTGAAGTAGAGGATGTAGGCGACGGCTGTGCAAATGATGCCCAAAAAGACGATGGCTGCCCACGACTGCGTGCTGGGGTTGGTCTGGGGCCAGGTGAGTGCGGCTGGGATGGCCAAGGCGAGTGTGGCGCCGATTTGGGTGCCTGTGGCGATTACGCTGGAGTGGACTTCGCTTAGGTAGCGCTTGGTGTAGCAGCTCACAAGTCCATAGCAAACCGTGGCGGCAATACAAGCTGCGATGGCCCAAGTGGCATCTCCTGTGTCGCCGTTGAATGAGGTTTTGCCACTGGCCATCATTGCCACACCCATCAGGCCGACAAACAAGCCCACCACGCGTGAACCACTGAGTCGATCTTTGAGCCAGACCCATGCAATCGCCGCTGCAAAAAGCGGCGCTGCGGCGTTGAGCACCGAGGCCAAGCCGGTGGTGATGTGCATCACGGCGTAGGCAAACAGTGAAAACGGAATGGCGCAATTGACCACCCCCGCTGCGAACACCTTGCGGTCGGTTGGAGGGTCAGTGCGTTCGGTCGGAGGGTCAGTTTAGTGGCTACACATTTGATAGCTGCTTGCGCGATACTCCTTTGGGCTAAAGCCTGATTCCCATCTGAAATCAGGTTGCCTACGGCATATGTGGCACCTGCAACCTATGCTAACGCGGATCCGCTTGGCTAGCGCCTGAACCCATGCCTCGATCAATTCGGTTGCTTCTACCTCTTGGCCTACCGCGCTTGCATCCGAACGAGTACCTTTGCCGCCCAGCGTTTTGGCGCGATGCCAGTGGCATTCGGTTTTTTCATTCCGCTACGGCCTCGTGGGTTGAACAAAATGCGGCGACGTAGGCGTCAACCCCGCACGCGACCCAGCCACGCCAACAATTCAGACTCGTCGTTCAACACCTGCATCGGCGGCAAAGCGGCCATCAGGCGGCGGCCGTAGCTTGAGACTGCCAGACGCCTGTCGGTGACGATGAGCGCGCCCTGGTCGGTTTCGTGTCGTATGAGCCGCCCTGCGCCTTGCTTCAAGGCGACCGCGGCCTCGGCCAGTTGATACGCAGCAAATGGGTTTTTGCCTTGTTGTTGCAGTCTGAGTGAACGCGCCTGCACCAGCGGATCGCTTGGCGGCGGGAACGGCAACTTGTCAATGAAAACGGCTTGCAAAGCCTCGCCGGGCAGGTCAACGCCCTCCCAAAAGCTTGCGGACCCCACCAACACGGCGCCTTGTTCGCCCATCCCGTTGGCCTGTCCGGCTGAGTCGCCAAAACTTCGAAATCGCTCAATCAGCTCTCGCTTGGGCAAAGTCCCCTGAACCAAGATCGCGATTGACTCGGGCAAATGTTGGCGTAAGGCTTCGCTGACGGCATTCAAGGCCCGCAAGGTGGTCGTGAGAACCATGGTTCTGCCGCCCAACACCAAGGCAACTTTGGCCGCCAAGGCTGCAACCGCGTGGCTGTGGCTGGGGTCGCTGGGCTCGGGGAAATCACGGGGCACGAACACGCCCGCTTGGGCAGCGTAGTCAAACGGGCTGCTCACACGCAAGACTGTCGCAGCATCCAAGCCGCAGGCCTCGGTGAACCAGCTCAACCGGTCGTCGTCGCCCAAAGTGGCTGAAGTAAAAATCCACGCACGACGCTCGGGCTCTGTCGATGTTTGGGTGTTTGAAGTCGGGGCCGTCTCTGGCGGCTTCCAGACCCGTTTTTTGAGTGCTTCGGCAATGTCGAGCGGGCTTTGAACCAAACGAAGCTGTTGATTCACATCAAGCCAGCGCACGCTGTCAACGGGGCACGTTTGGGTAAACGCGTCGCATCGCTCCAAAAACTCCTTGGCTCGGGTTTGCAGCCTGGCCAATTCTGGGTTGAGTTCACTCACTGTTGCGAGTGCGTCATGCAACTCAAATGTCGCGGTCCTCAGCCCCACGAGGGCCTGAGTCCAATCGACTTCATTGAGCCCATTGGGTTGTTGTGCCGTCCAGTTCAACCGAACCGTGTCCGCCTTGCCGCCATAGCTGCGCGTAGACGGCCCTGCCGCCAAACGCAGGTCACGCATGGCGTTCTCAAGCGACGCGGCAAGCGCCTGCCATTCGCACAAGCCGCGGGCGTGTTGCAAGCCACTGGCCAGCGCGTCGTGCGCTAAATCAAGCGCTTGATGGCTTGACAACACCGCACCGAGAAACTGAATACCGGTTTCGTTGAGTTGGTGGGCTTCGTCCAAAATCACCACGTCGACGCTGGGCAACAGCTCGGCCATGCCTGACTCGCGCACCGACATGTCGGCAAAGAACAAATGGTGATTGACGACCACGACATCGGCACCCAAAGCCTCACGCCTCGCGGCATAAACGTAGCAGCTGCGATATTTAGAGCATTCGCTGCCCAAACAGTTCTCTCGGGTTGAGGTGACGGCGGCAATGGCGCTTGAGCGCTCATCGAGCCCTTCGATCTCAGCCAGGTCACCGGTTCGCGTACTCAACGCCCATCGCTCAATGCGCGCCAGTGTTCGCGCTGCATATTTGTCAATGCCGCCCCCGTCGCCTTGACGCGCACCTTCGAGCCGCTCCACGCACAAATAACTGCTGCGCCCTTTAAGCAACGCCAGCTTGATCGGCAAACCCATGTGTTCGGCCAACGCCGGAATATCGCGCCCATGCAACTGATCTTGGAGTGTTTTGGTCGCCGTCGACACCAAAACCCGCTTGCCACTCAACAGGGCAGGTACCAGGTAGGCAAACGTCTTTCCGGTGCCGGTGCCCGCCTCAACAACCAAGGCGCCACCGTTTGCGACCACGTCGGCGACAGCTTTCGCCATCTCGGTTTGCCCCTCGCGGGAAACAAAGCGCTCTGACATGCTGGATAGCATGCCGTCGACGGCAAAAGCATCAACGGTTAGCTGTTGAAGGTTCATGAATTGAATACAAAGTTAGGCATCGCAGACCGACCCACAGACGAGGTGCGGCTACGGGTTGATGATAAGGTTTTGAGCCTGGCGCGATCCCTTGGCTGGACTATCATCACGCCATATGTCCATTGGCTACAAACTCACCGCGGCGACCGGGATTCACAAAGGCGACCGCGAGTACCAACAAGACCAAGTGGCCATGTTGTCGCACCCCCACCATGCCGGCTGCGTGCTGGCCATTGTGGCTGATGGCATGGGCGGCCGAAGTGGCGGTCGCAAGGCGTCCGACCAAGCCATGATGACCGCAAAGCAGTTGTTTGAGCGCTACTCCCCCGTTCACGACCACGCGGCCGACTTGCTTAAGCAGTTAGTCAACGAAGCCCATTTGGTGATCAAACTGACCGCCATCTCAAGCGAGATGGAGCCGCACGCGACTTTGGCGGCGTTTTTGATCAATCCTTCGGGCGATTGCCATTGGATTCACAGTGGCGACTCGCGCATCTACCACTTCCATGGTTTGAAGATGGTCAAGCGCACGATGGACCACTCCTATGTGCAGACTTTGGTCGACAAAGGCGAAATCACCGAGCAAGAAGCCAATGTTCATCCCCAATCCAACATATTGATGGGTTGCTTGGGCATCGAAGAAGACCCGCCCTTTGTTCAACACACGATTGATCAGTTGCGCGTGGGCGATTCACTCATGGTTTGCAGCGACGGGGTTTGGCACTACTTCACTGACAACGAAATGGCGCAAGTCATCGCGCAACTCCCGCCGCGCGAGGCGATTGAGTATTTGATTGCGAAGGCACGAACCCGTGCGCGAGGTGGTGGCGACAATCTGTCCATTGCACTCATCAAGCTCGAAGTCTTGGATGCACCGCCAGAAGCCAAGCGAATTGCTTTGCCCGACATGAGCTCAATTCGGCGCTGATTCCCAACTATCCGGCTACTTTTGCGCGGCGGCACCGCTTGCAGGCACCGCTGGACTGACTTGACGTGCGGGCAAAGGGGTCGGCGGCGGCGGGGGCACAGCGAGTGGTGCTGCCGCAGGCTGTGTTTTGGTCGATAGCCTTTGATTCAAGTCTGCCCTGCGCTGCGCGTATTTGGCTTCACGGGCTTGTTGCTCAGCAACCCGTTGCGGCGACTTCGCGTTGCGTTTGGCTTGGTTGGCGATCTTGTCTGCCGCTGACTTGACGCGGCGCTCCTTGACTTGCGCATCGTTTTGCTTGCCGAGTTTGGCCCGCTGCGCGCGATCAGCTGCACGCTGGGCGACCCTGCTGCGCCGCTCAGCGTCAGCTGCTTTTGAGGTTTGTTCCTTCGCAAGGCGATCAGCCTCGGCCCGTGACGTACGCGAGGTGTCAAATCGGGTTTGCCCCTCGGATGCGCGGATTTTGCGCTCTCGGTCGTTGAGGCCGATTTCTTGGCGGCGCAAATCATCCATCACCACGCGCCGACTCAGCTTGGCTGAGTTGACGCAATCGGTACGCATGAACTTGGCATCACAAGCTCGGTCGGCAGCGTCGAATTGCTTTTGCGCTGCGTCACGTTCGCGCCCAATGCGAACTCGCTCATCAGCGACACTCAAATCGACAAATTTCGAATCATTTTGACCTGTGGTCGCCGCATTCATTGGGTTAGATGCTACAAAAAACATAGCAACCACAAAAGCACGCCTTGCGAGCCATTGGGTCCAGTGGCTCATGTCAAGCCCGTATCGACATTGCGTCGTTCAAGTGCCAAAAATTCGGGCGATTGCATCTCCATCAGGCGCGAAATTGTGCGTGGAAACTCATGCGAGAGCGGACCTTCGGTGTACAGCAACTCGGGTTTCACGGCAGCTGACATCACCAGCTTGCAGCGCCGGTCGTAGAGTACGTCGACGAGCCAGGTGAATCGCCGAGCCTCCGATGCGTGGCGAACAAACATTTGTGGCACATTGGACAAAACAACGGTATGAAACTGTGTCGCCAGCTCCAAATAGTCATTTTGGCTTCGCGGTCCGCCACACAAGGCCACGAAGTCGAACCACACCACGCCCCCTGCTCGCCGACGTGGCTGCAACACCCGGCCCTCGATTTTCAAGGGTTGTTCGTCGTCTCGCGCCTCGGTTAGGCGCTCAAAGGCCGCCTTCAATGCCGCGTCAGCGACGTCTCCCAAGGGCGTGTGGTACAGCCTAAGCGTCTCCAGGGTTCGGCGTCGATAGTCCACACCGTTGTCAACATTCACGACTTGCATTTGCTGTTTGATGAGTTCAATGGCAGGCAAAATCCGGTCTCGGTGCAAACCACCGGGGTACAAACCGTCAGGCTGAAAATTGCTCGTCGTGACCATGCCCACACCGTGCTTGGACAATGCGTCGAGCACCCGACCCAAAATCATGGCGTCGGTCACGTCAGACACGTGAAACTCATCGAAGCAGATCAGGCGAAAACGCCGCGCCATGCGTTTGCCCAGTTCGTCGAGCGGGTTGGCGATGCCTTGGAGCTCAGTTAATTCGCGGTGGACTTCACGCATGAATTCGTGAAAATGCAGCCGCGTTTTGCGCTTCAAAGGCACCGCGTTGAAAAAGCAGTCCATCAAAAAGCTCTTGCCGCGACCCACTCCGCCATACAAATACACGCCTTGCGGAATCACCGGCTTCGAAAACAGGCGTTTGAGCTTGCTGGAACGCGCCTCCAAATACGTCGCCCATTCGTTGGCACAACGCTCCAACGCGTCCACCGCGCGCAGTTGCGCGGGGTCCGCCACATAGCCACGCGTGCGCAACTCCGCTTCGTAAGCCGTTCGAACGGGTGGCGTGTCAGCAACCATTTGCTACCAAATAAATAGCAACGAACCCAATGAATACGGAGACCAAGGCGTTATTTATCTCTAAATTGCTCGCGAAACGGCCAATTTCGACCGTCGAGCGATTAAAAGTTCAATGTGCGCTTGTCGACCGCCAGTGCCGCCTCTTTGGTCGCCTCGGATAGCGACGGATGAGCATGGCAAATCCGAGCAATGTCCTCCGAACTGGCCCGAAACGCCATTGCAACCACGCACTCAGCAATCAGTTCGCTCGCCATCGGGCCGACAATGTGCACGCCCAAAATCTCGTCAGTCGCTGCGTCAGCCAGCATTTTGACCATGCCCGTGGTGTCGCCCAAAGCCCGTGCGCGGCCATTGGCCAAAAACGGGAAACTGCCCGACTTGTACGCTCGCCCGGCCGTTTTCAGTTGCGCCTCCGTCTGGCCAACCCAAGCGATCTCGGGGCTCGTGTAAATGACCCAAGGAACGAGGTTGAAGTCCACATGCCCGTGCTGGCCCGCGATTCGCTCGGCCACAGCCACGCCCTCTTCCTCCGCCTTATGAGCCAACATGGGGCCGCGAACCACGTCACCGACCGCCCAAACGTTGGGTAAGTTGGTTTTGCAATCGCCGTCGACCACGATCATGCCGCGATCGTCGAGTTGCAGGCCAACCGCTTCGACATTCAGCCCAATCGTGTTGGCAGTTCTGCCAATGCTGATGATCAGTTTGTCGACATCCAAGCTCAGCGCGTCACCCTTTGCATTGGTGTAGGCAACCGAGACGCCAGTTTTGCCCACTGTGACCGCGCCAACTTTCACACCCAACTCGATCTTCAAACCTTGCTTATCGAACGCCTTCTTTGCCTCTTTGGCAATTTGTTCGTCGACCGCGCCCAGAAATGTGGGCAGGCCCTCAAGGATCGTGACCTCCGCGCCCAGTCGGCGCCACACCGACCCCATCTCCAGACCAATCACGCCGGAGCCAATCAACCCAAGCTTCTTCGGCACAGCGCCAACACGCAGCGCGCCGTCGTTCGACAAGACGTTGATCTCATCAAACGGCGCACCAGGCAGCGCGCGCGCGTTTGACCCAGTGGCCAAAATGACGTGCTTTCCATTGATGACCTCGGTCTCGGTACCGGCGACCTGCACCTCGTAGTTGCCGTCTTTTGGCGCTAGAAATGAGCCCCGACCGTGAAAGAACGCGATCTTGTTCTTTTTCAGCAAGTACTGAATGCCATCGTTGTTTTGCTTGACGACCATGTCTTTGCGTTTGAGCATTTGCCCCACGTCAATCGACAAATCTTTCAGCCCGATGCCGTGCTCCGCAAAGTGGTGCGCCGCATGGTCAAAATGCTCTGAGCTTTGCAACAGCGCTTTCGATGGAATACACCCCACATTGGTGCAAGTGCCACCCAAAGCAGGCCCACCATTGGCGTTTTTCCACTCGTCGATACAGGCCACAGAAAAGCCAAGCTGGGCTGCCCGAATGGCAGCCACATAGCCGCCTGGGCCGCCGCCGATGACGATGACGTCGAATTGTTTGTTCATGGTGTTTTGCTCAATTGAAATGATTCAGACCGCCTGGGGGAGGTGCACGTGACGTGATGCCTCCATCAAGCCGCGCAAAGCGGCGTTTAGCTCGGTACTCGACGGAAAGGCAGCCAACAGTTCGTGATCTACGCGGACGTAACCGCGCGCCCGCATCGCCGACTCAAAGAACTGACCTCGGACAAGCGTGCCATTGGCTCTCGCACGCTCAAAAGCTTCTGAGTAGTCTTGTGCCATGTCATCGTCAGAATTGCTGGTCATAGGTTTTCCTCTCGGAGTTGGTCGGTTTACGAGCACTGATGATCCGAACGTCAGTGTCCCAAATCACGTTGATAACCAACAACACCCTTGAAAGCGACGAACGTCCAATCGTCACAAAGCGTCGCTCGCTCACAGAATGAGTTTTGTCGGGTATCGAACACGCGAAATAGTCTTCGAAAACAGTGGCTGCTTCTTCAAACGAAACGCCGTGTTTTGCCAGATTCGTTTCCGCCTTCTTGGGATCCCATTGGGCGAAGTCAACCATCACGCAACAGACTCAAATGTCAAACAAAAGACGCGAAGGATCTTCAAGCGCATCTTTCATCGCGACCAAACCCAGCACCGCCTCGCGTCCATCGATGATCCGGTGGTCGTAGCTCATCGCGAAATAGTTCATCGGTCGAACCACGACGACACCGTTTTCGACCATGGCGCGGTCTTTGGTGGCGTGAACGCCCAAAATCGCGCTTTGCGGCGGGTTGATGATGGGTGTGGACATCATGGAGCCAAACGTTCCGCCGTTTGAGATCGAGAACGTGCCGCCAGTCATCTCCTCCAGGCTCAGTTTGCCGTCTTTGGCTTTTTGTCCAAACTCAGCAATCTTTTTCTCGATATCGGCAAAACTCATTTGATCCGCGTTTCGCAAAATTGGCACAACCAAGCCACGCGGTGAACCCACGGCGATACCGATGTCAAAGTAGCCGTGATAAACAATGTCGTTGCCGTCAACGCTGGCATTCAACACCGGGTATTTTTTGAGCGCGGCGACAGCTGCCTTGACGAAAAAGCTCATGAAGCCCAGCTTGCAGCCGTGCTCTTTTTCGAACTTTTCTTGGAAACGCTTGCGCATGTCCATGACCGGCGCCATGTTGACTTCATTGAATGTTGTCAAAATTGCATTCGTTGATTGCGACTGGAGCAAACGCTCGGCCACGCGCGCTCGCAGTCGCGTCATGGGCACGCGCTGCTCGGGCCGCTCACCCAAGTTGACACCGGGTGTTGCGACTTGAGCCAGTGCGGCGGCGACCGGCGCGCGGGCAATCACGGGCGCTGCAACCGGCGGCTTAGCGGCACCGCCAGCGGCCACAGCAGCGAGGACATCGCCCTTGGTCACGCGGCCATCGTTACCAGTGCCGTCGACCGACCCAGCAGCCAAGCCGCTATCAGCCATGATTTTGGCCGCGGCTGGCATGGCCACGCCCGACATGCTCGCTGGCGCTGCAGCAGCAACCGAAGCCACAACAGCTGGGGCAACAACGGGTGCGGCAGCACCTGCCTTACCTTCACTATCGATGCGGGCGATGACCTGGTCACTCACGACCGTTCCACCGTCACCGACCAAGATTTCAGCCAAAACACCGCCTGACGGTGCGGGCACTTCCAACACAACCTTATCGGTCTCAATCTCGATCAAGATCTCATCAATGGCGATGACGTCGCCGACTTTTTTCTTCCACGTCAACATGGTGGCTTCAGCAACTGACTCTGACAACTGGGGAACTTTGACTTCTGCGATGGACATGGCGTCTTCCTTGAATTTTTTGCGATTGCGGCTGGGTTTGATGGGTGCGCAGCGGCAGCGAACAATGAACGGGGCTTAAGCGGTTAAACCGGCAACGACAATCCTTGCCGCCGCCGATCACAACGTCACTTGGTCAAAACAAAACCCTTGAGCTTGCCGAAAGCATCATTCAGCAAGTCCTTTTGCTGGTCGGCGTGCAAATGGGCGTAACCCACCGCCGGCGACGCACTGGCTTTGCGCCCGGCGTAGCCCAATTTCTGGCCATCGACCATGTTCTCGTGGATGTTGTGCTGAATGAAAAACCACGCCCCTTGGTTTTGCGGCTCGTCTTGGCACCAGACCAAGTCAACCACATTGGGATACTTCTTCATCTCGTTGGCAAACGCCTTGTGCGGGAACGGATACAACTGCTCGACGCGCAAAATAGCAACATCGTCGGCACCTTTTTCCTCGCGCTTTTTCACCAAGTCGTAGTAAACCTTGCCCGAGCAAGCGACAACGCGTTTGACCTTCTTCGCATCCAACGCTTTGTTCTCGGGGATGACGGTTTGGAAACCGCCTTTGGTGAACTCCGACATTGGGCTGGTGGCATCTTTGTTGCGCAACAGGCTTTTGGGCGTGAAGATGATCAAGGGCTTGCGCAGGTCGCGCACCATTTGGCGACGGAGCACGTGAAAGATCTGCGCCGCCGTGGTCGGCTGCACCACTTGCATGTTGGTGTCGGCGCTGAGTTGCATGAACCGCTCGATGCGCGCGCTGCTGTGCTCTGGCCCTTGGCCTTCGTAGCCGTGCGGGAGCATCAGGGTGATGCCGTTCACACGCCCCCATTTCACCTCGCCACTGGCAATGAACTGGTCAATGACGACCTGCGCACCGTTGGCAAAGTCGCCAAATTGCGCCTCCCAAATCACCAACGTGTTGGGGTCGTTTGATGCATACCCGTACTCAAAACCCAGCACCGCTTCTTCAGACAAGATCGAGTCAATGACGACAAACGGCGCTTGCTTGTCGCTGACGTTTTGCAAAGGCACATAGGTGCCGGTGTCCCACTTTTCGCGCGCCTGGTCGTGAACCACCGCGTGGCGATGGGTGAATGTTCCCCGGCCGCAGTCCTCACCACTCAATCGAACCGGGTATCCGCTTGCAACCAACGAGGCAAACGCCATGTGCTCGCCCATGCCCCAATCGACATTCACCTCACCGCGCCCCATCGCGGCGCGGTCGTCATACACTTTTTTCACCAAAGAATGCGGTGACACCGTGCTTGGGAATGTCGTGATCTTTTCAGCAATGCGTTTCCACTCGGTGGTCGACAGCGCGGTATCGGCGGCGTCGCTGTACTTCTTGTTGAGGAACGGACTCCAATCAACCGCGTACTTACTCTTGAAATTCGAAATCGTGACTTCTTCGGTGTGCCGACCGGCATCCATCGCTGCGCGATAAGCCTTGATCATGTCGTCTGGGCCGGTCGTGCCGATCACGGCTTGCGCAACCAACTTGTCGCCGTAGAGCCTGCGGGTACCGGGATGCTGGCCGATCTTTTTGTACATCAACGGCTGAGTCAGGGCTGGCGTATCTTGCTCGTTATGTCCGAGTTTTCGGTAGCAAATGATGTCGACAACCACGTCTTTTTGGAACGCCATCCGAAACTCAACCGCGAGCTGTGTGGCCAGCACGACCGCCTCGGGGTCATCGGCGTTCACATGCAACACCGGGGCTTCGATCATCTTGACGATGTCGGAGCAGTAGTAGGTTGATCGGCTGTCGCGCGGATCGCTGGTGGTGAATCCGATTTGGTTGTTGATGACCAAATGGATCGTGCCACCCGTCGAGTAACCACGAGTCTCAGCCAAGGCCAGGGTCTCCATGACGACACCCTGACCCGCAAACGCCGCGTCGCCGTGGACCACCACGGCCATGACTTGCAGCCCCTTGGGGTCGCCACGGCGATCCATGCGCGCGCGCACACTGCCTTCAACGACTGGGTTGACGATTTCCAAATGCGACGGATTGAACGCCAAGCTCAAATGCACTGGGCCGCCAGGTGTCGACACGTCACTGGAAAAACCTTGGTGGTACTTCACGTCACCCGAGGGCAAATCTTCTGGGGCCGAATGGTCAAACTCGGCAAACAAATCTTTAGGGCTCTTGCCCATGGTGTTGACCAGCACATTCAGGCGGCCACGATGGGCCATGCCAATCACCAACTCTTGCACGCCCTTGGTGCCGGCTTGTTGAATCAACTCGTCCATTGACGCAATGAAGCTCTCGCCACCTTCAAGGGAAAACCGCTTTTGTCCGACGAACTTGGTGTGAAGGTACTTCTCAAGGCCTTCGGCAGCCGTGAGGTTGGTGAGAATGACCTTTTTTTGCTCCGCGGTAAAGCTCGCCTTGCTGCGACGCGACTCCAACTGTTGCTGCCACCACTTTTTTTGCTTTTGGTCGGTGGCGTACATGAA
Organism: Comamonadaceae bacterium; assembly: GCA_031421855.1. Classification (GTDB taxonomy): domain Bacteria; phylum Pseudomonadota; class Gammaproteobacteria; order Burkholderiales; family Burkholderiaceae_C; genus JAAFHN01. The sequence goes on from JANOPN010000117.1 coordinate 35,370, forward strand.
CTCAGCGCCAATCGTACCGGAATACGTCTCGCGCAGCGCGTTCATGAGCTCGCGCAAGCTCATTTTGTCTTTGCCGAAGAATGTGTTCGATGCATCAAACACGGTTTCTTGATCTGCATCCTTGAAACCGTAAAAAGCGGGGTCCAGCTCAGGAATATTCGGGCGCTCGGTGCGTTGCAGCGGATCCAAATCGGCGTAGCTTGCGCCGACGTTACGGTAGGCGGCAATCAGCTGCTGAACGGCTGTGCGTTTTCGGCCCATTTCAGGGTCTTCGCTGGCCAAGACGGTTTTGGTTGCGCCTTTTTTAGCCAAGGCCGCAAACGCATCAATGACGGGCTGGTGCGCGACATCGCGGGTGTTGCTGCCATCAGCAGCAGGCAAGTGCTGCATCGCGTCGAAATAGCTGCGCCACGAATCGGGAACACTGGCCGGGTTTGCCAAATAGTTGTCGTACATCTCCTCGACGTACGGTGTGTTGCCACCAAATAAATGGGTGTTGCTCGAATACGCTGCGAAAACGCTATTCGCCCCATTTGAGCTTGAAGAAGCGGGCATCTGACTCATTGCGCAAACCTTAATTTCCCTGTGGGAAAGTTGGATCGGTGGAAGAACCTTCCGCGACACGGCTGAACCGGATAGCGGACGCGACTGGGCGTAAAAGGGCCTGTGTCTGGCGCAATTGTGCCAGTTTTCCGATGGTGTGCCAACGGTTTATCCCCGTTGGCGCCGCCTGATCAGGCCCAAGACCAGCCCTGAACCAAGCTTGAACTGGGCCTTAGACCTTGCCTCGAATCGCTTGGTTCACAGCCGACCCCGCGCTCATGCGCTTCCAGCGGCTGCGCTGCGCCTTGCGCTCAAGGGCGTTCATGTTGTCTCGCTGCGCATCGCGCATGAGTTTGTTGTAGTTGTGCAGTCTCGCTGGGTCAACCGACGCGCGCACGGCGCAACCCGGCTCATTGGCGTGGGTGCAGTCGGCGAAACGACACAACTTCGCGGCCTCGGTGATGTCTTCAAACCCCAAAGCCACCGCATCCTCGCCGCCGTCAACCCGCATGGTGCGAAGCCCGGGCGTGTCAATCAGACACGCACCACCGGGTGTTGTGTGCAGCGTGCGCGCGGTGGTTGTGTGTCTGCCGTGCATGCCTCGAGTCGAGTCACCCGCGCGAACGAGCCCGGTGAACTGAACCACATGGCCCACCAAAGCGTTGGTTAGCGTGCTCTTACCTGCGCCCGACGAACCCATGAGCGCGACGGTTTGGCCAGCTGCCAAGTACGGCCGCAACTCGCCGCAACTGTTCGGGTCGCACGCGTTCACCGCAATCACATCAATGCCTCGACCCAAGCGTGCACGAGCCTCCTCGATCCGCGCCGCTACATCGCGGCACAAGTCCGACTTGGTCAGCACCAAAACCGGTGAAACACCGCTTGCCCGGGCGATGACCCAATATCGCTCGGCGCGCCGCAAATTGAAGTCAGAGTCGAGTCCCATGACGATGAACAGGGCGTCGACATTGCTGACCACGGTGTGGCCGACGCCTTCGCCGTCAATTCGACGAATCTCCGACATGGGATCAAGCACATGGACGACCCACGAGTCTTCATGGGCATCAACCTCGCTCACGGCCCAGTCGCCAACAGCAATGCTTCGTTGCCACGACTCGTGCCCACGCAACAACTTCGGCAGCGGCCGAGCGACGAACTCGACCCTGCCGTCGTGCAGCTTGACGCTGTCGCGCTGGACTTCAACCACCCGAGCAACGCGAGCCCGCGCCGACAACGCAGGCAATTGAGAAAATAGAGCGCTTCGCCATCCGATTGCGCTCAATTGAGCCATCAAGCTGGCGGGGTCGTTGGAGAAACCAACTGGGTTGGGACTAAAAACAGGTTGTTTTTGATTTGAATCGGTGTGTGAAATCACGTGATTGGTTCGATGACAAGCATGCCAGTTCACGCCTGCGCCAGCCAACAAGGGCGCTTCAGGCAGTGAACCAATGAATTGAGTCAGCGACGCAGGGCAGTCAATGCCCTAAAGGTTCGCTCAAGCGCCAATTGACCCAAAGAAGTTGGCCGGACACTGTTTACATGCAGTCATATCGCTCTCCTTTGGGCGGACCTCACGAGCCCGCAAATGTGCAAATCAAAACCTAGTCACCATTGTCACCATTCAGCGTTCACGAGGCAACCCAAACGTTGCGAAAACGACAAAGGTAGAACTCACTCAAACCCGCCCTGGGTTTCCCGTCATACCCAAAATTTGCGGCTCATTGAGCGCCACCGATTTGACGGTTTTTTGCTGTTTGAGGTACTGCTCCAGCACGTCCCACGCCGGTGGGCCAGCGTTTTTGCTTGCTTCTTGTACGGGCGCCCAGCCTGCGATTTTGTAGGATTTGTCGGCTTCCAAAAGCTGCCCGCCGCTCAGACGCAACTCGCTGATTCGCTTACCCGCCGATTGGCTGGGGTCGATTGCGTAGGTCATGCCGCCCACGCGCACCATGTCGCCGCCTTGCTGGTAATACGGATCGGGGTTGAAGATGTTGTCGGCAACGTCTTCCAAAATAGCCCTGATTTGCTGGCCGCTGATGTCGCTCACCGTTGTCCACGGGTAGCTGATGGCCGTTTGGTCCATCACGTGTTCGCGCGTGATCGCTTGACCCGGCAACAGCGATGTTCCCCACCGAAATCCGGGCGAAAACGCGATATCCGCGCCGCGAACTGCACGCAAGGCATCGCACATGACTTGGTCAAAGGTGCCATTGAAGTTACCTCGGCGATACAACAAACCTTCGGTCGTTGCCAATACTTCGCCTAACTTGGACTCATGCGGCGCGCGCATGCGGTCGATCAACGCGGCCATGTCTTTGTCGGCTGGCAGCAAGTCCGAGAATACGGGCAGCAACCGATAGCGCAAACCGCTGACTTTGCCGGCTTTGACGTCAAAGTCGAGCACGCCCAAGAATTTGCCGTTGCTTCCGCCGTTGGTCACCAAGGTCTGGCCCGCCGAATTTTTGACCGTGGTCGGCAAGGGCACGCCGTCGTGGGTGTGGCCGCCCAAAATCGCATCGATTCCAGTGACGCGGCTCGCCAGCTTCAAGTCCACATCCATGCCGTTGTGGCTGAGCAGCACGACCACGACAGCGCCCTCTGCGCGAACTTCGTTGACTTGCTTTTGAATGCTGGCTTCTTGAATGCCAAACGACCAATCGGGCACAAGCCAAGCCGGGTTGGCGATCGGCGTGTAGGGAAATGCTTGCCCAATGATGCCAACCGTCACGCCGTTGATCTGGCGCAAGCTGTAGGGCTTGAAAACCGGGTCTTCAAAGTCTTTGGTTTTGACGTTTTGAGCCAAAAAATCGACCCCCCGTGCTTCCAGCTGCTTCACCAACTCCAGCACGCGCTTTTCACCGAGCGTGAACTCCCAGTGCGCCGTCATGATGTCCACGCCGAGCAGTTTGCAAGCCTCAACCATGTCTTGGCCTTGGGTCCACAGTGCCGTGCCACTGCCTTGCCAAGTGTCGCCACCGTCACACAACAATGCACCGGGGCGGCTGGATTTAAGCCGCTTGATCAAGGTCGCTAGGTGAGCAAACCCACCCACTTTGCCGTACTGACGCGCTAGCCGCTCAAAATCAAGGTGCGTGTGCGCATGCGCCTCGCGCCCGCCTGAGGCCAGGCGCGCGTGGCGCACCAAATGCTCGCCCACCAAATGTGGCACGTTGCCCCACATGCCGGCAACCCCGAGGTTGACATTGGGCTCGCGAAAGTAAATCGGCTTGAGCTGCGCATGGCAATCAGTGAAATGCAGCAAATGCACGTTACCAAATGCGGGCAAGTCGTACAAAGCGTCGGCCTGCGCGGCACTCGCGGACGAGGCCAGTGGAAACCCCGCCGCCGCAGCCGCACTCAAGACGTTGACAAACTCACGGCGATTGAACATTGAATAGTCCTAAACACATAGCAACGAACCCAATGAATTCGGCGACCAAGGGCCGAAATCGCTTCCAATTTCGCTATTTATTGACGGGTGATGCCGGATCGAGCAACAAGGCCATCACGTCTTTGATCTGGCGCTCATTCAGGATACCGGCGGCACCAAAGCGAGGCATGTTCGAGCACGCATTCATGCTGTGCGTATTCCAAATGCGCGCCCAGGTGTAGCGCACGATGGCTTCAGAATCTTTGCTGCTGGGGTCTTTCACGCCGCGCAATGATCCATATTTTGCCAAGCTTGGACCTTGGTTGCCGTAGCTGATCTCTTTTGGACTCAACTGGTGGCAGGCATAGCAGTTGGCCCCGTTGAGCGCGGTGGCTGAGTCAGTGAATTGCAGGCCACGACCGTTTTGAGCGACTTTTTCACCTTCGCGCCAATCGCCTAAAAACACGCCATCGGCTGGGTATTTAACCGCAGTCAAAGCCGACTTTTGCAGCCGTTCGGCCAGCTTTTCGTCGACGGGTTTACCACTCAAGTTGGCTTTGGAGCACAGATCTTGAATCTCGCTTTGATCCAAACGGTCGAGCTTGGCAACGCCGCGCTCAGTGAAAGAAGACTTCAGC
>JANOPN010000118.1:0-2781 GCA_031421855.1 Comamonadaceae bacterium
CAGGGTTTGCGGATCGGCAGCTTTCAAAAGCCGCTGCAAAACGCTGGCCAGGTCGGGGGTTGGGTTTGGCGACGCGAGTGGTGGCGACTGCGAAGCGGTGGTTGACAGACGCGCCTTGATTCGCTCGACGCACTTGGCCAGTCGCTCAGTGTTGACGGGCTTGAGCAAATAGTCCACCGCGCCGTCGTCAAACGCTTGGACGGCGTACTGGTCATAGGCCGTCACGAATACGCACAGGGTGTCGCACTCGATGCCCTGTGCCACCTCCAAACCGCTTAAACCGGGCATTTGGATGTCCAAAAACGCCACGTCTGGCTGCAGCGCCTCAATTTGTTTGGCCGCTTCAACCCCGTTGGCGCACAAAGCCACTACGTCGAGCTCGGGCCACGCCGCCTTGAGTTGGTCTTTGAGGTAGCGCGACAAGTGGGTTTCATCGTCGGCGATCAGGGCTCGGGTCATGCGGGGCCTTCGAGATTGGTTTTGGGGCTCATTTCGGCAATTTTTGGATCAAATTCCACTGTGGTCACCGTATTCATTGACTCAGACGCTATAGATAACGTAGCATTTTCTCCGAATACATTGACTAGTCGCGCCCGCACATTTTGCATGCCGGTGCCAGTACCTGCCTTGGGTCCGCGCCGGGCAGCGCCGCTGGGGTTGAGTCCAGCGCCGTCGTCGATGACGCTGTTGCGCGCTCGCCTGGGCGATGTTGTCGACCATTCGGCGCGAAGCGTGATCGTGCCGCCTTCAATTTTGGGTTCAAGGCCATACTTGATGGCGTTTTCAACCAGTGGCTGCAGCAAGAGCGGGGCAAAAGCCATGGCTCGCATGTCGTCGGGTACGTCGAATCGAAACCGCAGCCGGTCACCCATGCGAACGGCCATGACCTCCAAATAGCGTTGCAACAAGTGCATTTCGTCGTTCAGCGTGGCGTGGGTGTGACGCGACGCATCCAGCGTGGAGCGCAAATAATCGATAAAGGCCTCCAACATTTGTTTCGCTTTGGCGGGTTCATAGTCCACCAAGGCTTGCACATTGGCCAAGGTGTTGAACAAAAAATGGGGCTCGATCTGTGCCTGTAGTGCGCGCAGCTCGGCGTGGCTGGCCTGTGCGCGCAGCGAGGCCTCAAGTGCGCGCGACTGCGCCTCGTCGGTTTCCGCCCGCAAACGCCGGGTTTGGGACTCCATGATCAGCATCCAAACCACACAACCTAAAAATGCCAGCGTCAGCAGGCCAAACGCAAATCGTGGCGAGCGAGCCATGTTTGCCAAAAAGTTCTGGCCCAGTAAACCAAAAGCAATTGTGTAGCCCGACACAACGCCCGACAGCATGATGCCCAGAATCACGCCGGTTCGAAGCGCGGGCGCAAGGCCTTGAAGGCCGGACTTGAAAATTCCGCGGAAGGTCAACTCAAACAACAAATGAATTGAGAAACCAATGCAGTTGGAGATCAACAGGGTCTCCAAAAAAGTGGGCCACCACTGGAGACTGCGGTTAAAACCGGCGAAAACAAAGGTCAGGAGAATGGCAAAAAAGGTGTTGTAAATGCCTGTCGCCAAGAAAAACCAACCCGCCATGCCTTGGCGGGGCTGATCAAAACTCCACCATTGGCGCATGACATGGCGCAAGTCGTCGGGCAGCGGCCAAGCTGGAATTGGGATTGATGTCGTCATGGTCCGCAGTTTAGACAGGTGCGCGAGCCCCAGGCAATGGTGATGCGACGAATAGCCGCTGGTGGGCGCGAATCGCCTGGCGACATATCGGTGTCGATTCACGCCAAGCTTCGGTCATTCGTCGCAACGCGCACGACAAACCAAACTACAAACCAGACACTGCAAGCGTCTTAACCCAAATCTTTCAGGAGTTTCACCATGCGCAGCACCCTCGCCACCCTCGCATCAGTCGTCGCACTGGTCGCCGCTTGTTCGTCAGTCATTGCTCAAGCACCGGCCGGCACGCCTTGCGCCGACATCGAAGTCACCGGTTTGCAGGCCGACACCGGCACGCTCAACCTCGCGGCATACAACAGCGGCGACAGCTTCTTCAAAAAACCGGTTTGGGCTGATCGCATCAAGGTCGTGGGCACGAGCATGCGCATACCGGTGTGCGGCGTGACGCCCGGCGAAATCGCCATCACAGGCTTTCAAGACCTCAACGGCAACAACAAGATGGACAGCAACCCGCTGGGTATCCCGTCTGAGCCCTACGGCGCATCGGGCAAACCACCCGCATTCTCAGCACCAACTTGGGACACCACCAAAATCGTTTGGCCACCCGCTGACAACGCCGCCGTTCGCGTGAAGTTTTGATCCAACTCATCTGAGAGAGCCCACCATGCAACGTCGCCACCTCATCCAAGCCGCCTGTGCAAGCACCGCCGCGCCACTTTTCGCGCACGCCCAAGCTGCCGTTTCAGACAACACCCCAGAGTCGTTTTACCGCGATTTCAAAGCAGCCAGTGCTACCAACCCCAACTTGGGGCCACTGAAAGGTGTCGCCGCCGATCTCAACTGCGCCGCACTGCGCGTTGAGGGCAAACTGCCCGCAGCGCTAAAAGGGCGTTTTTTGCGCAACGGCCCCGCCTTGCACGAGCGAGCAGGCCAACGCTACCAGCACTGGTTTGCAGGCGACGGCATGGTTCAGCAGTTCAGCTTTGATGGCACCGGTGTGGCCCACATCGGGCGTTTTGTGCGAACAACCAAGTTTGAAAAGGAGCAAGCGGCTGGCAAATTCTTGTTCCCGGCGTTCAACACTTATATTGAAAGCGACGAGCGCATCACC
>JANOPN010000119.1:0-20853 GCA_031421855.1 Comamonadaceae bacterium
TGGTGGAGAGCTACGCGTACTACGACGCGGCCAAGCGTGGCGTGAATTTCGAGGGCATGAAGGCGGCGTTAAACGCCGCCGCACCAGGGACCATTGTTGTGTTGCACGCGTGTTGCCACAACCCAACCGGTTACGACTTGACTGCGGCGCAATGGGACGAGGTTGTCTCCGTGCTCAAAGCGCGCCAACTGACCCCGTTTTTGGACATGGCCTACCAAGGCTTTGGTTTTGGCATCGCGCAAGACGGTGCTTTGGTGGGCAAATGCGTCGCCGCTGGCCTGAATTTTTTGGTGTCGACCAGTTTCTCGAAGAGTTTCAGCTTGTATGGCGAGCGTGTGGGCGCGTTGAGTGTGGTTTGCGCAAGCACGGACGAGTGCAGCCGCGTGTTGAGCCAGCTCAAAATAGCGATCCGCACCAACTACAGCACGCCGCCCACGCACGGCGCGACGGTTTGCGCCAGCGTACTGAACACGCCTGAATTGCGCGCGATGTGGGAGACTGAACTGGGTGAGATGCGCGTGAGAATCAAAGCCATGCGCCAAGCCTTGGTTGATGGCCTCAAGGCCGCTGGTGTGGCGCAGGACATGAGCTTCATCACGACCCAAATTGGCATGTTCAGCTACTCGGGTTTGAGCAAAGACCAAATGGTTCGCCTGCGCAATGAGTTTGGCGTGTACGGCACCGACACCGGGCGCATGTGCGTGGCATCTCTCAACGAGAAAAACATCGGCTACGTGTGTGCCAGCATTGCCAAGGTGATGTGACTTGAAGGCTGATGAGCCTCATGAGCCTCATGCGCCTGATGCGGACCGATTCCGTGCGGACGTGAGGAAAAACCCGTTCAATGCGGCGCTGCTAGACGGCTTGCCCGATCTCGATTTGCCCGATTGTTGGCTGGTTGCGGGTTGTCTGTTTCAAACGGTTTGGAACATTCAAACCCACAAACCGCCCGAGGCCAACATCCATGACTATGACGTGTTTTACTTTGATGCGAGCGACTTGAGCAACGAAGCTGAGGCAGCCGTTGGTCAACGGGTAGCCGCGCATTTTGCGCATCTGCCAGTGGCGATTGAGGTCAAAAACCAAGCGCGGATGCACACTTGGTATGAAGCGTATTTCAATGAGCCGTATTCGGCTTTGGCTGATTCGCGCGAGAGTTTTGAGCGATTTTTGGTGGCGTGCACCTGCGTGGGGGTTCGGGTCGGTGACGAAGTCGTGGTTGCGCAAAACGGACTTGGCGAGCTCTACGCGGGTGTTTTGCGGCCCAATTGGGTGCATCGTCGCGAATTGTTTGATCGCAAAGTCGCAAGCTACGTGCAGCGTTGGCCGCATCTCGTGCTCAAGGAGTGAACATGCCCGAGCTTCGAATCGCCTTGATTGCCCACGATCGCAAAAAACCCGACATCGTTGCTTTGGCGCTTGAGTTCATTGACTTGCTGCGCAAGTCGACCCTGTGCGCGACCGGAACGACCGGTGAGCGAATCCAGGAGGCTACGGGGTTGGTGGTGGAGCGCATGTTGTCGGGCCCCTTGGGTGGCGACTTGCAAATTGGCGCGCGCTTGGCCACCGGCGGCATTGATGCGGTCGTGTTCTTGCGCGACCCAATGACCCCGCAGCCGCACGAGCCAGACATCAATGCGCTGGTGCGTGCCTGTGACGTGCACAACGTGCCTTGTGCCACAAATGTTGCATCTGCACGCTTGATGCTGAGTCAATTTTGGCTGGATGATGGCTCGGTGATTGAATAGATGAGCCTCCCCAAAACGGCACAAATGAAAGCCTGTCGCAAGCTCAGGCCCCTAGAATGTTTTTTTGATGTCGATCGGTTGGCTGCATTCTCATGCCGATGGGTTGATTGAAAGGTTTTCCGTGCTGTACCAAATGTTTGAAACCCAACGTGCCCTGATGGAGCCGTTTGCCGAGTTTGCGAATGCGGCGTCTCATTTGTTTGGCAACACCCAGTCCATGTTTGGACAAGTTCCGGGTGCGCAGCGGGTTGCTGCGGGCTACGACTTGCTCTACCGGCTGGGTAAAGACTACGAAAAGCCGCGTTTTGACATCGCGACCATCCAAGTTGACGGCAGCGAAGTCGCCATTCACGAGCGCATCGCGATCAACATGCCGTTTTGCGAGCTGCGGCGATTCAAGCGATTCAGCGACGATGCTGAAACCTTGGTAGCGATGAAGTCGCAACCTGCGGTGCTGGTGGTTGCGCCGCTGTCCGGCCATTACGCAACCTTGCTTCGCGACACGGTGCGAGGATTGCTCAGCACCCACAAGGTGTACATCACCGACTGGAAAAACGCGCGCATGGTGCCGCTGAGCGACGGTGAATTTCACCTCGATGATTACATCAACTGCGTGCAAGACTTCATTCGCCACGTGCAGGCCGAACACGGCCATGTGCACGTGATGAGCGTTTGTCAGCCCACCGTGCCGGTTTTGGCTGCGGTGTCGCTCATGGCCAGCCGTGGCGAGACCTTGCCGGTGTCGATGACGATGATGGGTGGGCCGATTGATGCCCGCAAGTCGCCGACATCGGTGAACAACTTGGCGACTAACAAGAGCTTTGCTTGGTTTGAAAACAATGTGATCTACACCGTGCCGAGCAACTTCCCCGGCGCCGGGCGGCGTGTGTACCCCGGGTTTTTGCAGCACAGCGGCTTTGTTGCGATGAACCCCGACAAGCATGCGACGAGTCATTACGACTACTTTCTAGACTTGATCAAGGGCGACGATGCCAGCGCCGAGGCGCATCGCAAGTTTTATGACGAGTACAACGCGGTGCTCGATATGGATGCCGACTACTACCTTGACACGATTGACGTGGTGTTTCAGCGCTTCGCCTTGGTCACGGGTACATGGGATGTTCGCTCGCCCGGCGGCGTGCTGGAGCGGGTAAAACCTCAAGACATTCGCGGTGTGGGCATGCTCACGGTTGAAGGTGAGCTTGATGACATTTCGGGCTCGGGGCAGACGCGTGCCGCACACGACATTTGCACCGGGATCGAGCCCCAATTGGCCCAGCACCTGGATGTACCCGGCGCTGGGCACTACGGCATTTTCAGCGGACGGCGTTGGCGCGACGTGGTTTGCCCAGCGGTGGGAGCGTTCATCGCTTCTCACCACGCTGTTTTTGTGAATAAATCGACCTTGGTCGCCGAATCCATTGAATCCGGTGCTACTGAATCAGTAGTAATTACTGAGGCTCCAGTGGTCAAAAAGCCGGTGAAACGCGTTGCCAAGCCGCCAAAAGTTGAATCTAAGCCTTGATCGAGGCGAGTTTGGCTGGCGTTGAGGTTTCAGCCGAGGCTTCGTCAATAGACGAGCGTGTTCGGCGCATCCACCAGGCGCTGCCGCAAACCCAGTGTCAGCGCTGCGGCTACCTGGATTGCCACTCGTATGCGCATGCAATTGCGCACGACAACGTGCCGATCAACCAATGCCCGCCGGGCGGAGAGCAGGGCATTGTGCGACTCGCGGCGATCACGTCGCGCCCGGCATTGGCGCTGAACGCTGCCAACGGCGTTGAGGGGCCGCGCATGATGGCTTGGGTGGATGAGGACTGGTGCATCGGCTGCACGCTGTGCATCAAAGCCTGCCCTGTCGATGCCATCGCCGGCGCAAACAAGGCCATGCACACGGTCATTGAGGCGCACTGCACGGGTTGCGAGTTGTGCATTCCCGTCTGCCCGGTCGACTGCATCCATCTGGAGCCGGTGGATGAAGCGTTGAGCGGATGGGATGCCTGGGGTTCTGGTCAAGCTGCCGGTGCGTTGAATCGATACGCTACGCGAACCCAACGCTTGGGCTGATGCGGATCTGGCGCTAGGGTCGTCCGGTCGCGGTTACGCCGCAGGTCACCACAAACGCCAGCGAAGCCGGCGGAGCCATTGAGGGCAACACGATGCCGGTCCCTTGAAGTGAAGCAATCGTGGTGGACGCTGCGGTCGGGCAACTCGTGAGCCCGACGACACCGGTGCAGGTCACCGCCGTGCAACTGAGTCCCGTTGCAATGGGGTCCGTGAATACTGCACCAACCACGGTTGCAGGCCCGGCGTTCGCAATCGTCACGGTGTAAGACACGGTCTGACCCGCATTCAGAGCGGTCAATGCATTGGTCTTTGTGATCGACAAACTGGCATTGCCAACAATTGTCGCGGTGTGTTGCGATTGGTTGTTGGACAGATTGGTGTCAAGGTAGCTCGAGCTGCTGACATTGACGATGTTTGTGACGCTGCCGCCTGGCGAGCCCGTGACGTTGATGAACAGCCTGAAGGTGACGGTCGTTTGCCCGCCCATTGACGGGATGATCAGGCCTGAGCTTTCAAAATCGACCAGATTCAGTGAAACAGGGCAAGTCGCGCCCGCTGAGGCCACGCATGTGATGGTGGATTTGACGATGTTGGGCACGGGGGGGTCGATGACGATGGTGTTGGACGCGGTGACGCCGGGGGTCGTATTGGCCACGGTTATTGTGTACGCATTTGTTCCAAGTGACGTGAAGGTATTTGTCCCAGCAATCTTGGTGACGTTCACATCGGGAGATGGCGCGCACTCGCGCAGTTGTGCTTGGGTCAGCGCGGTTTGCTTACCCTGGCCGCCGACGTAGACGACGGTGTTGGTGCCTTGAATCGCAAGAGTTGCCGTTAACCCGCCAGCCGTGAACGTGCCTTGCACCAGCGACCAGGTATCGCTGCCTGTTTCGTTGACGGTTGCAGTCGGCGTGTATCGGCCCTGCGCACCCCCTATGGTCACAAACGCTGCACCGCCAGTGGCCACTGCCAAGCTGTAGTCTGGAAAAGTGGTGGATAGAGAGGTCGGTCGGGTGGCGTTTGACGCGTAGACCATGAAGGTGTACGTGCGACCTGTAACCAAGCCTGTCACGGTTTGGCGCCAGACATCGTGGGCCGTTGGGGCCGCGACTGAGTTGACGGGGCCATTGACCAGCAGCCAGAAATCACTGCCCGGCACGCTTCTGGCGGCGTCTCCGGGGAAAGTCTGCTGAACGATCGCAGGGCCGGTGCCATAGGACTTTTGGAACTGTTGCCTCGTGACTCGGGGCACACCGGTTGCAGGCGGCAGCCCACCCCATGTGTCAATTGCGCCAATCGTCGCGCTGGACGAAAACGGCGTTGTGGCCGACAAGTCGCCGTTGGGAAACAGGTTGGTCTGTCGCTCGACTGTCCCGGCCGGGCAAATTGCGGCAAGCGAGTTAACCCTCGCGCTGGGCGCAACCACCAAATCAACGTCGGTCGCGATGTTGTTGAGTTTATTGGTCTCGGTGGTATCTGCCGCGACGGTTGCGCTGACTGAGTTGGTGACGTTGATCCCCACGGTGTCAGTGACGAGGGCATTGACGGAGAAGGTGAGGGTCGTCCCTGGCGGGAAGGTGATCACGGTCACCCCCGCTTCAAAGGTGGTTGTGTTGAGGGTCGCGGGGCAAACCGCATACGGCGGTCCGGTTGAGGCAGTACAGGACACACTGAGCTTAGTCAATCCAGGGACTTTTGGATCCTGAATGACGGTGTAGTTCGCGGGATATGGCCCGTCATTCGCGACCACGATTGTGTAGGCCGTGATGGATGCGGCCGAGACGGTGCCTTTGTTGTCTGTCTTGCTGACGCTCAGTTCGGCTCGACGCGTACCCGAGATCGGACACGAAGAACCGTCAGTGTTGCCCACGCCGGTCAAGTAGTCAGGCGTGGGTTGGGGGACCGTCGTTGAAGAGGCTGTTGGTATGCCGACCTCTGGATTTTGAATGTCCCAAAATGTGCCACCGCCGTTGTCGTACACGTAAAACTTACCAACCCCGGCATTGGCCGCCGCGTCCCAAAAGGCAGAGCCAACATTGAAATTTACAGGTGTGGCGGGAGTGAAATTCAATGTCAGGGTTGATGCGCTTGCTGTGCCAAATTGGCTTGTTGAGTCGTTGATCAACGTGATGCGCGACATGGTGTCGATGCCACCAAATGCGGCCTGCCTGGTGGCAGCCAACAAGAACCCGTTCACACCACCTGCACCATTGAAATCAAAATCACCAAAGTTGGGAAGCGTCACCACGTCACCCACTGGGTTTCGGATGTTGTATTGAAATGAAACCGTGATCGAGCTCAAAGACGGCACTGACGGAACACTGTCAAGTCTGAAGATTGCGTTGGGAAGGATTTGAGAGCCGCCGCCCTGGCCCGAAAAATAATACCGACCACCTGCATCAAACGCACCGAGGCTTTGGTTGTAGTTGATCAGCGACGCGCCGGCGGGCAAGCCAACAACAGACCCGAGCCACTGGTAGCCGGTACTGCCAATTCTGTAGAGCGCAGGATTGGTGGTGCCTGTCCCGCTTTGCAGCGCATACATGAAGTTGTCGTTCGGGTTGTAGCCGACACCACCAATGTTGATTGTTTGCGTCACCGCGTAGACTGCGGTTGGGGTCACGGTGGGGCTTACCGTGCCAAATTTGAACAACATTGAGTTGACAGGGGCACCAGCTTTGTTGCGAATTTGGTAGAACACCACATCACAATTGAATGGTGGGCCTTGGGCCATCGCCGTTTGAACCCAACCCAAGCTGCACAGCAACACCAACGCCAACGCCATCAACTTGGTTCGAGTTGTGTTGAGGAGCGAGGAAATGGCGGGCAAGGCGAGTCGTGTCGTGGCATTGGTTGGAAAATCATTCTAGAGCAGAACTCAGTGAAGTGAACGCAGTCGGTGGCGCGGCTAATACAAAAATACGTTTTTTTTGAATGTCTTAGACAATCAACGCCGCAACCACGTGGCGGCCTTCTTGCGCCAGGATGTTGTAGGTTCGGCAGGCGGCTTGCGTGTCCATGCACTCCAGGCCGATGCGTGCGGCCATGAGGGCGCGCTGCAGTTTGGGGTGCGCAAACCGCAAGGTCGGCCCTGAGCCGAAGATGACCAATTCGGGCTTGATGGCGGCCAATTGGTCAAAATGTGCTTCGGTCAGCGACTCAAAGCCGTCCACGCCCCAAACAAAAAGCTCGCCGCGTGAGCCGACAACAACGCTGTTTTCAAATCGCTCGCCGCCACCCTTGGTGGCAACAGCAACCCAACCCGGGCCGCTTGCGGCGATGGCTTGCACGTCAAATTTGTCGGGTTGAAGCTTCATGAGAACTCAAAAAAATGGTCGACCGGGCCGAAATGGGCAAAAACCATGCTGAAATTATAGTTTTCCCGAATATTCACGGCACGAATGCTGACGCAATGAAACCCATCGAAAAATCCACCAAACTCGCCAACGTGCTGTACGACGTCCGTGGGCCCATTGTTGAGGCGGCGCGTCAGATGGAAGAAGAAGGGCAAAAAATCATCCGCCTGAACATCGGCAACCTCGCTTCGTTTGGGTTTGATGCGCCCGAGGAAATTCAGCAAGACATGATTCGTAACCTGCCCAACTCGGCCGGTTACAGCGACAGCAAGGGCATTTTTGGTGCGCGCAAGGCGGTCATGCATTACAGCCAGCAACAAGGCGTGCAGGGCGTGACGCTTGACGACATCTATTTAGGCAATGGCGCAAGCGACCTCATCGTCACGGCAGCAAACGCGTTTTTGAACGATGGCGACGAGATGCTGGTGCCCGCGCCAGACTACCCGCTTTGGACTGCGGCCACCTCGCTGTCAGGCGGCAAACCCGTGCACTACCTGTGCGACGAGGCCAGTGGCTGGCTGCCCGACTTGGCCGACATGCGCGCCAAAATCACACCGCGCACCCGTGGCTTGGTCATCATCAACCCCAACAACCCCACTGGCGTGGTATACCCCGACAGCACCTTGCACGCTTTGGTTGCGTTGGCGCGTGAGTTTGAATTGGTGATTTTTGCCGACGAGGTCTACGACAAGGTGCTGTACGACGACGCGAAGCACACGGCCTTGGCTTCGTTGTCGACCGATGTGTTGACACTGACCTTCAACTCGTTGTCCAAGGCCTATCGATCCTGTGGCTACCGGGCCGGTTGGATGGTGGTGTCGGGCGACAAGCTCAATGCCAAAGACTTCATCGAGGGCCTCAACATGTTGGCCAACATCAAGCTGGGCTCCAATGTGCCGGGTCAATGGGCGATCCAAACGGCATTGGGTGGATACCAAAGCATCATTGACTTGGTGAAACCCGGTGGGCGGCTGCGCCGCCAGCGCGACTTGGCCTACGAACTGATCACGGCGATACCCGGGGTGAGTTGCGTCAAACCTCAGGCGGCGCTCTACATGTTTGCCCGGCTCGACCCCAAGATTTACCCGATCGAAGACGACCGGCAGTTTTTCATGCAGGTGCTGCGCGAGACTCGTGTGATGTTGGTTCAGGGCTCAGGCTTTAATTTTCCGGACAACCAGCACTTTCGCATCGTGTTTTTACCGCATGAAGACGATTTGCGCGAGGCGGTGTCTCGCATTGCGAAGTTTTTGGAGCGTCAGCGCCAGCGATTTGGGACGGATCATTTGATATGATTTCGATAGCGTCCGGATCAATGAATCCGGTGACCAATGGCCAATAATCCATTATTTTTTCGATTTTTCAGGCCAATGGCCTGTTTTTGACCGCTTTGTGCGGCGCGTGGACGGACATGACATCAATCAAGGTAGGCATCGCGGGTTTGGGCACAGTGGGCGAGGGCGTTTGGCGAGTGTTGCAGCGCAACGGCGAGGAGATTTCGCGTCGAGCCGGTCGTGCAATCGAAGTCGTGGCGGTATCGCGCCGCGATGTCGAAAAAGCCAAGACAGCGGTGGGTTCAGCGGCGCGGGTCGAGGCCGATGCGCGCGAGTTGGTGCGCGATCCACAAATCACAGTCATCGTTGAGCTGATTGGGGGCACCGACTTTGCCCGCGAGCTGGTGCTGAGCGCCATCGCCGCCGGTAAACACGTCGTCACGGCCAACAAAGCACTGCTGGCGGTTCATGGCACGGAGATTTTCGCGGCTGCGCATGCCAAGGGCGTGATGGTGGCATTTGAGGCTGCTGTGGCCGGAGGCATTCCGATCATCAAGAGCCTGCGCGAAGGTTTGAGCGCCAACCGAATCGAGTGGGTGGCGGGCATCATCAACGGCACAACCAATTTTATTTTGAGCGAAATGCGCTCCAAAGGCCTTGATTTTGATGTGGTGCTCAAACAAGCCCAAGCCTTGGGCTATGCCGAATCAGACCCGACTTTTGACATCCAGGGCGTGGACGCGGCGCACAAAGTCACCATCATGAGCGCGATTGCGTTTGGAACCCCGGTGCAATTTGACCGCGCCCATGTTGAGGGCATCACCGAGCTGACCGCCACTGACATCAAGTACGCCGAACAGTTGGGTTATCGCATCAAGTTGCTGGGCATCACCAAGCGGGTCGAGCGCGGCATTGAGTTGCGGGTTCACCCGTGCTTGGTGCCGAGCAGGCGTTTGATCGCCAGCGTGGAGGGTGCCATGAACGCCGTCATGGTGCATGGCGATGCGGTGGGCACGACCTTGTTTTACGGCAAAGGCGCGGGCGCCGAGCCAACCGCCAGCGCCGTCATTGCTGACTTGGTGGATATTGCCAGGCTGGCCGATGCCGCCCCCGAAACCCGGGTGCCGTATTTGGCGTTTCAACCGGGTGCGATGAGCGCCGCGCAAGTCTTGCCAATGAGCGAGGTGGTGACGAGCTACTACTTGCGACTGCGGGTCGCAGACGAAGCGGGGGTGTTGGCCAAAGTCACGGCCATCATCGCCAACCTAGGCATCAGCATCGACGGGCTGCGCCAGCACGAGGCCGACGAAGTGGTCGGCGAGCAAGGCGGACAAACCGACTTGGTCATCCTCACCCACGATTGCACCGAGGGCGTGATGAGCCAAGCCATGGCGCAAATGCAAGCGCTACCCAGCACCTTGGCCCCGATTGTGCGCATCCGAAAAGAAGAATTGGCATGAATTACATCTCCACGCGCGGTGATGTAACCGCAAAGCGCTTTTGCGATATCTTGCTGGAGGGTCTTGCGCCGGACGGCGGTTTGTACTTGCCTCAAACCTACCCAAAAGTCGATGCAAACGCGCTGACGGCGCTGCGCGCGGCGCTTGATGAGCGCGGCTACAGTGGCTTGGCGTTTGAGATCTTGTCGCTGTACATCGACGACATTCCAGCCGCCGATTTGCGCGCCATTTGCAACAAAACCTACACCGCACAAACCTTTGGCACGCCTGAGATCACGCCGGTGACGGCCTTGGGCGACACCGGCTTGCACCTCCAAGCGCTGTCCAACGGCCCGACCTTGGCTTTCAAAGACATGGCCATGCAGTTGCTGGGCAACTTGTTTGAATACGAGTTGGCCAGGCGCGGCGCACGGCTCAATATTTTGGGTGCAACCAGTGGCGACACTGGCTCAGCGGCCGAGTACGCGATGCGTGGCAAGCACGGGGTGCGTGTCTTCATGACCAGCCCTGAGGGCCGCATGAGCCCGTTTCAGCAGGCTCAGATGTTCAGTTTGATGGACGAGAACATCGTCAACATCACCATTGACGGGGTGTTTGACGACTGCCAAGACTTGGTCAAAGCGGTCAGCAACGACCTTGAATTCAAGCGCCGCCATGCCATTGGCACGGTCAATTCGATCAATTGGGCGCGCTTGTTGGCCCAAGTGGTGTATTACTTTGCGGGCTATTTCCATGCCACTCGAGACAACTCCGAACGCGTGAGTTTTGCCGTGCCCAGCGGCAACTTTGGCAACGTCTGCGCAGGGCATGTGGCGCGCATGATGGGCTTGCCAATCGAGCAACTCATCGTTGCGACCAACGAAAACGATGTATTGGACGAGTTTTTTCGCACGGGCGTGTACCGCGTGAGAGCAAGTGTCGACACCTTTGAGACCTCTAGCCCGAGCATGGACATCTCGAAAGCGAGCAATTTTGAGCGGTTTGTGTTTGATTTGGTGGGGCGCGACGCCGGTCTCACCAAGGGCTTGTTTGACGACGCGCTCAAGCAAAATGGCCAGTTTGACCTCAGCCAACACCCCAATTTTGCGTTGGCGGGCACAGCAAGCTACGGATTTGCGTCTGGGCGCAGCAGCCACGCCGATCGCCTGGTCACCATTGCCAAAACCCATCAACAATTCAGCCTCACCATCGATCCTCACACGGCGGATGCGCTCAAAGTCGCCCAAGCGCATGTGCGACCTGGCGTGGCGATGATCGTGTTGGAGACTGCGTTGCCGATCAAATTCGCCGCAACCATCGTTGAAGCCCTGGGTATCGAGCCCGCGCGCCCCCCCCAGTTCGAAGGCATCGAGGCCTTGCCCAAGCGCGTGCGCGCGATGAGCAAAGATGTCGACGCGATCAAGGCGTTGATTGCCCAAATGGACGCCCCGTGATTGATTGAGCCGAATTTTTGGCCTTTTTGGCTCTTGGTCGCTGAATTCATTGGGTTTGTTGCTATATTTTTGTGATCGAAAAGTCACCTGAACAAATGGTATTACAATTCGAACTCTAAGTAATAACTCGATTCGACCTGCCGCCGCTTGGAGTGCAACCATGGGATTCACCCTCACTGAGAAGTTTCAAGTCACCGTTCCAAAGCATGTCCGCGAGCATTTGCGTGTGGGGCACAAAGACGAGATTGACTACGTCGTCACGCCCGACGGGCGCGTGGAGCTGCGGGCCGTTGTTGCCGCCAATCCTTTTTTGAAATACATCGGCAAAGGTGTTGCCGGGAAATCGACAGAAGAGCTTTTGCGTGCGACTCGTGGAGATGAGGCGATGCGGTGATTTTGGTCGACAGCAGCGTTTTGATTGATGTGCTGCAGTCGAAAGTCGGCTGGGCGCAGCGCAGCGCCGAAGCCCTACACCGAGCATCCATTCAAGAGCGGCTTGCCATCAATGCGATCGTCTATGCCGAAATCGCCACGAGTTTTGAGTCGGCGCAAGGGCTTGACGCGGCGCTGCTGGAGTTGAAAATCACCGTTGATCCGATTCCCGCGCACGCTGCGTTCGCGGCAGCAACAGCGCATGCCAAGTACCGCGAAACAGGCGGTGCGAAATCGTCAACATTGCCCGATTTTTTCATTGGTGCTCATGCTTGCTTTAAGGGTTGGGCGTTGTTGACCCGGGACCCCAAACGGGTGCGGACTTATTTCCCAGACCTGGAAGTGATCGAGCCTTGATGACTTTGTGTTTCGGTTTCGACCTCGATTAGCCAGAATATGTGCGGTTGGTCGCCGGATTCATTGGGTTTGTTGCTATCCATTTGTGACTAATGGGCGCTTTGTGTCGCCTCTGTAAAGGCATGCAGAACAAAGCTTGAGTGCGTCGGTGAAACTTGGGCACGGTGATAGAGTCATTGGCTGTGGCGGCGACATACATGAGTGGGTGACGATGGCAAATAGAGCAATGACGATGGCGGCGGCGGTGGTGGGTCTGGCTGCGGCTGCGGGCGGGGGTTACTACTTGCTTAACAAGCCGGTCAATACCCAAGGCGGGCCGGGTGGTTCGGTATCGCCTGTTGCTTCGCCGCCGGCCAGCAGCGCGCCCGGGTCGGGTGGCCCCGCGCGGCCATCCAGTGTTGAGGTTGCCAAGGTCGAGAAAACATCGCTGCAAGACGATGCGCAGGCCGTCGGCAGCTTGCGCGCCAGACAAAACATCATGCTTCGCCCTGAGGTCTCCGGCCGGGTGTTGAGCTTGGGGTTCACTGACGGCAACCCCGTGCGCAAGGGCCAGTTGATGGTTCAGCTTGACGACGTGTTGCAGCGGGCTGAGGTTAAGCAAAGCCAAGCGCAGGTCAGCATTGCGCAGGCCAACTTCAAGCGCAACCAGGAGTTGGTGGCGCAAAATTTTGTCGCCCAACGCGTGCTTGAGGAGTCTGGCGCATCGCTGCAAGTGGCGCAGGCGCAGCTCAGCTTGAGTTGCGCACGCTTGAGCCGCATGCGGATCGATGCGCCATTTTCAGGCGTTGTCGGCATTCGCACCGTGAATTTGGGCGATTACGTCAAAGACGGGGCTGATTTGGTCAACATTGAAGACATCAGCAGCATGTGGGCTGACTTCAGGCTGCCCGAGCGGTTTCAAAACAAAGTTAAAAAGGGGCAAACCGTCGAGTTGCTGCTTGACGCGTTTCCGGGGCGGCAGTTCAAAGCCAAAATTGAAGCAATTGACCCCGCCATTGATGCCAACGCGCGCTCGATCTCGGTCCGCGCCGCTTTGCCCAACACAGGTGGAGAAGCGTGGCTTGCGCGTGCGCCGGGCGGCAGACCCGGTGCGTCGGCTGCGTCAGTTGCATTGGGAGCACCGATTGCTGGTGCAGCGAAGCCGCCAGCCAAGCCGCCAACCAAGCCGACTGGGCCAGCTCGCAAAACTGCACCCGCTGGATCTGATTCGGCGGTTGCGCCGTCACCCAGTTCGCCAGAGTGGCAGGTTTGCCAAGCCAACGACCGCGCAGTTGCCGGCGCGCCAGCGGTAGCTGCTGTGGCCGCGGTAGCTGCGCCCAGTCAAGGCGGTCCGTTGCGCCCGGGCATGTTTGTGCGCGCTACCGCTATTTTTGGGGTACGCGACAACGCGCTCATCGTGCCCGAGGAGGCCATCGTGCCCCAAGGCGGCCGCCAGTTTGTGTTCAAAGTTGTGCCGCCCAGCGCGGTGCCGGGCACCGCTACGGCGGCGTTGTCGCCTGACATCACCCAAGTGTCACAACGCGCCGAAGTTCGGGTCGGCGTGCGTCGCCCGGGGCGAGTCGAAATCGAATCCACTGGCGCGGTGGGTTTGGCCGAGGGCGACACCATCGTCACGGCCGGTCAACAGCGCTTGCAACGCGACGGCTCGCCCATTCGCGTGGTTGATTTGGCCCGACCCGCTGGGGCGGGGTCAGCCCCAGCAGCCTCGTCAGCAGCGTCCTCAGCAGCTTCTGGGGCCGTTTTTGGTGCCAAATAGCCCCTTGGTCACCGAATTCATTGCGTTTGTTGCTATATATTTAGGAGTAACTAATGCAGTTACCTGAAACCTCAATTCGGCGCCCAGTCATGGCCACCGTGCTGGCTTTGCTGGTGGTGCTGATCGGCGCGGTTAGTTACAGCCGCTTGCCGGTGCGCGAGTACCCCAAAATCGACGAGCCCGTCGTCACCGTTGACACCCGTTACCAAGGCGCATCCAGCGAGGTGATGGAAGGGCAGGTCACCAAGATTTTGGAAGACTCGTTGGCCGGTATCGAGGGTGTGGACGTGATCACGTCGACGAGCCGCCAAGAGCAAAGCCAAATCACGATTCGCTTTGCCTTGAGCCGCGAGGCTGACTCAGCCGCCGCCGACGTGCGCGACAAGGTCAGCCGCGTGCGCCAGCGGCTACCCCAGGGCATTGACGAGCCCGTGATTGCCAAGGTCGAGGCCGATGCGTTCCCGGTGATTTGGCTTGCGTTCAGTTCCGACACGCTGACGGCCTTGCAGCTCACAGACTTGGGCAACCGCTTGGCCAAACCCATGTTGCAAACCGCGCCGGGCGTGGCCGACGTGCGGGTTTTTGGCGAGCGGCGCTACAGCATGCGAATTTGGGTCGACCCCGACAAACTGGCCAGCTACAGGCTGACCATCGCCGACGTTGAAGATGCCCTGCGCCGCAACAATGTCGAGGTGCCTGCTGGGCGAATTGAGAGTCAGCAACGTGAGTTCAACGTCACCACCGCCACGGATTTGCAAAGACCGGCGGAGTTTGCCCAAATTGTGATCCGATCGGCAGGTACCCAGCCGATTCGGCTCGGCGATGTCGCGCGCGTCACCCAAGGCCCCGCCAATGAGCGCAATTCGACTCGCATCAATGGGCGCGACGCGGTCAGCCTGGGCGTCATTCGCAACGCCACAGCCAACCCGCTCGAGTTGGCAGACGGCGTGCGAAAAATGATCCCTCGCATCAACGAAGTCATGCCCCAAGGCGTGAGCATCGTTGTGGCAAACGACAACACCATCTTCATTGACCGCTCGATCAAGGCCGTGTTCAGCACGATTTTGGAAGCCACCGTGCTCGTGGCCTTGGTGATTTTTGTGTTTTTGCGCACTTTGCGTGCGTCCATCATTCCGCTGATCACCATCCCGGTCAGCTTGATTGGCACGTTTGCGCTGATGGCGCTTTTTGGGTTCAGCATCAACACGCTGACTTTGCTGGCCCTGGTTTTGGCGATCGGATTGGTGGTGGACGATGCCATCGTGGTGCTGGAGAACATCTATCGCCACATTGAGGCGGGCATGAAGCCATTTGACGCGGCGATCAAAGGGGCCAAAGAGGTGGGGTTTGCGGTGGTGGCCATGACCCTGACCTTGGCTGCGGTTTACGCGCCGCTTGCGTTCACGCCGGGGCGAACCGGGCGTTTGTTTGCCGAGTTCGCACTGGCGCTGGCGGGTGCAGTTGTCGTCAGTGGCTTCGTAGCCTTGACTTTATCGCCCATGATGTGCAGCAAACTCTTGAAGCACAACCCCAACCCCAATTGGTTTGACCGGGGCATGGAGCGGATTTTGAATGGCATGACCCGTGGCTATGGGCGGGTGTTGGATCTGGCTTTGACCCACCGCTGGGTTGTGGTGCTGGTCATGGTCGCAAGCGGCGCAATCGCATGGGGTTTGCTGCAAGGCACCAAGCGCGAGCTGGCACCGTTAGAGGACCGAGGCGTGATCCTCACGGTCATCAATGGCCCCGACGGTGCCACGCTTGACTACACCATGAAGTACGCATCGGCCATCGAGCGTGTTGGGCAGAATTATCCAGAATTCGACCGAATCTTCACCGTGGCAGGCAACCCCACCGTGGCGCAGGGCAATGTGTTTTTGCGCACCAAGCCTTGGGAAGAGCGCACGCGCAGCACCTTGGACATTGCCCGCGAAATCACGCCGCGCATTTCAAGTTTGCCGGGCGTGACTGCCTTTCCCATCACTCCGCCGAGTTTGGGGCAGGGCTTTCGCGAGCGACCGATCAATTTCGTGGTGGTGACCTCCGACAGCTATGCGAATTTGAGTCTGGCGGTTCGCTCAATGACCGATGCGCTGGCCAAAAACCCCGGCTTTGTGCAAGTCGACACCGATTTGCGCCTGAACAAGCCTGAGTTGCGCATGGATGTTGACCGCGAGCGGGCCGCCGACTTGGGGGTCAGCGTTGAGTCAATCGCGCGGGCCGTTGAGTCGGCGCTGGGCGGTCGAAACGTCACCCGCTACAAACGCGACGGCGAGCAATACGACGTGATCGTGCAAACCACCGCCAGCGGACGCGACACGCCAGACGACATCGAAAAGCTATTCGTGCGCGGCAAGGGCGATCAATTGGTGCCGTTGTCGAGCTTGGTGAAGTTGCGCGAGGTCGTGGTGCCACGAGACTTGAACCACTTTGGCCAGCGCCGATCGGCCAGCATCACGGCCAATTTGGCACCCGATTACAGCTTGGGCGAGGCACTGAACTTCTTGGATGCCACTGCCAAAGTCGTGCTCAAACCGGGCTACACGACCGATCTCAACGGCAGTTCGCGCGAGTTCAAAAACTCGTCAGGGTCGCTGGCGATTGTGTTTTTGCTATCGATTGTGTTCATCTACTTGGTGTTGGCCGCACAGTTTGAGAGTTTCATTGACCCGTTTGTGATCTTGCTCAGCGTGCCGCTGTCGATGGTCGGCGCCTTGCTCGCGCTGAAATACAGCGGAGGCACGCTCAATGTGTTCAGCCAAATTGGCTTGATCACACTGGTTGGGCTCATCACCAAGCACGGCATTTTGATTGTGGAGTTTGCCAACCAATTGCGCGAAGAAGGCATGGCGGTGCACGCCGCCGTTCGCCAGTCGGCCACGCTTCGCCTGCGGCCGATTTTGATGACCACCGGCGCGATGGTGCTCGGTGCGATACCGCTGGCCTTGGCCACTGGCGCCGGCGCTGAGAGCCGCCAGCAAATCGGCTGGGTCATCGTCGGGGGCATGAGTTTGGGCACATTGCTCACCATATTTGTCGTGCCGACCGTCTACACCTTGTTTGCGCGGCGCGCCGTGCCCGGAGCGAACAAGGCAGTGGCGCACGACGCAGTACCCGCGACAGCGATTGCTTCACATTGACAGGCGTTCACCCACCCATGCACGGTATTCCCGCAACACTTCAACACTTCGCACCCAACACGGCTACCGCTTTGGCCAGGGTCGCGAATATCGACCCCACCCGCTACGCCAAAACCCGTAACGCACTAGACGGCGACGTCACTGGCCTGTCGCCGTACATCACGCACGGGCTGATCAGCACCGCTCAAGTCGCCCGGCTGGTCGCTGAAGAGTACGAGCTGGATTTTGGCGACAAACTGGTGTTTGAGCTGGCTTGGAGAGAGTTTTTTCACCACGTTTGGAGCCGCGCCGACAGCGGCGGCGATGCCATCTTGGCCGACATGCGCGCAGCCAACCTGTGGACAGGGCGCTACGCCCATGCCGTGCCGACAGACGTGCTCGAAGCGCGCACCGGCGTGCGGGCGGTGGACTGTGCGGTGCGAATTTTGTATGCCACCGGCTACTTGCACAACCACGCACGCATGTGGCTGGCAAGCTACTGCGTTCACATGCGCAAAGTGCACTGGCGCGCAGGTGCCGATTGGATGCTCTCCCACTTGCTTGACGGCGACTTGGCCAGCAACCATTTGAGCTGGCAGTGGGTGGCGGGCACGTTTTCCAGCAAACCCTATTTGTTCAACGCCGACAATGCCGCCAAGTTTGCGCCGCGCGGATTTGCCCCCGACTGGGACAGCAAAGGCAGCGTCATCGACACCGACTACGCCGAACTCGACGACATCGCCCGAAGACATGGCGATGTTGGCCCTGAGCCCGAAGACAGCCCGGTTTGGCGCATTGACTTGTTCTCGCAAGCCACCGAACTGGCCAGCCGCGCCACGCCGCAGCCCGCTACTTTTGGGTCGCCCCATTCCGATTGGACCCAATTGCCAGCGTTTGACCGCGCCAAACTCGCCCCAGACACCGCCATCAGGCTCGTTCATCCGTGGGATTTGGCTGACCGGCCCGAGGGCGAGCCCTGCCACGCGGTCGGCGTCATTCACCTGCCGGCGCACGCCACGTGGCCTTGGAGCGAGCGGCGCTGGCGTTTTGTGCTTGACCGTTTGGCCGCGTGCGTTGACACGCTTTTCATTGGCGACATCACCCAATTGGCCGAGCCGCTGCGCGGCGTTACTGAGGTCGGTGCCACGCATACGCTGTTTCCGCTTTATCGCCAAGCTTTTGACGGTTTGGCCGCCAGCACCGCGCTGCAGTTGCGTGCCGCTCCACGTTTGCTGCCCAACCCGGTTGCGCCTTGCGCCAGCTTCACTCGCTTTTACGAGCGCGCGCAGCGCGAAGCTGGGCCTTTTGATGAGTTGGTTGACGTTTGACGCCCAAATCACCCGGTTTCATTCGCCCTTTGGGTAAAACGGGCTTAAGCGTATCAGCCATTGGCTTTGGCGCGATGCACTTTGACGGCATCGGCGATGAGGCGCGAGTGGGTTCGCTACTCAACGGCGTGCTCGATCTGGGCGTCACGCTGATCGACACCGCTCGCGGCTATGGTTTGAGCGAAGCTCGAATTGGCCAACATCTGGCACACCGACGGCCAGAGTTTGTGCTGTCGACCAAGTTTGGCTACGGGGTTGATGGTGTGCCTGACTGGACTCCAGCTTGCATCACTCAAGGCGTGGAGCGCGCGCTCAGGCTCATGCGCACCGATGTGATCGACATCGGCCACTTGCACAGCTGCCCGCTTGAGGTGTTGATGCGCGGCGAGGTGACTCAGGCGCTGGCTGACTGCGTACAGGCTGGCAAGCTGCGGGTGGCGGCGTATTCTGGCGAGAACGCCGAATTGGCCCACGCCTTGGCCGACCCTCGTTTTGCCAGCGTGCAAGCCAGTCTGAGCTTGACCGACCGGGCCAACTGGGCTCACCTCGACGACGCTGCCCAACTGCGCGGGCAGGGCGTACTCGTAAAACGCGCCTTGGCCGGTTTGGCGTGGTCGCGGACCGCTCGGCCCGGCGACCCTTGCGAAGGTGCCTATTGGGATCGCTGGCAAGCCATGGCCCTGCGCGACTTGGGCCTGCCGTGGCCGGAGATCGCGCTGCGCTTTTCAGCCCATTTGCCAGGCGTGAGCAGCGTGCTTTTGGGCACCAAAACGCTCCCCAATTTGGCAGCCGCCATTCAAGCGTTTGAGCGCGGGCCACTGCCATCTGAGGTGCTGCTTGAACTTGACTCCGCGTGGACGCGCGCCGGTGGCGAGCGTTGGACCAGCATCGTGTGATTCCAATTCCCATAGGACTTACGCAAAACCGCCCCAACCGCGTTGCAGCTCTTAGCCGTGCTATTCGCACTGTCGTCGTCGCTGCGCCTTGCTGGGACAATTTTGCGTAAGTCCTATCCCATTAAAAACGA
The DNA here is from genome assembly GCA_031421855.1 of Comamonadaceae bacterium. Classification (GTDB taxonomy): domain Bacteria; phylum Pseudomonadota; class Gammaproteobacteria; order Burkholderiales; family Burkholderiaceae_C; genus JAAFHN01. Next base: position 19,358 of record JANOPN010000119.1, read on the forward strand.
TAACTTTGTTGCTTCGTCTTGCCGTGCCAAAGCACTGTCTGCGACTTTGCGCCTTGTTCTCGCTTCTAATGGAAATTGGACAGGTACTTGACGGTCTAAATCGCACCGTCAAACATCATCACATCAACCACGTCTCCCACCGCGACATGGCCTTGGTCGTGGTGCAACACGACCAAACCATTGGCTTGAACCATTGAGCTCAGCACGCCTGAGCCTTGGCTGCCGGTGGTTTTGACTTCAAGCTGCCCGCTGGTTGACACACTCACCACGCCGCGTTGGTACTCGGTGCGACCCGGTTTTTTGCGCATCGCCTCAACGCTTTGGGCTTTAAGGAGGGGCGGCGGGCTCTCGGTAGAACCCATGAGGCGCAGCAGCGCGGGCCGCACAAACGCCAAAAACGTCACCATCACGGCCACAGGGTTGCCCGGCAGCCCAAACAGCAGCGCATGGCTTCGCTGTAACGACGCGGGTGCATCTTGCCGTTCACTATCATTAGCATAGCGTCCGAGTGAATGAATCCGGTGACCAAGGGCTGATTTTTCATCAAAAACACCCTCACGAGCCCCTTTGGGGTGTTTTGCGATCGCCCCCACGGCCATTGGCCGCCCCGGACGCATCGCAACCTTCCAAAATGCCACATCGCCCAGCTCGCGCATCATCGCCTTGGTGAAGTCCGCCTCGCCCACGCTCACGCCGCCGCTGGTGATGACGGCGTCTGCAAGCACCGCAGCGCCCTCAAACGCAGATTGCAAGGCCACCGGATCGTCAGGCACCACGCCCAAATCAATGTATTCGATACCCAAGCGTGCCAACAAGCCGCTCACCGTGTAGCGGTTGCTGTCGTAAACCGCACCCTCTCGCGGCGCGTCGCCTAGGCTCAGCACTTCATCGCCAGTTGAAAAATACGCGACTTTCAAGCGGCGATGCACCCAAACGGTCGGCGACCCCAGGCTCGCAATCAAACCAAGACCCGCCGGGCCCAGCCGCGTGCCCTTGGGCAGCGCAACCGAGCCAAGCGCGATGTCTTCGCCAGCCAGTCGGCGGTTGTCGGTCGGTTTCACGCAGCCTTGGGGGATGCTGACGAGGTCGCCCGACAACGCCACAAACTCATGCGGCACGACCGTGTCGAGCCCAGCGGGCATCACGGCCCCCGTCATGATGCGAACGCAGTGCCCCCGGCCACAAACACCCGACCAAGCCTTGCCCGCCATGGCTGTGCCGACAACCGCGAGGGTCGTCGATGCGTCAGCATTCAAGTCTTGCGAGTCGAAGGCAAAGCCGTCCATCGCTGAGTTATCGTGCGCGGGCACATTTAGTGGCGAGAGCACGTCGTTCGCCAAAACCCGACCCAGTGAATCGGCCACGGCGATGCGCTCGGTGATTTCGTGGCCGAAAGCCACGCTGTCAACCAGTTCACGCAAAAATTCGTTGACTTGAGTGGCACTCAACGCTTGTGGGTCATAGCCTTGCAGGCTGGCGGCAATTTCGTCGACAGA
>JANOPN010000120.1:0-4946 GCA_031421855.1 Comamonadaceae bacterium
CCGCTGGTGCTGGGTAACGCTACCGCACCCCGGTTGAGCCACTGCGGTTTGAGCGTGGCCACAACGAAATAGCCCGCCAGCAAGACCGTGACAGATTGGTAAAACAGCAACCAATGTTTTTTCATTAGGACTAACGCAAAATCGTTCCAGCAACGCGCCGCGACGACGCCCGTGCGGATAGCACGGCTAGGAGCTGCAACGCCGCTGGGGCGGTTTTGCGTAAGTCCTAATAAGTTTGATTTTTGAGGGTGGCGCTTCGGTATGCGGCCAACCATTCTGCGGGTGAGTAGAGCATCAAGCCGCTTCCTTTGAAGTCTTTGGCATTTCGTGTGATCACGATGTCAACACCCGACGCAATCGCAGAAGCGGCGATCACTCTGTTCAAACAATCTATCGTGCTGAAACTATTGGCACACAGGTAGCCCGTGATGCGCTGCTCGATGACTTGCCGCACAACGGCGTCGGACGAAGCAGCAAACGGTTCCCGAGGCAAAAGTACATCGATCACGACATGGGTGTCAAGCAAAACCGCATCCATCGCCGCAGTCACGCGTGCATGCGCTGAAGACTGGCTAACCGCGCCTCGTCCAATGCCGCTTCGGCCTGAGCGGCCTTCGCAATTCCATAAAACTCGCTGCGGCGCAAGGGCTGAGCGCCCACGCCTGAGTCTGGCACTGACAACCGCGAAAAACAAGTCGCCACCAACTCTGACACCGAGCGTCCATGCGCTTGCGCATAAACCTTTGCTTGCGCAATCAACTCGTGATCCAGCCTGAGGGTGAGTTTGGTGTTCATGTTCAAAAGTGTAGCGAATGACGTACAAACACGACACAAACACACGTCATCGAGAGGGCGTTGCTTTGTATCGCTGGTGTCGGACTACTGAAACTCAGCGACCGGCGGCTAATCCCACCTCAAGCGTCCAAGTCAAACGCGCGATGCAGGCTGCGCACGGCCAGCTCCATGTATTTCTCGTCGATCACGACCGAGGTTTTGATCTCGCTGGTGGAGATCATTTGGATGTTGATGCCCTCTTCAGACAGGGTGCGAAACATCTTGCTGGCAATGCCCACGTGGCTGCGCATGCCGATGCCGACGATGCTGACTTTGCAAATGCGGGTGTCGCCTTCAATCTCCGCCGCGCCCAAATCGGGCTGGACTTTGGTTTTGATCAAGTCCATGGTTTTGGCGTAGTCGTTTCGGTGAACGGTGAAGCTGAAGTCGGTGATGCCGTCTTTGGAGACGTTTTGGATGATCACATCGACCTCGATGTTGGCATCAGCCACAGCACCCAAAATGCGCGCGGCAATGCCGGGCTTGTCGGGTACGCCGAGCAAGCTGACTTTGGCCTCGTCACGGTTGAAGGCGATGCCTGATACGACGGCTTGTTCCATGTTCTCGTCCTCTTCAAAACTGATCAATGTGCCACTGCTGGCTTCGGTGGCAATGTCGATGTCCCACGGCGTGAAGCTTGACAGCACGCGGGTGGGCACCTTGTACTTGCCTGCAAATTCAACCGAGCGAATTTGCAACACTTTGCTGCCCATGCTGGCCATCTCCAGCATTTCCTCAAAACTCACGCTTTTGAGCCGCCGGGCCTCGGGCACGACGCGCGGGTCGGTGGTGTAGATGCCGTCCACATCGGTGAAGATCAAGCACTCGTCAGCTTTGAATGCCGCCGCAATGGCCACCGCCGAGGTGTCTGAGCCGCCGCGCCCCAGCGTGGTGATGTTGTTGCTGGCATCAACGCCCTGAAAGCCGGCAATGATGACAACCCGGCCCAGGGCCAGATCAGCCCGCACGCGTTTGTCGTCGATGCTCTCAATTCGCGCCTTGGTGTGGTCACTGGATGTCAAAACAGGCACTTGCCAGCCACAGTAACTCACTGCATCAATGCCTTCGGCCTGAATCGCTATGGCCAACAAGCCGACACTGACTTGCTCGCCGGTTGAGGCCAGCATGTCAAGCTCACGCTCGACGCTGGGCGTGATGCGCTCGCTTTGCAGCTCTTTGGCCAAGCCCAGCAAACGATTGGTCTCGCCACTCATGGCACTGGGCACCACGACGATGTGGTAGCCCGCCCGCACCCATTTGGCCACGCGCTTGGCCACATTGCGAATGCGCTCGGTTGACCCCATCGAGGTGCCACCGTACTTGTGAACGATCAATTTCATCGGCAAACCAAAGCAAAAGACCCGCACCCCATTGACGCGGGAAAACCCGCAATTATAGAAAAGTCAGCACATCACCTTCGCGAACCACCCAGCCCGACCCCACCTTGATGCGAATCGCGTGCCCCCGCGTGACGCAGGCCGCAATCTGGCGCTGCAACTCAGCCAGTTGCGCGGTACTGGCCTGCGTGGCGTGCGCCGTGCGCAGCCAGTGGCGCAGGGCGTTGGCTTGGCGCTGCGGGCTCAAATGCTGCAAGTCTTTGATTCGCGGGGGCTGCCCACAGCCTGCCAAATCAATCAAGGCCAGCTCAGCCAGCAGACCATTGGCCTGCGCCGCATGGGCCGCGCTGCGGGCAAATGTTTGCCTAAACGCTGGAAGTGCCGCGTCAAGCGCGGGCATGAGCTGCGCTCGGATGCGGTTGCGGGTGAACTGCTCGTTGGCATTGCTCGGGTCGCTCACCCAGCTCACGCCTTGACCGCTCAGCCAAGCCCGAATCTCATCGCCGCGCAAATGCAACATGGGCCGATGCACCACCAAGCCGTCTTTGGACCGCCGCGCAGGCATGGCGCTCAAGCCGCCCAAGCCCGCGCCACGCGACAAGGCCAGCAAAACCGTCTCGGCTTGGTCGTCAGCGTGGTGAGCTAGCGCGATATCAGTGAATCCAACTGCTATACTTTTAGTAGCAACAAACTCAATGGATCCGGAGACCAATGGCATATTTTTATCAAAATTGAGGGTTTGATGCGTCAAAACACCCTCACCCCGGCCCTCTCCCCGCGGGAGAGGGAGACGTGCATCCGGATCCGCCCCATCAACGCCTACAACACCAGAAGCCGCTAGAAAAGCCCCCCAGCGCGCCCGACGCGCGGCGTCCTCGGGGCTGTCGCCCACGCCGCCCGTTGCCTTGACTCGGGCCACAACGAGTGCAATGCCGCGTGACTCGCAAAACTCGCGGCAATGCACCTCAAACTCGCTCGCCGCCGCCTGCAAGCCGTGGTTAACGTGCACCGCCACCACCTGCCCCGGCCAACGGGCATGCGCCAGCAGCAACAAGGCCGTCGAGTCCGCGCCGCCGCTGAAACCCACCGCCAGCGGCAGGCGCGGGGCAAAGCCGCTAGCCAGCCCGATTGCCTGGGCTGCGTGTTTGGGTGGGGGGTTGGCTTGCTGCATCGCGCCATTGTCTTGAACTTCCGGTCAATGCACACATCTATGGCAGCTATGCAAGCCAAAATCCATGCCACAACCCCACAAATAACCCGCCGCTCACTGAGTTGCACCCTGCTGGCCGGCTTGCTTTTGGGTGCCAACGCAGCGCGCGCCCAGACCGACCCGCAAGCCCCAAGCCAGCCCAGTGCCGCGTCGCGTACCCGCACGTTTGCACTCGACTCAGCCGTTCCTGCGCCCAAGTCAGACACCTACAGCGCCGAGTTGCTGGAGTGGACCGACACCAGCCGCCAGCGAAAAGTCGCTGCAAAGTTGTATCTACCAGCCGGGGCGAACCCACTGAGCGCCACGGTGCCGCTGGTCGTTTTCTCGCACGGCATCGGCGGCTCGCGCGAGGGCTACTCTTATTTAGGCAAATACTGGGCCGCCAACGGTTTTGCTGCACTGCACCTGCAACACGTCGGCAGCGACCGCTCGGTGTGGTTTGGCAACCCCATCATGATGCTCACGCGGCTGCAAAGCGCCGCCGCTGAGAGCGAAGCCATCGACCGCGCCAAAGACGCCAGCTTTGCCCTCACCCAAGTTTTGGCCGATGCGCGCTTGAGCAGCCGGATCGACCCGCAGCGCATCGCCGCCGCCGGACACTCGTATGGAGCCAACACCGCCATGCTGCTGTCCGGTGCCCGTGTGCCGCGCGAAGACCAAGTGCTCAACCTGCGCGACGACCGCATAAAAGCCGCCGTGCTCCTCAGCGCACCGCCTTTTTACCGCGAACCCCAAGCCCACGCAATAGTCGCAGCCATCGACATCCCCACCCTGCACATCACCGCGACCGCCGACGACATCAACATCCCCGGTTACGGCTCTGGCGTGCAAGACCGCGAAGCCATCTACACCCACATTGGAAGCGCCGTCAAAACACTGGCGGTATTCACAGGCGGCAGCCACAGCGTCTTCACCGATCGCATGGGCACCGGTGGCATCGAGCAAAACCCCAAAATCAAGCTCGCCACGCGCGAACTCAGCCTCGCCTTTTGGCAAGAGGTTTTTGCCCTCGGCACCGGTACCAAAACCGCCATCACCCGGTGGCAAACCCAACATGCGCCTATGTTGACCCGGTTTGAGCGCAAGGGTTGATCGATCGAGCCGTGGATGCCCCATAGCAAACCAGCAGCATCATCAATCTGGGTTTAAAATGATGCGCAAAAGGAGCACACCCACATGCGAACAACCCTTACCATTGATGACTCTGTTTTTCAGCAATTGATGCAGTTTTCTGGGAAGAAAAATGCCGTAGAAGCGGTTCGCCTTGCCATCGATGCCTACCTTCGCCAAGCACGCAAAGACAAGGCGCTCGCCTTGCGCGGCAAAGTCGACATCCAAGATGACTGGCGCGAGTTGCGTGGACGCGAACTGTCTGCAGCACAATTGGAAACAGATGCCTCTCAAAAGCGTGCATCGTGACAGCTCACGCCTCGCAACTCGTCTTGATCGACACCTGCGGGTGGATTGATTTTTTAAGGGCACACAACGGCGCATTGGGCAACCGAGTCGAGGCGCTGATGCTTGCTGATCGCGCCGCTATTTGCAGCGTCAGCATCGCCGAGCTG
>JANOPN010000121.1:0-25656 GCA_031421855.1 Comamonadaceae bacterium
TTCGCCGACTCAGTCGCCATCAAACCATCACCGTTCGGATTAGAACTTGTAGTTCGCGCCAAACTGGAAGAAGCGACCACGGATGTCATGCACCTGTGCGAAACCCAGGGTTCGCGTGTCGGTGTTTGAGAAGCCTGGCTCGGAGTCGAACAGGTTTTTCACGCTGAGCGACAGACGCATGTTTCGGATGCCGCTGTAAGCGAGACCCAAATCCCAGGTGCCGTAGTTGCCTATGATTGGCGTGGCAGCGGTCACTGGGGTCGCTGCCGTGCTTTGTGGCTTGTCATACATGCGAGCCAGGTTGGTGTGGGTCATGGTGGCGTCCCATGAGCCGCGCGCGTAGTTGAGGGCCACGGTTGACTTCCACTGTGGCAAATTCAGCAAGCCCTCACGCGAGTACAGCGGTGAGCCTGGAATGTCAGCGTAGTCGTACTGGGTGTAGTAGGTCACGCTGGGCGTGATCGTCAAACGACCGTTGGCGACCTGGGATTTGATCGTGCTGGTCAAATCGAAGCCTCGAATCTTGCGCTGGCCCAAATTGCCATTGGCCGTGTTGACTGCGGTGATCGTGCCGCCTGCGTTGCGGGTGACCGAGTACGCGGGGTTGCCGTTGAGCGTGGTGGTTGCGCCTGGGCGGTAGGCGACGTTGTCGATCACGAACTGGGTGGGCACCAAACCGATTTCGTCGGTTTTGTTAATGGCAAAGTAGTCGACGCCGAAGCTCAAATCTTTGGTTGGCTCAACGACGATACCGAAGTTGTAGCTGCGCGCTTTTTCAGGGTTAAGCAGTGCATTGCCGCCGGAGAATCGGTCATATTGCAAGCGTGGGCAAGCACTCGCCGCCACGTTGCGAGCGGCGCAACCGGGGAAGTCTTGCACCGAGTCGGCGCTTTGGTTCAGACCACCAAACAAATCACGCAGTGACGGCATTTTGAAGCCGGTCGAGACGGAGCCGCGCATCAAGAGCGCTTGCATGGGCTGGTAGCGAAGGGCAATCTTGGGCGTTGTCGAGCTGGCGGCGTCGTATTTGTCGTGGCGCACGGCGAACTGGGCTTCGAGCTGCTTGCTGATGGGCGCTGCGAGCTCTGCGTAAACGGCCGTGAGCTTGCGGTCGGCGACCACTTGAGATTGCTGAATGCTGCCAAAGACGTTTCCGACGCGCTGTTGCGGGCCTGGCACGTCAGAGATGGACTCGGTGCCGGTGACCAAACCCACTGCGAAACCAAGCGGTCCGCCGGCGAGTTTCATGATTTCGCCAGAAATTTTGCCGTCGACAAAGGTGTTTTTGGTCTCGCCTTGGCGTGCGTCGGTTGACTTGATCGAGTCAATGACAGACTGCGGATTGGTCGTGACCAGCGGGTTAAACGAGCCATTGGCGATCGCGGCATTCATGCGATCAAGCAAGAAGTAGCCGCCGTCGGTATTCACGACTTTGTTGCGGGCTTGACCCACGGCAACGTTGAAGTCATAGGCACCAAGCGAGCCCTCCAAACCGGCCAAGAAGCGAGTTGCCGTGTTGTCGTTGTCCGTTGTGCGAGGACCGGCTTGGAGCGGGCGACCACGAACCGTGATGCCCACGCCAAACGGGTTGTTGGGGTTGGTTGCAGACAAGGTGAAGTTGCCTGGCGCGCCTGCGGCGGATGCAAACGACTTTGAGTTAGCCCACATCAATTCAGCAAATGCGTTCATTTCAGCGCCAACGGCTAGGCGGCCTGAGAGTAAACCACCCACGCGCTCGGCTGAAAACACGGTCGAACGAAACGGAGCGAAGTCAAACAAGCACGATGCGCTGCCTGCAACGCCGGGGGTCAGCGGCGAAGGCGACACCAGCAAAGCGGGATCGCATGCACCAAATGGGCGCGACAAGCCGGTTGCCGGGTTGGTGAAGTTGCCTGACGGCGCAAAGGTTGACAGTTGGTTGCTGCCACCAAAACGGCGGAAATCAGCGGTGCGTGTGCGCTCGCGGTCCAAGTTATTCAGCGGTTCGCGTTTGAAGTAGTTGACGTTGGCCAAGACGTTGAAACCATCCTTGGACAAATTGCCATAGCCGCCAGTGGCCGTCATGTTGGTCTCGTCGCTGTCACCGCGTGACGACTTGCCAAACGAGGCTGCGACCTCGGCTCCGCGATAGTCTTTGCGGGTGATGAAGTTAACCACGCCGCCGATGGCGTCGGCGCCGTAAACAGCGGCTGCGCCGTCTTTGAGCACTTCAACACGGTCAATCGCCCCCAAGGGAATGGTGCTCAAGCTGATGAAAGCGCCGTCAAACCCGTAGCTGGCCAAGCGCCGACCATTGAGCAACACGACGGTTTGGTTGCCATCAAGCCCACGAAAGCCAACCGAGGCGGTGCCGGTGGCGTTGGGGCTGTTTGATGTCAGCTCATCGTTGAAACTTGACATGTAAGGCAGCGAACGGATCAACTCGTTCGTCGTCGTCACGCCCTTGCGCTCGATGTCAGCGCGGGTGATCACGTCGACTGGCAGCGGGCCTTCGAGATCGGTTCGTTTGATGTTGGAGCCGGTTACTTCGATTCGATCTTGCTTTTGAGTCGGCTGGGCTTGCGCAAACGCTGAAGTAGCCATGATGGTGCCGCCGACAACAACCGCGAGGGATTGCATGATCGGGGTGAGGCGTATGGTGCGGGTCATGATTAGGAATGAAGAGAGGAAGAGACACGAAACCGGATGGGTTCGCGGGCTTTGCAAAACGCGTGTGTTGAGTGGTTTTGATGCACGTTGTGCGTGACTCTAAATTTTCGTCTGTTCGAGCAAAAATGTCGTGCGATTGCTGTCGTTCGTCTTGACCGAAACGGACGATGTGACTCGAAAACGCAACACATCACCGAATGCAACGGACTCTCAGAGTGTTGCCCGTGGGGACCAACCGAGAAATTATTCATCATTTGATAGCAACAAACCTAATGAATCCGGAGACCAAGGACGAATTTCTCATCAAATCCATGCCTTCAGGCCATTTGGAACACGGCCAGCGGTCTGCGCGGCGTGGGGATTGCTGGTTGGACGGGGTAGCCCAGGCGGCACAGCATTTGCAGGGTGTCGTCTCTCGGGCCAGCTGGCGCGGGCTTTTGCAAGCATTGGCGGTGCACATTGGCGTAGTGCGCAGCCATTTCTGGAAACTCTTGTAAGGCTTGGCTCAAGGGGTGAATGCCGACTCCGAGCGCAACCGCTTTCAGTTGCAGGCGAACATAGGCACGACCAGCCTCGATTTGGTCGCTTCGGGTGTTGCCGGGCGTTGACAGCCACACGAAACCCATGGCGGTGAGCGCTTGCTCGCCAAACCGCTGCACGGCCGTTTGGTGCGCGGTGTCGCCGGGCTGAGGTGCGTTGGTGCGATCTAGCAGGCCGACAGCGTGAATTGCGCGTATGAACGGGGTGTTGATCGAGATGCCATCGCGGTGCGTGGATATCTCGGCTGGGCCAACCCGAAGCAATTTCATGCTCTCCAGCATGGTTCGGTCGGTGTTGATTTCGACTGTGCCCGCGTCGTTGCAAAGCGACCTCAGGGTGCCGATGGCCGCCGCGTCAACCGTACCGGCGCACATGACTCTCGCAGTGGCCTTGGTGTCGAGCGACCCAACCAATGCTCTCAGGGTGTTGGCATCAACGGCGCGGCCCACGTCGAATGCGGCCTTGGGGGTGTGGCGTTTAAGCACCTGTGCAAAGAGCGCGGTTTGAGCTGCATTAATCGCTTTTTGCGGCGTCAGCGTCAGTTTGGCAACCGGGCGCCGATCCCATTGGGTCAAGGTCGCGGGCATTTCGCCATTGGGCCAAAGCTGAACCTCGGCGTTGAGCCCACGTTGCGCAAGCGCCATGACGAGTAGCTCCAAAAAGGCACCGTGCCCCACCATGATTTGACGACCAAACGGGTCTGTTTGCGGCAACACACGGGTTGGATCGGTGTAGATCGTGATGACAGAATCTTGGCGTAAGTCAACCAACCAAGGCTGCAGGTTGTGGGGGTTGGGTGCGGTGATGGCATGCGCAAGCGCCCATCGGCGTGGGTCAAGCTGCGCTGATGGCCCAGCCCACGCCTCGACGGCATCTGCAGGGTAAGTGCTCGAGACTTGACATCCCGTGGTTTGTGTCGCAACGGCGGCGGCGACGGTGCCACCACCGACCAAACGAATGAATGTGCGGCGTTTCAATGGAAGTCTTTCTATCTGGGTTGGGGTTGCTATCGGGCTAGATTCTTGGCAAACCTCGCGGGTTTGAACAGGTCATGAATGCGTTACCCAGAATTGCAAGATTGAATATCGACAGTTGACGACAGCCCAACCCGAGTGAGCGTCGTAAGATGGCACGCATGTCACCTGAACCGCATGAACCCAGCAGCACATCGCCCAGCCCATCGACGCTTCTTTTCGTCGACTTGGCTCAAGGCAAGGTCGCGTACCGCACCCAAGGTCAGCGCCATAACCCGGCACTGGTGTTGTTGCATGGCTTTCCTCAAACGCACGCGATGTGGCGACGTGTGGCACTGGCTTTGAGCGACAACTTCTTCGTGGTGATGCCTGATTTGCGGGGTTACGGCGACTCGTTCAAGCCCGCCGACGAGGCTGACCACGCTCAAATGAGCAAGCGACACATGGCCGGCGACATCATTGCGTTGGCTGATCACTTGGGACTGGGGGCGTTTGGCCTGTGTGGCCATGACCGAGGCGGCCGCGTGGCGCACCGCCTGACTTTGGACCATCCAAGCCGAGTAACGCGGCTTTGCCTGATTGACATCGCGCCAACACTGGACATGTACGCCCGCACCGACATGGCGTTTGCTCGGGCGTACTACCACTGGTTTCATTTGATCCAGCCCGCGCCCTTGCCCGAGGCCATGATCGGTTGCTGTGCGCACGACTATTTGCGCACCAAATTGGGCGGCTGGGGCGGAGCGGGCACCGCATTCATGGAGCCTGAGGCACTGGCTGAATACGATCGCTGCTTCACGCCGCAAACCATCCACACCCAGTGCGAGGATTACCGAGCCAGCGCGGGCATCGACTTGGCCCATGACCAAGCGTCTCGCGACGCAGGTGAGCGCATCGCGTGCCCGCTTCACGTCATTTGGGGCGCACGGGGCGTGGTTGAGCGTCTTTTCGAGCCCATTGGTCTGTGGCAATCTCAGTGTGACGCGCTCGTGACCGGTCAAAAAATGGCGTCGGGGCATTTCATCCCTGAGGAGCTGCCGGGCGAGGTTGCGTCGGCTTTGCACTCGTTTTTCGTGGAGCCATCATGATGGATCGACTCAACGCCCTGTATCCAGTGCGCTTGACTGCGTTGGGCTTGTGCATGTTTTTTGCGCTGCTGGGTGTGTTTTGCATGGCGGCGTTTGGCGTCGGCCTGCTGTGGACGCTGTTGTTCATTGGCCTGAGCGGATTGGGGATCTACGACCTCAAACAAACCAAAAAAGCGGTGCTTCGCAACTACCCCGTGATTGGCCACTTTCGCTATTTGTTGGAGTTCATTCGACCCGAAATTCGGCAGTACTTTTTGGAGAGCGACAGCGATGCCGCGCCGTTTTCACGTGCGCAGCGCTCCTTGGTGTACCAGCGCGCCAAGGGCGACAGCGACAAACGGCCGTTTGGCACCCAGCTTGACGTATCGCGTGAGGGCTATGAGTGGATCAACCACAGCATGATGCCGTCGACGCTGGCCAGCCACGATTTTCGGGTGACGATTGGCGCCGGCCGCTCGCAGCCTTACAGCGCGAGCCTTTTCAACATCTCCGCGATGAGTTTTGGGGCGCTGAGCGCGAACGCGATTTTGGCCCTGAATTCAGGGGCCAAGCGCGGTGGCTTTGCACACGATACCGGCGAGGGGTCCATCAGCACCTATCACCGGCAATTTGGCGGCGACTTGATTTGGGAAATTGGATCGGGCTACTTTGGGTGTCGAAACGATGACGGCAGTTTCAACGAAACCAAGTTCGCTGAGAACGCGGCGATGCAACAAGTCAAAATGATTGAACTCAAGCTCAGCCAAGGCGCGAAGCCGGGCCACGGCGGGGTACTGCCGGGGCCGAAGGTGACAATTGAGATTGCCAAAGCGCGCGGCGTGGCCGTTGGTGTCGACTGCGTGTCACCGGCGGCGCACAGCGCGTTTTCAACCCCGATTGAGATGCTGCAATTCATTGACAAGCTGCGCACGCTGTCAGGCGGCAAGCCCACCGGCTTTAAGTTTTGCATCGGCCACCCGTGGGAGTGGTTCGCGATTGTCAAGGCGATGTTGGCAACCGGCATCTGTCCTGATTTCATTGTCGTTGACGGCGCGGAGGGCGGCACCGGCGCGGCACCGCTTGAATTCACCGACCACGTCGGTGCCCCGCTGCAAGAGGGCTTGCTTTTGGTTCACAACACCCTCTTGGGCGTGGGGTTGCGCGACAAAGTGAAAATTGGTTGTGCTGGCAAAGTCGTCAGCGCCTTTGACATCGCCCGCATGATTGCGCTTGGCGCAGATTGGTGCAACAGCGCGCGCGGCTTCATGTTTGCCTTGGGTTGCATTCAGGCGCAAAGCTGCCACACGGGCCATTGCCCAACCGGAGTGACCACCCAGGACGCCCAGCGCCAGCAGGCCTTGGTTGTTCCGGACAAGTCAGATCGAGTCTTCCACTTTCACCAAAACACGCTCAAGGCGTTGCAAGAAATCGTTCAAGCTGCCGGTCTGAAGCACCCGAGCGACATCAACGACAGCCACATCCTTCGCCGCGCCGATGACGGGCAAGTTCGGCTGCTGCGCAACTTGCTGCCACATGTCGTGCCGGGATCGTTGCTAGACGCAGACAAATTAGTGCAGCAACACAACGTCTACAAATACTATTGGCCAACGGCCCGTGCCGAGAGTTTTGCGATGCGTGAAGGGTAGTCAATAAATACTATTTTGATAGCATCAAAATCAATGGATACGGCGACCACCGCTTGTTTTCGCTCATATTTAATGATTTTCAACCGCTTCACGGCTAATCCACCGACTATCAACATCGACTCCACGCTTGGACAGCCGTTTTCGCAGCTTCAAGACCGCACGGTCTTTTGACAAAAGCGGGCAACAGTGAGCAAGTGCAAGGTCAATGAATTTTTGATCATCCGCGTCGGTACAACGAATCGCGTTCGTCACAGGCTGAGCGGCTGGCTCAGCAACCAAGCGCGCCAGCAAGTCAAACGCATCGATGACAGCTTGGTGATCGCCGCCGTGGGCAGCAAACGCTTGTTGAAGATGGGGCCGGCTCACCACACAGCACAACTCAGCACGCATTGCAGCGGTTGCGATCCACTTCAGGGACGCTGGCGCAGCGACAACGGATTGCGAATTCTCTATCCGATCCAACGCCACCGTTGCGACAAGTGCGTCGCGCAGCGCATGCGTTGCGGGATCGTTGAACCCCCAAAGGTCTAAGACGATGTTGGTGTCAATAACCACGGGTTTTGCCGTCACGGTTTTGCCAGGTTGAAGATTGATTCAATCAAATCGATGCGAGCAGCAACGAATCGGCAAAAAAAAACCTGCTGAGCGAACTCAACAGGTTTTTAAAGTTTGGTTGCGGAGGCAAGATTTGAACTTACGACCTTTGGGTTATGAGCCCAACGAGCTACCAGGCTGCTCCACTCCGCGTCTGTGTGTCTAGTATAACAGAAACACGGGACTGATTCGTACAACCCCTGTTCTCAGTCACAACAATTTATATTAAGCCTTTGCTTCATCAGCTGCAGCAGCATCTGATGCGCGGTCAACCAACTCAACATATGCCATTGGCGCGTTGTCACCGACGCGAAAACCCATCTTGAGGATGCGGGTGTAGCCACCAGCGCGCTCTTTGAAGCGTGGTCCTAAGTCGTTAAACAACTTAACGACAACGTCGCGGTCGCGCAAACGATCAAATGCCAAGCGTTGATTCGCCACGGTTTTGACCTTGGCTAGCGTGATCATGGGCTCAACCACGCGACGCAGCTCTTTTGCCTTGGGCAGCGTCGTCTTGATGGCCTCGTGCGTAAGCAGCGAGTTCATCATGTTGCGAAGCATGGCAGCGCGGTGTTCGCTGGTGCGGTTGAGTTTACGAAGTCCGTTTCCGTGACGCATGTGAATTCCTTTTTTTTAATGAACGCCAGCCGTGTCAGGTACTGGCGAGTTGCTGATATTGCTGGCGCGTCAAGCTACGGCCGAGCCGCGCCAACAATGCCGATCAGCGGCGGTCCAGCCCAGCAGGTGGCCAGTTTTCCAACTTCATGCCCAAGGTCAAGCCGCGCGACGCGAGCACTTCCTTGATTTCATTGAGTGATTTGCGACCCAAATTCGGTGTCTTCAGCAACTCATTTTCGGTGCGTTGGATCAAATCACCAATGTAGTAGATGTTTTCCGCTTTGAGACAGTTAGCCGAACGAACGGTCAACTCAAGCTCGTCGACTGGACGCAGCAAAATGGGGTCAAAGTTCGTCGCCGCGCGCGGAGCTGGCGCATCAAATGCCGCCAGTTCACTGCCTTCGAGTTGCGCAAACACGGCCAATTGCTCGACCAAAATCTTGGCCGACGAGCGAACCGCGTCTTCTGCGGTCACTGCACCATTGGTCTCGATTTCCATGACCAGCTTGTCCAAGTCGGTACGCTGTTCAACGCGAGCGTTTTCAACGGCGTAGCTGACGCGACGAATGGGCGAGAAGGAAGCGTCCAAAACGATGCGGCCAATGCCCTTGTTTGGCTCATCCGCGTAACGCCGCATGCTGCCTGGTACGTAGCCACGGCCTTTTTCGACCTTGACTTGCATGTCGAGCTTACCGCCTTGACCTAAATGCGCGATGATGTGGTCAGGGTTGACGATCTCGACATCGTGCGGGGTCTGAATGTCTGCGGCGGTTACGGCGCCTTCGCCGTCTTTGCGCAAGCTCAGCGTGACTTCATCGCGGTTGTGCAACTTGAACACAACGCCTTTGAGGTTCAACAAAATGTTGACGACATCTTCTTGAACGCCGTCGATCGAAGAGTACTCGTGCAACACAGAAGCTATCGTCACCTCGGTCGGCGCATAGCCCACCATAGACGACAACAAAACACGGCGCAAAGCATTACCCAAAGTGTGGCCGTAGCCGCGCTCAAACGGCTCAAGCGTGACCTTGCTTTTGTTGTGGCCGATTTGCTCGACTTGGATGGCTTTGGGTTTGAGCAGATTCGTTTGCATGCAGTCTTCCTAAAAATGCCCTCGGCACGTTACGCCGATAAGGCTGGTAGACACCCCAACGAACGATGTTCGTTGGAATTGATCCGGACAAAATGAACTAACCGCGACAGCAACAGGCGAAATCACACCTGCTGCTGAGGCAGCATCAGCGTGAATACAACTCGACAACCAGCGATTCGTTGATGTCTTGGCCAAACTCGTCGCGATCTGGGGCTTTCTTGAACACGCCTTCGGCCTTGTCCTTGCTTACGTCCACCCAAGCTGGGAAACCAATTTGCTCGGCCAGCGACAGCGCCTCTTGCACACGAATTTGCTTCTTCGATTTCTCACGCACCGCAACCGTGTCACCGGCTTTAACCAGCATCGATGCGATGTTGGCAACATTGCCGTTCAACACGATCTGCTTGTGCGACACGAGCTGACGCGCTTCAGCGCGAGTTGAAGCGAAACCCATGCGATAAACAACGTTGTCCAAACGCGACTCGAGCAAGCTCAGCAAGTTTGCACCCGTGTTGCCCTTGCGGCGGTCGGCTTCTTCGAAGCAACGACGGAACTGACGCTCCAACACGCCGTACATGCGCTTGATTTTTTGCTTCTCGCGCAACTGCAAGCCAAAGTCAGACGTGCGCTGACCGCTGGTGCGCCCGTGTTGACCAGGCTTGGTGTCTAATTTACACTTGTCACTGATGGCGCGGCGTGCGCTCTTCAGGAATAAGTCTGTGCCTTCACGGCGGGAGAGTTTGGCCTTAGGACCGATGAAACGTGCCACGACGCATCCTTTATGTTTCTGCTGCGACTGAGGCGCAGGAGCTGGCAGCAACGCCAGCGGTGGGCTTACCGAGAACTGCATCACAAGCGTGCGACGCAGACGAAAAATGCCGCATGACGCGGCAAACCAACGATTATAGCCCGACCGCTACGCGATCAAGCTAAATCAGTGTTTAGATCCGGCGACGCTTTTGAGGGCGGCAGCCGTTGTGTGGTACGGGCGTCACATCAGCAATCGACGCAATGCGGATACCAAGCGCGCCAAGCGCCCGAACCGACGACTCCCTACCAGGTCCGGGGCCCTTGATCTCGACGTCAAGATTCTTGATGCCCTGCTCCATCGCAGCGCGACCAGCGACCTCGCTGGCTACCTGTGCAGCGAACGGTGTCGACTTACGTGAGCCTTTGAATCCCTGTCCACCCGATGATGCCCAAGACAGAGCGTTACCTTGGCGATCGGTGATGGTGATGATCGTGTTGTTGAACGACGCGTGAACGTGCGCGATGCCGTCCGCAACGTTTTTACGAACTTTCTTGCGAACACGTTGTGCTGCGCTGTTTGATGGTGCTTTTGCCATGCTTAACCTCGGTTATTTCTTCAGAGCCTGGGCTGCGCGACGCGGCCCCTTGCGGGTGCGGGCATTCGTGCGGGTACGCTGACCGCGCACTGGCAAACCGCGGCGATGACGAAAGCCGCGATAGCAGCCAATATCCATCAAACGCTTGATGTTCATCGTTGTCTCGCGACGCAGATCGCCTTCAATCGTGAAGCGAGCAATCGCGTCACGGATCTTTTCCAAGTCCTGATCGGTGAAGTCTTTAACCTTCTTTGAGTATGCGATGCCGCATGCTTCACAAATCTCGCGTGCGCGGGTCCGACCGATACCGAAGATGGCCGTGAAGCCAATCTCTGCATGTTGGTGCGGTGGAATGTTGATACCAGCAATACGTGCCATGGTGTTTTCCTACGATCTACGTTGTTTCTAGACTAATTAACCTTGGCGCTGCTTGTGACGCGGATCAGTACAGATCACGCGAACGACACCCTTGCGGCGGATGACTTTGCAGTTGCGACAAATTTTCTTAACTGATGCGGCGACTTTCATCTTTTTCTCCAGCGACGCGGAAAGGCAACTGCCAATCCGACTAAAACAATATCAAATTCCGGATGAGCCCAGCGGACCCTTGAAGTTGGCTTTTTTGAGCAACGACTCATACTGCTGCGACATCATGTAGTTCTGCACCTGTGCCATGAAATCCATCGTGACCACCACAACAATCAACAACGACGTACCGCCGAAGTAAAACGGGACCGAGAACCTCAAATTCAAAAATTCGGGCAACAAGCAGACAAGCGTGATGTAGAGCGCCCCAACCATCGTTAACCTGAGCAAAATCTTATCGATGTACTTTGCCGTTTGGTCACCAGGCCGGATACCAGGTATGAAGGCACCGCTTTTCTTCAAGTTATCTGCTGTTTCGCGACTGTTGAAGACCAACGCCGTGTAAAAGAAACAGAAAAATATGATCGCAGCAGCAAGCAAAATTACGTAGATCGGCTGACCGGGTGTCAGACTGCCCGCAACATCTTTCAACCAACGCATCGAATCGCCTGTAGCAAACCAACCAACCACGGTTGCTGGCAACAAAATAATCGACGAAGCAAAGATCGGAGGAATGACGCCCGCCATGTTCAGCTTGAGTGGCAAATGGGAGGATTGCCCGCCGTACACCTTGTTGCCGACCTGTCGGCGCGCGTAGTTAACCAAAATCTTGCGCTGCCCTCGTTCGACAAACACCACGAAGTACGTCACACCGATCACCAAGAAAACAATCAGCAGTGCGACCAAAGGACCCATGGCACCGGTTCTGACGAGTTCCAACATGCCGCCGACAGCGCTGGGCAGGCCAGCGGCAATGCCCGCAAAGATGATGATTGAAATCCCGTTACCTAACCCGCGCTCAGTGATCTGCTCACCAAGCCACATGAGAAACATCGTACCCGCAGTCAACGACATCGCGCAGGTGATGCGAAATCCGATACCGGGTGCCAATACCAAACGCTCTGACGCCTCAAGAGCCACTGCGATTCCGATTGACTGAAATATCGCCAAGCCGAGCGTACCGTAACGGGTGTACTGCGTGATCTTTCGACGACCAGCTTCACCCTCTTTTTTCCACTGTTCAACCGTCGGTACAACATACGTCATCAATTGCATGATGATCGATGCTGAGATGTACGGCATGATGCCTAGAGCGAAAACCGTGAACCGAGACAGCGCGCCACCCGAGAACATGTTGAACAAACTCAAGATTCCGCCAGCTTGACTCTTGAACAGCTGTTGCAACTGGACTGGATCAATGCCTGGCACGGGAATATGCGCACCAATGCGGTACACCACCAAGGCGAGTAGCAGGAACACCAGCCGACGACGGAGGTCTCCGAACTTTCCTGCTTTTGCGAGTTGCGCGGGGTTAGTTGCCACAGTTGCTCTATGTACTCAACGAGTCGGTTTACGCGAACGATCCGCCAGCGGCTTCGACAGCAGCTTTGGCTGCGGCCGTTGCACCGATACCAACGAACTTGATCGCCAGTGTCAATTCGCCCGTGTTGATGATCTTCACAACTTTCGCTTTTGATCCGACCAGCTTGGCCGCCTTCAGTGCATCCAAATTGACTTCAGTCAAGCCAAGCAAACTCAAGGCGCGAAGATTGACTTCAGCATTGAATTTCAACAGGGGCGACTTGAAGCCACGCTTGGGCAAGCGACGTTGCAAAGGCATTTGACCGCCCTCAAAACCTACCTTGTGGTAGCCACCAGCACGCGACTTTTGACCCTTGTGACCACGGCCAGCGGTTTTACCGAGACCCGATCCGATGCCACGGCCAACGCGGCGACGTGGTTTCTTGCTGCCAGCGGCAGGAGCGATGGTATTGAGATCCATTACAGAACCTTCAGCAAGTAGCTAATTTTGTTGATCATGCCGCGCACTGCAGGTGTATCTTGCAGTTCGCTGGTGCTGTTGAGCTTTCGCAAGCCCAAGCCACGCACGGTGCCACGATGTGATTCTTTGCAGCTGATGGGGCTGCGAACCAGTTTGATTTTGACGGTTGGGGTGTTAGACATTCATAACTCCAATCAAGCCGCGAACAAGTCTTCGAGACTTTTGCCGCGCTTGGACGCGATCGCGCCAGGCGTGGTGCTTTTCGCAAATGCGTCGAGCGTTGCACGAACCATGTTGTACGGGTTCGAAGAACCGTGGCTCTTTGCTACGACGTCGGTGATGCCGACCACCTCGAACACGGCACGCATAGGACCGCCTGCGATGATACCCGTGCCTTTTGGTGCCGGAGAAATCATGACCGAAGCGGCACCATGGTGACCATACACACGGTGGTGCAAGGTCCCATTTTTCAAGGTCACATGTTTCAGGTTGCGACGGGCCTCTTCCATTGCCTTTTGGACAGCAACAGGAACCTCTTTCGACTTTCCCTTGCCCATTCCAACCTTGCCATCGCCGTCACCGACGACTGTCAAGGCGGCGAAACCGAGAATACGACCACCCTTCACCACCTTGGTGACGCGGTTGACCGCAATCATTTTCTCCCGCATGCCATCGTCGCGAGCGTCGTCTGGTTTTGCTTGAGTTTTAGCTTGAACTTTTGCCATATCGTTGTCCTTGGACCTTAGATTTCAAGGCCAGCGCCGCGAGCGGCTTCAGCCAGCGCTTTGACGCGGCCGTGGTAAGCAAACCCTGCGCGGTCAAACGCGACCTTATTCACACCAGCGGCTTTCGCGCGTTCGGCAATTCGCTTACCGATCAGCTCGGCAGCAGCGGTGTTGCCACCCTTGCCTGCGGTCCCGAGCTCCTTGCGTACTTCGGCTTCTGCAGTGCTGGCAGCTGCCAACACTTTCGTGCCGTCGCCAGAGAACACAGTAGCGTACATGTGCAGGTTGGTACGGTTCACCGACAGACGGGCGATGCCCTGAATCGCGATGCGAATACGGGTCTGACGCGCACGGCGCAGGCGTTGTTCTTTTTTCGTCAACATGTTGCCGCCCCTTATTTCTTCTTGGTTTCTTTGATGACGATTTTCTCGTCAGAATACCGAATTCCCTTGCCTTTATAGGGCTCAGGCGGGCGAACGGCACGAATTTCAGCTGCAATTTGGCCAACGCGCTGGCGGTCAGCGCCTTTGATCACAATTTCAGTCGGGATCGCAGTTGTCACCGTGATGCCAGCGGGCATGTCAAAGTTAACAGGGTGTGAGTAGCCGATTGCAAGATTCAGTTTTGAGCCTTGCGCAGCTGCTTTGAAACCCACACCGACCAAATTGAGTTTCTTTTCGAAACCCTTGGTGACACCAACAATCATGTTGTTGACCAGCTGGCGCATGGTGCCACTCATCGCATTGGCTGCTTGAGTGGTGTCCACCGGCGCGAAGCTCAGCTTGCCAGCATCATTTGTAACAGTGACCAAGGCGTTTGCAGCAACAGACAGTTGACCGCCGGCGCCTTTGACGCTGATTGAATCTTGACCCAAAGTTACGTCCACACCTGCGGGGACGCTAACGGGCATTTTTCCTACGCGAGACATTGTGTTTTTCCTCTCACGCTTCGGTTATGCGACGTAGCAAAGTACTTCGCCGCCCACGCCAGTGGCGCGTGCTTTGCGATCGGTCATCACGCCTTGGGGCGTGGTGACAATGGCGATTCCCAAGCCGTTCATGACTTGTGGAATGGCATCTTTGCGTTTGTATACGCGCAGGCCGGGGCGGCTCACACGCTCGATGCGCTCGATGACCGGGCGGCCCGCGTAGTACTTGAGAACAATCTCAAGCGTGGCCTTCCCGTCGGCTGATTTCACTTGGAAACCATCGATGTAGCCTTCGTCTTGTAGGACTTGTGCGATAGCGATCTTCACTTTGGAAGATGGCACCGAAACTGTGACTTTGGCAACGGCTTGCGCGTTGCGAATTCGGGTCAACAGGTCGGCAATTGGGTCACTCATGCTCATTTTTGAGTCCTCTCGCTTACCAGCTGGCTTTGGTCATGCCAGGGATTTCCCCGACAAAAGCCATTTCGCGGATCTTGGCACGAGCAAGACCGAATTGACGGAATGTTCCACGCGGACGACCGGTGATGTCGCAACGGTTGCGACCACGGGTTGGGTTCGCGTTGCGTGGCAACTGTTGCAACCCAGCCCGAGCGGCGGCGCGCTCTGCGTCTGTGTGCTTGGCGCTGCCAGCAACCGCTTTGAGTTCGGCGTACTTTTTTGCAAACTTTGCGACGAGTGTCGTGCGCTTGAGTTCGCGTTGAATCAGTGCTTGTTTAGCCACGAGTCACCTCAGTTCTTGAACGGGAAACGGAAACCAGCGAGCAGTGCTTTGCACTCTTCGTCGGTCCTAGCCGTTGTGGTGATGCTGATATTCATGCCACGGAGCGCGTCGATTTTGTCGTACTCGATTTCCGGGAAAATGATCTGCTCTTTCACACCGATGTTGTAGTTGCCACGACCGTCGAATGCACGACCCGACACACCTCGGAAGTCACGAACGCGTGGAAGCGCAACGGTTACGAAGCGGTCCAAAAATTCGTACATCTGAACACCACGCAACGTGACCATGCACCCGATAGGCAGCAATTCGCGGATCTTGAAACCGGCGATGGCCTTGCGCGCTTTGGTGGTGACTGGCTTTTGTCCGGCAATTTTCGTCAAATCACTGACGGCGTTGTCCAGGACTTTTTTGTCTGCCACCGCTTCGCCCACACCCATGTTGAGTGTGATCTTGGTGATGCGGGGTACTTCCATGGTCGACTTGTAACCAAACTTGGTCATCAAGTCAGGTGCAACCTTGGTGCGGTAAATTTCTTGAAAGCGAGCAGCCATGATCATGCCACCTTGATTTCTTCGCCGCTGGATTTGAAGACGCGCACTTTTTTGCCGTCATCCAGAAACTTCATGCCAACGCGGTCTGCTTTGCCGGTGGCTGGGTTGTAGATTGCTACGTTGGATTGATGGATGGGCATTGACTTGTCAACGATGCCACCGGTCGTGCCTTTGAGCGGATTGGGTTTGGTGTGCTTTTTGACAACATTGATCCCGTCAATGACGAAGTGGGTTTCGTTGTTGCGAAGATTGATCGTGCCACGCTTGCCTTTGTCTCGGCCCGTGATCACGATGACTTCGTCACCTTTGCGCAGTTTGTTCATGTTGACCTCGATCAGATCACTTCAGGAGCGAGCGACACGATCTTCATGAAGCGCTCGTTACGCAATTCACGCGTCACTGGCCCGAAGATGCGCGTGCCGATTGGCTCGAGCTTGTTGTTGAGCAACACCGCCGCATTGCCGTCGAATTTAATCAACGAGCCATCGCCACGGCGGATGCCTTTGGCGGTGCGAACCACCACTGCGCTGTAGATCTCGCCTTTTTTGACGCGACCGCGCGGTGCGGCTTCTTTGACGGTGACTTTGATGATGTCGCCAACGGTCGCGTAGCGGCGCTTAGAGCCGCCGATGACCTTGATGCACAACAGGGACTTGGCGCCCGTGTTGTCGGCAACATCGAGCCTGGTTTCGGTTTGAATCATTGTGTGTAGTTCCCAACTTGGCCAATTGCGTTTTGCGGTTGTTACCAACAGCAATGCACCTTGATCAGTCTTGGACCCGTCGTCAAAATCTGCCACCGCAAATGATTTGCAGTGATTCAATCTCTCCGTTTGGGAAGTGACATGCCGCAAGCAGCACGAAGCCCTTGATTATGGCACGCTTTTTTGGCGATGTCAGCAACTATCTTGGCGTAGCTCTCCAAAAACCCTGACCTTGGCTTGCGAAACACGGCGGAAATCTCCTGCAAAGCCCCGCTTTGCCATTTGCCAGCCTGTCTGCGTGACAAAATCTGCGCATGAACTCTCGCAATGATGGATTGATTGAACCAGAAGTCGCTTCGATTGAGCACGTGATGCTGAATTTGGGCCGCCGTGCACGCGTTGCGAGTGCGGCTATGGCTCGCGCAACGGCCGCTCGCAAATCACAGGCACTGCGATCGCTGGCAACATTGTTGCGTGAAAACGTCGCATCTCTGCAGTCTTCAAACCGAGTCGACTGCGCCGAGGCAGCATCCAAGGGGCTTGCTGGCCCGATGTTGGCGCGCTTGACCTTGGACGCAGACTCAATAGAAACCTGCGCACTAGGCTGTGAGCAATTGGCCGCGATGACGGACGTGATTGGCGAAATCAGTGGGTTGACGCAGATGCCAAGTGGCATTCGCGTCGGGCAAATGCGGGTTCCGCTGGGGGTTTTCGGGATGATCTTCGAGAGTCGCCCGAACGTGACGATTGAGGCGGCTTCGCTGGCAACCAAGTCAGGAAACGCATGTATTTTGCGCGGCGGCTCTGAAGCGTTTCACTCCAATCACGCGCTGGTTGAGCTGGTGAAGCGAGCGCTTACATCCGCCGAACTGCCCACCGATGCTGTGCAATTGGTGCCGACGATCGACCGAGCTGCAGTCGGTATTTTGGTTGCCATGCCGCAGTTCGTGGACGTCATCATTCCACGGGGTGGGCGCGGTTTGATTGAGCGAATCAGCGCCGAGGCAAAGGTTCCGGTCATCAAACACTTGGACGGCAACTGCCACACCTATGTGGACAGCGGATGCGATATCGACATGGCGGTTCGGGTGGTAGACAACGCAAAAACGCAAAAATTCAGCCCGTGCAACGCCTTAGAGAGCTTGTTGGTTGCTCGTAGCGTCGCGGCTGAGTTCTTGCCGCGAATCTCAAGCCTTTTTGCCGCCAAAAGCGTAGAAATGAGGCTTTTTCGGCCTTTGGTCACCGGATCCATTGAGTTTGATGCTATCAACTTTGATAAATCGGCGAAACTCGTTGATGCAACTGAGCAAGACCTATTTGCCGAGTATTTGGCCCCAATCATCAGCATCAAACTGGTCGATGGCGTGGACGAAGCGATTGCACACATCAATGAATATGGATCGCATCACACCGACGCGATCATCACGAACAACCATGCGAATGCCCAGCAATTCTTGCGTGAAGTGGATTCAGCCAGCGTGATGGTCAATGCCAGCACGCGCTTTGCGGACGGGTTTGAGTACGGTTTGGGCGCTGAGATTGGCATCTCAACCGACAAATTCCATGCGCGCGGCCCGGTTGGCGTGCTGGGGTTGACGTCATTGAAATATGTGGTTTTGGGCAATGGCGAGGTGCGAGTGTGAGCAACCACTTCAATTCGGCGTCAATACCAGAAACACATTTCCAGCTCTGGCCGAGCACGGGCTGGCGTCTTTTGAGGCGCACTCCGTCGGGTCAACTGACCTTAACCGACGATTTTTTGCGCAACATGCTCAATCGGCCTGAGCTGACCTTGGTGGCAGAGAGTTGCCAAGCCGAAGTCGACTTGCACGACCGACTTCAAGCCAATCCACGGTTTGAACCAAGCTCCAGCGACTTGAGCGCAATCCAAGACGAAGATGCCCGCGCCAATATCGCCATTTGGTTGCGGTTTCGGGCGCGATTGATGGCCTCGGACA
Source organism: Comamonadaceae bacterium (assembly GCA_031421855.1). Lineage (GTDB taxonomy): Bacteria > Pseudomonadota > Gammaproteobacteria > Burkholderiales > Burkholderiaceae_C > JAAFHN01. Next base: position 18,503 of record JANOPN010000121.1, read on the forward strand.
CGGTTGAAGCCGCCTACATGCAGCTGTTTCAAGGCTCGGGCGTCGATGTCGCGCCAACGTTTGTTCAACTGTTGACCCAAGTTTTGCTGGCAAACGTGCTGAGCCTGGGCGCGGGGGACGCCGAAATTAACCCGGTGCATGCGCGCGCCGCCGAAATGCTGTTTCGAACTCAGAAAATTTCGATTCAAAAAGAAGACTCTGAGGGCCACACCGTCATGGCGGCGGATGACGAAACGGTGGAGCGACAAGCCCTGTCGGGCGGGTTCGGCAGCATTGGTGAGCTGCTGCGCCAAGGCGGTGCCGCGCTACGAAGTGTGGACTTGGACGTTTTATCCGATGCAAACGCCAGCATTTACTGGGAGCGCGGTGAACGCCACGACCTCGTGCTCAACCTCAATCATGGGCAAGCGGGCTTGACAGCGTTGTGTCGCGTGTTGGAGGCTTGGATCGCTCACTTTCACGCGACACGAGTCGGCATCACGGTTTCGCGTGAAATCGACGACGAACGTTGGGTTTGGCACGTCGGTCTCGATGCGCAGTCGAGCACGGTGCTCAACGCGCTCTACCGGGGCGACGAGGTCGACGCGGAGATGTCGCAGCGCATGTTGAGTTTATTTACGTTGAACTTTGTTGAGCCCGCCGACATGCGCGCAGACATCGCTGGACGCCCTGTCTATTTGGCAATGGCGATGGACGGCGAGCAACGATTGAAGCTCAAGCCCCAAAACCTGTTGCTGAACCTGCCGCTTGCGTTGAGGTCCTGAGCGATCAACCGGATTTGGGCTGACACAGCATTTGCCGCACAAACTCAAGTGCAAATGGCGCGGCGTGGCGTTTGATGAAGGCGCTGAAGTCGATGCCCGCGTTGGCGCCCGCGCGGTCAGAAATCAGCCTCACCGCGACGAATGCAACGCCGTAGTCCAGGCAAACTTGAGCCACCGCCGCGCCCTCCATCTCGGCCGCGAGTGCTTCGGGGTGATCCGCCAACAGGCGCTCACGCCCTGCTTCGCTTTGAATGAACTCATCGCCGCTGATGATCAATCCGCTGTGAACGACTGGGGCGCGGGTGACTGGCGCGCTGCTAAGCGGCAGTAGGTGCAACGCAAGCTGCTCGTGCGCCGCTTCGGCCGCAACCATGGCACGCGCATGCAAAGCCGCATCTGCCGGGAATTCGGCGCGGCCGTAAGAGGGAATTTCCCACTGCGGATACAGCGGCGAGCAGTTCATGTCGTGCTGCAGGTAGCCGCTGCCGACAATCACGTCGCCCACAAAGGCTTTCGGATGAATACCACCCGACACGCCAGTAAAAATGACTTCCGACGCTTCAAATCGCTCGATTAGGACGGTTGCGGTGGTTGCGGCCGACACTTTTCCTATTCGACTCAAAGCCAACACCACCGGTTGCCCAAAAAGCAAACCCGAGTGAAACTTTCGCCCTGCGGTAGCGACGACTTTTCTGTCGACTAACAGCGCAGACAAGCCCGCTTGTTCCTCTAGCAGGGCGCTGATGATGGCGACGGTCATTTGTCGCGAAGCTCTCGTCGCAAAATTTTGCCCACTGGGGTTTTGGGGAGTTCGCCTCGGAACTCCACGATTTTGGGCTGTTTATAGCCAGTGAGGTGGGTTTTGCAATGCGCCCTGACCTGTGCTTCGGTCAGCGAGTCAGTTTTCTTGACGATCACCAACTTGATTGCCTCACCCGATTTGTCGTCGGGCACACCCACGGCCGCACACTCCATGACACCAGCCAGTGCGGAAACGACCTCTTCAAGCTCATTGGGATACACGTTGAAGCCGCTGATCAAGATCATGTCTTTTTTGCGGTCCACGATCTTGAAATAGCCGTTCGCATCCATGGTGCCAATGTCGCCGGTTCGAAAGTAGCCCTCATCGGTCATGACCTTTGAAGTCTCATCCGGGCGCTGCCAATAGCCGGCCATCACTTGCGGGCCTTTGATTGCAATTTCACCGGGTTGGCCGCAAGGCACTTCCTGGCCTTCATCGTCCAAGCAAATCATGCTGGTAGACGGAATCGGCAAGCCAATGGTGCCTGTGAACGTGGTGCTGTCGATTGGATTGCAGCTGGCACTGGGGCTGGTTTCGCTCAAACCGTAGCCCTCGCAAATGGAACAATGGGTCTTTTGCAGCCAAAGCGCTGCGACCGCACTTTGCACGGCCATGCCGCCGCCTACCGACACCCTCAGATGACGCCAATCGACGGTACTGAAGTCTGGGTGATTGGCCAGACCATTGAACAAGGTGTTTACCGCTGGGAAGGTGTGTATCGTGTGCTTGGACAGCTCTTTGAGCACGGCGCCCAAGTCACGCGGATTGGGGATCAAAATGCCTTTCGCGCCCATGCGCATGCCCAGCATCATGTTCACGGTGAATGCGAAGATGTGATAAAGCGGCAAAGCCACGACACCGACGATCTGTTCGGTCGCGGGCATGTCCTTAAAAGCAGGCTGGTTCCATGCCTCGGACTGCAGCAAATTCGCAATGATGTTGCGGTGCAGCAAGACGGCACCTTTGCTCACGCCGGTGGTGCCACCGGTGTATTGCAACACGGCGACATCATCCAGTTGAATCACGGGCTTTTTGATGGTCGACTTTGCGCCCAGCTTCAACGCGTGGTTGAAACGAACCGCGCCGGGCAAGTTGAACGCGGGGACCAACTTCTTTTTGTGGCGAACCACATAATTCACCAGCCCGCCCTTGATCAGACCCAGCATGTCACCAATTGACGCCAAAACCACGTGCTTGACAGGCGTTTTTTTGATGCACTGCTCAAGTGTGGTGGCAAAATTTTCGATGATGACAATGGCCCGACAGCCTGAGTCTTTCAGTTGGTGTTGCAACTCCCGAGGCGTGTAGAGTGGGTTGACATTCACCACGACAAAACCGGCGCGCAAAATGGCGGCCACGGCCACCGGATACTGCGGCACGTTGGGCATCATGATCGCGACCCGATCGCCGCGAACCAAACCCAGACCCTGCAAATAGGCGCCAAACGCCTCGCTCTGCCGATCGGTGTCGCGGTAGCTGACGCTTTTACCCATGAATGAGTAGGCGACGCGGTCGGCGTACTGCGAAAACGCATCTTCCATCAACCCGACCAAAGACGAATACTGTCCCATGCTGATATCAGCCGGTACACCCTTGGGGTACGAACTCAGCCACGGTCGATCAGCGGCACACGTTGCGGCTGCAGATTCAGGGGTCACGATCAAACCTCGCTCGCTCGGGCGCGACCGCGTCGCACGGCTCGGTTACTCGATGCTTTTGACGATGTGCTCAACGACCTTTTTGGCGTCACCAAACACCATCATGGTTTTGTCGAGATAAAACAACTCGTTATCGAGCCCTGCGTAACCAGCCGCCATGGAGCGTTTGTTCACGATCACGGTTTTGGCTTTGTAGGCCTCCAAAATCGGCATGCCATAAATGGCACTGCCCTTGATCATGGCGGCGGGGTTGACCACGTCGTTTGCGCCCAAAATGATGGCGACATCAGCCTGACCAAACTCCGCGTTGATGTCTTCCATCTCGTGCACTTGGTCATACGGCACCTCGGCTTCGGCCAAGAGCACGTTCATGTGCCCCGGCATGCGTCCTGCTACCGGGTGAATGGCGTATTTCACCGAAATGCCCTTCGCAGTCAACTTGTGGGCAAGTTCTTTAACGGCATGCTGCGCGCGCGCCACGGCAAGGCCGTAGCCCGGCACGATGATCACGCTCTCGGCGTTGCCCAAAATGAAGGCCACATCGTCGGCACTGCCGCTCTTGGCGACGCGCTGAGGTTGGTCGCCTGCGTTTGCGGTGGTGGCTTCGCCGCCAAATCCACCCAAAATCACATTCAAGAACGAGCGATTCATTGCCTTGCACATGATGTAACTCAAAATCGCGCCCGAGCTACCCACCAACGAGCCTGCGATGATGAGCATGCTGTTGTTTAAGCTAAAGCCAATTCCGGCGGCCGCCCAGCCTGAGTAGCTGTTGAGCATGGACACCACGACCGGCATGTCGGCCCCGCCAATCGGGATGATGATCAGCACGCCGAGCACAAAACTGAGCGCCAACATCGCAAAAAACGCCGTCCAATTGCCAGTGAAGGTGAACACCAGCCCCAAGCCAACCGTGAGCAAACCCAAGACCAAATTCAGCATGTGCTGGCCGCTGAACGACACCGGCGCGCCCTGGAACAGGCGAAACTTGTACTTGCCAGACAGCTTGCCAAAGGCGATGACCGAGCCGCTGAAGGTGATGGCACCAATGGCCGCGCCTAAGAAAAGCTCGAGCCGGTTACCGGCAGGAATCGACTCACCCTTTTGAGCGATACCAAAAGCCCACGGCTCGGCCACTGCCGCGACAGCGATAAAAACAGCTGCCAAACCAATCATGCTGTGCATGAAGGCGACCAATTCAGGCATCTTGGTCATTTCGACCCGTTTGGCCATGATGGCACCGGCTGATCCGCCGACAACCAAGGCGCCGATCACGTAAGCCATGCCCAGGCCCGCGCCACCGGTTTGCTTGACGATGAGCGCCGCCGTCGTGAGCACCGCAATCGCCATGCCGACCATGCCAAACAGGTTACCCCGGATCGACGACGTTGGATGGCTCAAGCCCTTAAGCGCTTGGATGAAAAAGACACTGGCCACCAAATACAGCAGCACCGCGATGTTCATGGTCATTTGGCATCTCCTTCAGCCACGACGGGCGCTTTGCGCTCTTTCTTCTTGAACATCTCCAGCATGCGCCGAGTCACCAAAAAGCCGCCAAACACGTTGACCGCCGCCAGCGCCACAGCCAGCACACCCATGGTGCGCCCAAGTGGGGTCTCCGTCAGCGCGGCCGCCAACATCGCGCCCACGATGACGATGGCCGAAATGGCGTTTGTGACCGCCATGAGCGGCGTGTGCAGCGCAGGCGTGACCGTCCAAACCACGTGGTAGCCCACGTAAATGGCCAATACAAAAATGATGAGGTTGACAATCGTGGGGGAAACAATGTCCATGGCGGGCTCCGCGTGAGGGTGATGATCAATTTGGCCGTTGGTGCGAATCGGCTATTTGCGCTTGACTTCGCCACCTTGCGTGACCAAACAAGCAGCGACGATGTCGTCCGCCATGTCCACGGTCACGGTGCCGTCTTTTGGCAACACCAGTTTCAGGAAGTCCAGCACGTTTCGGGCGTACAGGGCGCTCGCATCAGCTGCCAACAGGGCTGGCAGATTGGTGAATCCAATCAAAGTCACGCCGTGGCGCATGACCGATTGATCGGCCACCGTGATTGGGCAATTGCCGCCGACGCTGCCGTCTGGATTGACAGGGCCCTTGCCCGCGGCCAAGTCCACCACGACGGAGCCGGGTTTCATGCTTCGAACCATGTCCTCGGTCACCAAGGTCGGCGCAGCGCGACCGGGAATCAATGCGGTTGAAATCACGATATCGGCCTGCGCCACGCGCTTGGCAACCTCAACGGCTTGCCGGGCCAACCAGCTGGCTGGCATGGGGCGGGCGTATCCCCCGACGCCCACTGCGGCTTCCTTTTCTTCAGCGGTGTCGTACGACACATCAATGAATTTGCCGCCCAGCGACTCAATTTGCTCTTTCACGCTGGGGCGAACATCGCTGGCCTCAATGACCGCGCCCAAGCGTTTGGCGGTTGCAATGGCTTGCAAACCGGCAACGCCCACGCCCAAAATCACGACGCGGGCGGCCTTGACCGTGCCTGCCGCCGTCATCAGCATGGGGAAGAACTTTTGGTACGCGTTTGCCGCCAGCATCACTGCTTTATAGCCAGCAATGTTGGCCTGCGAGCTCAAAACGTCCATGCTCTGCGCTCGTGTGGTGCGTGGTGCGGCCTCAAGGGCAAAACCTTGCAAACCTGCGCCCGCCATGGCGGCAAGACCAGCAGCATCAAACGGGTTCAACATGCCCACCAAACTCGCGCCCGACTTCATGAGTGCAAGCTCACCGCCGTTGGGTGAGCGCACTTTGAGCACCAAGTCGCATCCCAGGGCACCAACGGCATCCGTGATCTCGGCCCCGGCTGCGGTGTAGGCCGCGTCGGTGGCGCTGGCATTCAAACCCGCGTTACTTTGCACGCAAACCGTGTGTCCAAGTGCAGCTAGTTTTTTGACCGTCTCGGGTGTGACGGCAACTCGGGTTTCACCCGGTGTGGTTTCGACAGGTACGCCAATGCGCATGGCAACTCCTCATGTTTTCAAACTGACTGGCAGCTTACCGCACAAAGCGGCTCGAAATCACCCGTCAAACCCCTGTCTACCCTTGGAATACACGCACGAAGCCATTTCGACACCTGGGTACCCGCAGATTCTTTGCCAGTTTTGCGCTCAACCCGAGCACTCGCGACTCTGCCTGGAGTCTTTTTCCTCAAACAGGCCATCGGCCACGGAAATCATTGACGTCACTGCTATTTTTTTTGATGCAACAATGCGTTCATCTGAATCGATTCTCTCATCCGGTAGATTCATTTAGAGCGACCTCGCAAGCTCAGAGACGATGTGGCTTTTGACCACCAAACCCTGCTGGCACAGAGTCTGGCTGAACACGCTGAGTCGGCTGGGCGGTTGCCAGATGTGGGGCCCTGGCACTCTTGAATGAATTTGCCAGTCACGATCATCGACCCGATGCTCAGCTCAGCGCACCGCCTGCCGAGTCCAGGTTGATTCGGTTTCGCCCATCAAACCGTCAAAACCATTGCAAATGAGTTTCGGCGAACAAATTATTGGACAAATCAATCGTTGGTCACCGGATTCATTGGGATAGCTGCTATCACTTTCGAGCGACGACCCCACGCATCATCAACCAGGCCACCCGCGCCGTCGGCGCCGCGAAGGCGGCAATCCAGGTCAATACCGGCCCCTTGCCGATTGGCGGACGCTGGTTTGCTTGGTGGTGGTCGGGGCAGTTCAACGCAGAGGCGCTGAGGGCGCTACAGAGCCCAGAAGAGGGTTTTGAGATGTTTCAGTGCTTTTTTGGCACTTGCCTGAATCCGTGAGCCGATTTAACCCATACTAGGGTAACCCCTTGGTTTCCTCGCAGCTGTAACGCTTGCAGCGGTCTTGCAGTGGTGTTCGTCGACGTTGGCTCGATTGATCGCGCTTTTGCGCTCTTGGCTGCCTCACC
>JANOPN010000122.1:0-9438 GCA_031421855.1 Comamonadaceae bacterium
GCCAATCAGACCGGCCAAGCTGCCGCCCGTCACCACGGCGGCCGTGTTGCCGTTGTAGGTTTTGTTCGCTGCGGTTTGGCCGCTGGCGTTCACTGTGGCTTGGCTGATGTTGGCGGTGGTGGCAGCGCTATTGGATGCCAGCACGTAATTGCCCGAATCAACACCTGTGATGCCAATGCCGCTGACGTTCACTGCCTTGCCCGTGCCTGCGTTTTTGTTCGCAAACACACCGACACCACTCACGCTCAAAGCGTCACCCGCGATGCGGTCATCACTCAACGTGACGATCGCTGTGGTGTTGCCGTCATAGGTTTTGCTGCCCGCGCTTGCGCTCACGGTGAGCGTGGCTTGGGTGATGTTGGCCGCGGTGATGGCACTGGTTGAGGCCAAGGTGTAGTTGACCGCGCCGACACCGCTCAAGCTGTTGGCGCTGATGGTGACGACCTTGCCCGTTCCCGCGTTTTTATCGGCGAAGGTGCCAGTACCGCTGGTCAAGCTCACCACATCAGCACCAATCACACCAGCCAAACCGCCGCCAGACACCGCCGCAATCGTGCCGCCGTCGTAGGTTTTGTTGGCAGCCGTTTGGCCGCTGGCCGTGAGCGTGGCTTGGGTGATGTGGGCCGTTGCACCAGTCGCGATCGCGCTGCCGAGCTGGTAGCCGTACACCGTTTCGCTGCCATTTGCGGCGCTCATACTGATCACGCTGCCCGTGACGGTTTTGCTTGCGCCCGCGTTTTTATCGGCAAAGTTGGCAGACGCCGCCAAGGTGGCCACAACGGTGTCGCCATTGATGCCGCCCGTGACAAGCGCGTTACTCGCACCGACGGTAACTGCAGTGGTGCCGTCGTAAGTTTTGCTGATTGCGCCGCCAAGCCCCACACTGAGCGTTGGCGCATCGGCGTACAAAAACCCATTGCCCGTGGCTTGCGCTGCAGCGGTGGTGCCCAGTGTGGCGTTGTACTGGCGAAAGCTGGCACTCAGGCCGCCCACGGTGTCTACGCTGCGGCTTCCAGTGCCAATCAGCCAGCGGCTACCCACCGACATGGGGCCAATGGCATTCGCTCCAGAGGTATTGTTCAGCGATGTTGCTTTGATCATGATGGCCGTACCCGAGCCCTCGGCGGAGATGGCCGCACCGCTGGCGGCGCTGTTGCCCAGCCCAACCGTCCCGCCGGCGGTGATTGACACCGCATTGCCAGCCACCACCAAGCCTGCGTTGTTGCCATTGCCAATATTGATGTTTCCAGTCGCTGACAACACGGCGTTGGCGTTACCGTCAGTGCCCACTTGCACGCGAGAGCTTTGGCCCTCAATAGCAATGTTGCCACCCGCTTGAATCGACAGCGCCGTGCCTGAGCTGGCTTGGCCTTTCAAGTCCGACAACAAATTGACGTTTCCGCCCGCGATCAGCGTGACTCGCCCGCCTGTGGATGCTGAACTGTTGCTCGCCAAAGTGATGTCGCCATGCGCGTTCAACGTCAGCGCGTTGGTCGCGCCAGTCGATATCGGTGCTTCAATCGCGATGTTGCCGCTACCCGCCAAATTTGCGTCGGTCTGCAAGGTCACGGCGCTGGTCGCCAAATTGCCGGTGAGCGTGGCGATGTTGACAACGCTATAGCTGGCGATGGCGATGGCGCAGGTGCTGTAGGTCAGGCACATGTCTTCGGGGTCGAGCAAAAGGCTACCGGTTTGGCCGTGTGGTGCGCGGGTGTCGGTGATGCCGCTGTAGTCGAGTTTTTTCTTGCCTGAGACTTCAACCTTGCCGCCGTCACCACCTAGCGCGCCGCCTCGCGCGGCAACCGTACCGCCAAACTGAGTGCTGCCGTCTGACCATGCGACCACCGTGCCCCCGCTACCGGAGGTTTTGGCGCTGGCGTCGATGGTGGTGTTTGCGTCAACTCGCAGTGTTTGCGCATTGCGCACGGTTGCGTCTTTGCCCTGCCAACCCCCGCCAACGAGCACAGTGCCACCGCCTTGGGTGCTGCTCGCATCGACTCGCGCGCCAACCAATTCAATATGTTTGCCCGTGATTTGCACTCGGCCACCGGCTGCTGCGATGTGGCCTGAGGCCAGTACCGCGTCTGCGTCAATCAGCACCAGTGCGCCCGCTCCAGCGAGCCCGTGCGCCTGAATGACGCCGGTTTGGTTAATGGCCAAGCCGTAAGCGCCGCCAGCAGCCAACACCTTGGCCTGCGCTGACTCAATCAAACCGCTTTGGGTGATGCTGCCCTGCGCGCTCACGCCGCGCACCTCGATGCGACTCAGCGCTGTGGGGGCCAGCGACAGGGCGTCACCAATGGCCAGCACCACTTGGCCGTTGCGGGCATTGATTTGTCCTGCATTGCCAACGCTGGAACCAAATAACAAAACATCACCCGACGCCGCCTGAATATGGCCCAAATTGACAACAGAGCCTGCGCCTTGGCCGTTCAAGTCGAGCTGGCCGGTTGTCATGAAGCGGTCTAAATCCGCAGTGCGAGTGCTGGCCGCAAAACGCCCGGTGTCAATGCGCCCGGTTGCACCCACCAACACGCCGTTGGGGTTGATGATGAACACCGCACCGTTGCTTTGAATGCTGCCGTGGATTTCACTCAAATTGCCGCCGACCACTCGATTGAGCGTCGCACTGCTGGCATTGGGTAGGCGAAACACCACCGAATTACCCTGTCCCACACCAAAACTTTGCCAGTTGATGATGGCGTTCTTCGTGCCTTGGTCGATTGAAACTCGGCTGCCAGTACCCACAATCGTCGCTTGGCCCGCAACAACCGAGCCGCCTTGCGGTACCCTGGTGATCACCGGTGTGGCGCTGGGCGCAACCGCAGTGCCCAAGCCCTTCGGCGGCCCGCCAATGGCCTGCGCCCAAGCCGAGCCCATGGGCAAGCAAGTCGCTTGAATCAAGGCCCAAACGGTCGCTTTGACCGGCCACGCCTTGCGCCAAGCACGACTGGTCGCGTTCGTTGCGCCGATGTGCCGAAGCTGTTGCTGTGAGTTGGTATCCATTTGGCCTCCGAGTGAACCTCCGAAGTCTATGGATACAGCCCTCAGATGCCCATACCGCAAATGGGTGAAAGACGATCAGCTTTTGTGGAGAAATCGCGCGACACGAGTCTGATGATGGTTTCGCAGCGACTATTCAAAAATAATAGCAACAAACTCAATGAATTCGGTGACCAAGTGCCAAAAAGTCGTCAAAATTCAGATTTCAACGCCGTCGAAGCCGCCGCCAGCGCGGTGATGGCTGCCCAGTCGCCTGCGGCCATGAGATTGGCTGGGGTCAGCCAGCTGCCACCCACGCATTTGACATTGGGCAGGGCCAAAAACTGAAGCGCGTTGTCGGGGGTGATGCCGCCGGTGGGGCAAAACGCCAGGTCGGCAAACGGGCCGCCGAACGCTTTGAGCATGCCCACGCCACCGGCTTGCATGGCCGGGAAAAACTTGGCAGCCGTCAAGCCGTCGGCCATGACTTGGAGAATTTCGCTGCCGGTCGCAACGCCGGGTAAGAGTGGCACGCCCAAGTCAGCACTGGCGTGCGCAAGGTTTGAGAGGTAGCCTGGGCTGACCAAAAACCGCGCGCCAGCCGCCACGGCGGCTTTGGCTTGAGCGGGGTTGCAGACGGTGCCCGCGCCGACCACGGCCTCTGGCACGGCCGCGGCAATTTCTCGCATGCATTGCAAGGCCACGGGGGTGCGCAGCGTGATCTCAAGCATGCGCACGCCTCCAGCGACCAAGGCTCGGGCCAGTGCAATGGCCTGCGCGACTTCGGTCAACACGATGACCGGAATGACCGCGCGATCCGTCATGACATCGGCCGCGGTTAAGACGCTGGGCAGGATTTTGAATGGGCTCACCATGAACAGGCTCCTGATTCGGCGCTCGTGACGGTTGCGCGAAAGTTATTGAAAAGGGCGCGGCCCAAGGTTTGATGCGGGTCTGCGATGGGGGCGGCCACCGACTGGCGGCCGGCCCAAGTGCCGCCAACCAAGCTCAATTGCCCCGTGTTCGTGTCGATTCGAAGAACGTCGCCGTCTTGAATTTGGCTCAAACCCCCACCGCGAAGCGCCTCCGGCGTGCAGTGGATCGCGGCGGGTACTTTGCCCGAGGCCCCGCTCATGCGGCCGTCGGTCACCAGCGCCACACTCAAGCCCTTGGCCTGCATGACAGCCAGCGGCGGCGTGAGTTTGTGCAACTCGGGCATGCCGTTGGCGGCTGGGCCCTGAAACCGCACGACACAGATCACACCACCGCTGCTGGCGAGCGTCTCATGCTCACCGTGGCCGCTGCTGGCCGCGTTGGCGTGCGCAAACGCTTCCAACTCGCCTGATTTAAAACTGGCCAGAACTTGGTCTTGGTCGTCAAACACCCGCACCGCCGCTTGCACCACCATGCGGTCTTGCGGCACGGCCGACACCTTGATGACCGCACGTCCCAGCTCGCCCGCGAGCACCCGCAAGCCGCTTTGCAGCGAAAAAACGCCTTGCACCGAGCCAATGCGACGCACAACCCCGGCAAACTCGGATGAGTGCACGGCGTTGTTCGGAACGCGACTCCATGCCAACTTGCCGCCGTCCAAACTCGGGACTTCGCAAAACGGCTGCAGGTTAGCTGCGACCGTTCGCACGTCGGCGTGCATGAATCCACCGCCCAGCAGCTCTTCAATCACCAAGCCGGGGCCTCCTGCCGCTTGAAAGTCGTTCACGTCAGCGCTGCCGTTGGGGTACACCCGCGTCAATAAGGGCACGACATCGGAGAGTTGAGCAAAATCATCCCAATTGATCTGTATGCCCGCCGCGCGCGCGACAGCGACCCAATGAATCAAGTGGTTGGTGCTGCCGCCTGTGGCCAAGAGGGCCACCATGGCGTTGACGATGCAGCGCTCGTCGACCAACTCGCCAATGGGCGAGGCTTTCAGCACCGTTTTGACGGCCTCGCGCGTGAGCGCCTCGCGCAATGCGCCGCCGTCCGCACCGGCAGGCTGAACAAAAGCGGAGCCTGGCACATGCAAACCCATGGCCTCCAAGAGCATTTGGTTGCTGTTGGCCGTGCCATAAAACGTGCAAGTGCCGACGCTGTGATACGCCGCTTGCTCCGCATCGAGCAAATCGCTGCGCCCGACCAACCCGCGCGCCGCATCCTCGCGGACTTTGGCCTTGGCAGTGTTCGACAACCCAGACGTCATCGGCCCAGCCGGGACAAAAACGGTCGGCAGGTGGCCAAAATGCAAGGCCGCAATCAGCAAGCCCGGGACGATTTTGTCGCACACACCCAGCATGAGCGCGGCATCAAACACATCGTGGCTCAAGCCAACTGCTGCGGCCTGCGCAATCGCGTCGCGGCTGAACAAGCTCAACTCCATCCCCGGCAACCCTTGGGTGATGCCGTCGCACATGGCCGGAACACCACCCGCAACTTGCACCGTGGCACCCAGCGCGCTGGCGGCGTGTTTGATCACGTTTGGATACGACGCGTACGGCGCATGAGCAGACAACATGTCGTTGTAAGCGGTGACGATGCCGATGTGGGGCGAGCGCTGGGTAACGATGCGCAACTTGTCGTTGGGGCTGAGCGACGCGGTGGTGTGCGCCACGTTGGCACAGCCCATTCGCTCGACACCGCGAGCCCGACCACCCAACGCGCGGATTTGCGCCAAATACGCCTGGCGCGTAGCAGCGCTGCGCTGGGTTATTCGATCGGTGACGGCGGCCACAGTCGGGTTCATCGGCACCGGCGGCATTGGCGGTGCGGGGGTTTGAGTCGCGTTTTGCATGCGATCAATGTAACAAAGTTACACGATTTACGCAAGCGTGGTAACCAGATTTCAAGCCGATTCGTTGGGTTTCAAAGCGGTTACAAACCGACCCGAAAATGAAAAAAGCCAGCAAACGCCGGCTTTTTCGCGAAATACGGAGCTTTACTCCAGCGTAACGTCCACACGACGCGCGTCCGAGCTGCTGCCCACGGCGTTGGCCGTGATTGCAGCGGGCTTGCGCAGCTCGATCTTGGCCTCATCGACACCGATGGCCTTGAGCGAGTCACGCACAGCGAAAGCGCGCAATTTGGACAGTTCGGCATTTTTGACCGCGTCGCCGCTTGCGTCAGCAAAGCCGCTGACGACGGCCTTTTTGCCAGAAGCCACGCCTTTGACGACATCAACCAAAGCTTGGGCCGCGTTGGGCGCGACATCGGTCTTGCCCGAAGCAAAGTAGAACTTGACGACCCCGCCTTCGACAGCCACGCGCGCCATGTCGGCGGCTGCAGCTGCGGCTGAAACGGGGGCAATTGCAGCGGCCGGCACCGGCATTGCATCAGCGACCTTGGCGCGTTTGGCGTTCATGCTGTGCATTGACACGCCAATGACCAGTGCAATGATGCCCATGACCACAGCGCCAACAAGGGCCAAAATGAAATGCGGGGTGTCGTCGTCTTGGTTCATGTGAATCCGGTTTTGCGTCAAACTCAGCCACGTCGGGCCAAAATTTGGGGGAAGTAAGGAAAGATGCTGAGCCCAGCATTGTAAAGTCATGCCCGTGACTTCAACCAAACCGGAGCAACCGTGACTGATGTGAGCCAACGAAGCCTCAAAGCCGCATTGAAAACCTGGGGGGGCCAGGGCGATATTTGGGTGTTTGCCTACGCGTCTTTGATTTGGCGACCCGAGTTTGAAGAAGCCGAGCGCCGCCCCGCTCGCGTGTACGGCTGGCACCGAACCCTCAAAATGTGGAGCACTTTGAACCGCGGCACGCCGCAGGTTCCGGGCTTGGTTTTTGCGCTGCTGCCTGGCGGCAGCTGCCAAGGCATGGCCGTGCGAATGCGACAAGAAAACGTGTCAAAAGACCTGCCCGCGCTTTGGAGCCGAGAAATGCCAGGCGCGGTGTACGAGCCGCGTTTTTTGAAATGCGCCACCGCCATGGGCGCCGTGTCAGCCTTGGCCTTCACGCTCGCACCCGACAGCCCGGAGTGTTGTGGCGAGTTGTCGCCCGAGCGCATTGATGCCATCTTCAAAACCGCCAGCGGTCGTTTTGGCAGCACCCGCGATTACGCGGTGCAAACATACCAAAGCCTCAAAGCCAATGGCATCGATGACAGCGCGTTGCACGCGCTGCTGGCGTCGGTTAACTGCCACGCGGGCAATTGAAGCCGCCAAATTAGGCTTTGGCCAAACCCAGGCGCTGAATGGTCGCTCGCTCAGCCTCAAACGTGCGCTTGGCGTAAGCGCTGTAGTCTTCGCTGTTCATGTAGATGACTGGCTGATAAAACTTATCCAAGGCATCCAAGACTCGCTGGTCTTTGAGCGTCGCAGCAAACGCGTCGTGCAAAGTCTTGACGACTGCAGCCGGCATGTTGGCGGGGCCACCAAACCCAAACGGCGAGTCTGACACCGTGTCCCAGCCGCTTTCTTTGACCGTGGGCACGTCGGCAAACGCCTTGTTGCGCTCGCGACCCAGTGTGGCCAAGAGGCGCAATTTGCCGCTTTTGACGTGCGGTGCCCATTCGGTCGTGCCACTCATGAGCGGAATGTGCCCGCCTAAGATGCTCTGCAAAATCTCGGCACTGCCTTTGTAAGGAATGTCTTGCGGCTTGAACCCGGCTTTGAGCGCAAACTCTTCAAACGCCAGATGCGGGGTCGTGCCGGTTCCCGTGTGTCCATAGGTCAATTTACCCGGGTTCGCACGCGCCCAATCGACCATTTCTTTGAGCGTTTTGTAGGGTGCTTCGGCCATGCAAGCCAAGCCAAACGTGTAGCCCGTCACGCAAATGATGTGGCTGAGGTCTTTGATCGGGTCAAAGGCGGTTTTTTGCATGTGTGGGATGCGGTAGATGCCCAGTGGCAATTGGGTGAGCGTGTAGCCGTCTGGCTTGGCATTGACCATCGCAGCGGCTCCCAGCGTGCCGCCCGCACCAGGTTTGTTGTCCACGACCACTGGCACGCCCAAACGCTCTGACGCGGCTTGCCCAAATGCCCGGATGACCGCGTCGCTTGAGCCACCGGTTGGCCACGGCGCAATCAACGTGATGGGGCGGTTGGGGAATTTGTCTTGCGCCAGTGCCTCGCTGAGCAACATGGAGGGTGCGGCTGCCGCAACCACGGCGCTACTTGCCGCGTGCGATAAAAACTGGCGTTTTTTCATGGGTGACTTTCAAATGAACCGAATATTCATTTTGCACGCAACACAAAACGCTTGCACCAGAAAAAACCCCCTGAATCCATACATTGCTGCACAGAGTCAGGGGGAAGTGAAACGCGGCGGCAAGGCGAAACAATCACCACCGCCGCGAGTCAGGGCCTCGAGAATGGTTGGCTTAACTGCCGAATACGTAGGTCGTGGTCACGCCGTTTGCCGTGACGACGACGGTGTACTTGGTGGCCGAATTGCGGGTGATGACGACCTTGCTTCCGTTTGCGCCCGTGATTTCGCAGGTGCCACTGACCGCGCCGAAGTTGGTGTACTTGACTGTGACCACACCTTGACCGTAGTTGACGCTGTAAGTGCCGTTGAGGGTTTGGGTGCTTGAGTTGTACTGAGTACCACTTGTCCATGAGCGGCCGGTCGTGTCGCTGTAGGTGCAATTGACCACGTTATTGACGGCCGTGCAGCGCTGCGTGCCGGAGTAGGTACCCGACTGGCCCAAACCACTCCAGGTCAAGTTCTCGAACGTCGCTGAGTAGCTGAAGTTTGTTGCACTCCAGTTCGCGCCGTAGCTGATCTTCATCGTGCCGTTTAAGGTGACACCATCAAAGGTGCAGCCGTTGAAGGTGTAGCTCAAGGTCGCGTTCGAGAAGTTGCCACCCGAGAACAAAATCGCATCAGGAATGTCGAAGGTGACCGATCCGCTCCCACCCGTCCCTAGCAACGAGCACTGAACGGTTTGTGCAATACCCGCTGGCAGTGCGCCCGCGCGGACACCGCCCGGGATGCGAAGCGAATCGCCATTGGCCGCAGCCTTGCCGTTTTGGTATCCAGCGATGGCTTCGGCCAATCCACCACTGGCTTCAGCTTGAGTGTTGGCCAAGGTGTATGTTGGGTTGGTACCGGCTGGTGGCGGCGTACCAGCACGGGTTCCGGCCGGTGGAGGCACTGGTGCAGGTGCAGGTGCAGGTGCAGGTGCAGGTGCAGGTGCAGGTGCAGGTGCAGGTGCTGGTGCTGGTGCTGGTGCTGGTGCTGGTGCAGGTGCAGACGTTCCGGCAATCGAAGCCGTACTGTCACCGCTACCGCATGCAGTGACGGCGACGCCCATCGCGACGAGAGAGAACAGTGATTGCAAAGATCGACTCATCATCAGCCTGCAGTTTTGCCGCACGAACGGCGCAAGCACCAATGCATTGAACGATTTCGCGCTGCGCCAGCAACAATTCTGACCGGAAACCGCCGTCTGGACCAGTCAAGAAGTAACCGTCGAGAATCCGATGCGCGATGTGACGTGCCGGCGTTGTGC
>JANOPN010000123.1:0-12726 GCA_031421855.1 Comamonadaceae bacterium
ACTTGTGTCGGTCGCTGAAGTCATGTTGGCGGCCAAAAGCAGCTTTTGCGCCACCTCGGCAAACCCGGCACCGCGTGGCGCGAGGGTGATGTGAGTAGGTTGATGAATCAGTTGCGACTCAAACCGGCGGATGTTGGCCACACCGACCGTCAGGGGCAAGGCTTCAAACATCACTTGGTCGTTGGTGCTGTCGCCAACGAAAAGCCAACGATCGCGCTCTTGGCTCAGGTCGCGGTTAAAGAGTTTGCGCACGATCCAGCACGCGCCGCGCCATTTGTTGTGATCGCCAATCCAGCCGTTGATGTGAATGCTGCTGACCGTGGCGTTTAAGCCGTGGCTTTGCATGACTTGCAACACTTGGTCGATGGCGGTAGGTGCCAGATTGGTGAACTCGCTGTGGTCCACGGCGATATCGGTTTCGCGCCCAGCGCTGTCCTGCGCGCGCTTGGCACCGGGCACCATGCGCTCAACTGCGACTAGGCAGGCCTGCAGTTTTGCGAAGTTGGCGGCTCGGCTGAGTGCATCTGTTTGATATGATTTTGATAGCGTAGATCCCAATGAATCCGGCGACCAAGCCGGTATTTCATTCAAAAAAACACCGTCAACCCGTGTTTTGACCCATGCAACGGCTCCGTTCTCAGCGACCACCGCCGGAACAGGCCATGCCCGGGCGAACGGCTCGCTCCAGCCGATGGGTCGCCCAGTGATCGGGATGACTGTGATGCCGCGCTGTGCCAAGTCCACCATGGCTTGCACGGCATCAGGCGTGACGTGTCCGTCGGTCGTCAGCGTGTCATCGATGTCGGTCAACACGCCCCGAACGCGGCGAAGGCGCTCGGGCGGGCATTGGCTCCAAGGGGTCACGATGCTTGCAACGATAGGCCCGCATGCTCGCGCAGCATGTGGAATTTGATTTTTGGGAATCGTTCAAGGGCCAGGCGAATGTCGTACGGGGTGGTCGTGAGGTAGGCCAGCGCGTCGGCGGCGTCGCGGGCCAGGCGCTGCGGGTAGGCATCACAAAACGCCCGCATCTCGCTGACTGAGTCAGCCGTGATCCAGCGCGCACCGCTGAAGCTGCAGCCCTCCAATTTGATGTCGCAGTCGTACTCGGCCTTCAATCGGTGCTGCACCACCTCAAACTGCAACTGCCCAATGGCGCCGAGCAGCATGTTGCCGCCCATTTCGGGTCGAAACACCTGAATGGCACCCTCTTCGCCAAGCTGCGCAAGGCCTTGCGCGAGTTGCTTGGTGCGCAGCGGGTTTTTGAGCACCACGGTCATGAACATTTCGGGCGCGAAAAACGGCAAACCCGTGAATTGCAAGGCGACCGAGCCATCGGTAATCGTGTCGCCCAGTTGCACACCGCCGTGGGTGGTGAACCCAATGATGTCGCCTGCATACGCTTCGTCAACGGCCTCGCGGCGCTGGCTCATGAAGGTCACGACGCTGGTTGGGCGCAGCTCTTTGGCGGTGCGCTGAACCTTGAGCTTCATGCCCGGCGTGTATTTACCCGAGGCCATGCGCACAAAAGCGATGCGGTCTCGGTGGTTGGCATCCATGTTGGCTTGCACCTTGAACACCACGCCCGAGAATGCCACGTCGTCGGGATTAACCGTTTTTTCAACACTTGCGCGGTTCACCATCACGCTGCTGGTGCGGGGCTGGGGCGATGGGGCGAGGTCGACCAACGCGTCAAGCACCTCCATCACGCCAAAATTATTCACGCCCGAGCCAAAAAAGACCGGTGTTTGCTTGCCAGCCAAAAACGCGGCGTGATCCCATGTGGGCGACGCACCGACCGCCAGCTCCATGCTCTCGCACGCGGCGGTGTATTCGGCTCCAAACCGAGCGGTCAAAGCAGCAGCGTCCGACAGCGGCATGGCCTCAAACTCCTCGGGCCGCCGCTCGGAACCTGACTCAAACACCGTCATGGCTTGGGTGCGCAAATTGATGATGCCGCCAAAGCCTTTACCCGCGCCCACGGGCCAGGTCATCGGCACACAGGGCATGCCCAGCTCGCGCTCAACTTCGTCAAGCAACTCAAGTGGCTCGCGTACTTCGCGGTCCATTTTGTTGATGAACGTGATGATGGGCGTGTCGCGTTGCCGGCACACCTCAATCAAGCGCCGGGTTTGGCTCTCAACACCGTTGGCTGCATCAATCACCATCAAGGCCGAGTCAACCGCCGTCAACACGCGGTAAGTGTCTTCCGAGAAGTCTTTGTGACCGGGCGTGTCGAGCAAATTGACCACATGCTCGCGATAGCTCATTTGCATCACGCTGGACGCAACCGAGATGCCGCGCTGCTTCTCAATCTCCATCCAATCGCTCGTGGCATGGCGGCTGGCTTTGCGCGCTTTGACGCTACCCGCGATTTGAATCGCGCCCGAGAACAGCAGCAGCTTCTCAGTCAGCGTGGTCTTGCCCGCGTCTGGGTGGGAAATGATGGCGAAGGTGCGGCGGCGGCGGGTTTCGGTTTGGAAAGTGGTTTGGGTCATGGCTTCAAATGTTCGGGGATGTCGACTGCTTGGTGCAAAACGCGCAAAACGGTGGCACTTTGATCGTCGGCAATGTAGAAAATGGCGTACGGATAGCGTGTCAAGTGCCAAACCCGAAGCGTTGGGAATTGCGTGTTGGCGTACTTAAGCGACCCGGTCAGTGGCGCACGGCTCAAATGCACCCATGCGCTGTCAAGTTCGTCGAGCAGTCCAAGCGCCACATCCGCCGTGACCTGATCGGCGTAATACAGCGCTGCTTTGTCAATATCTTGCCGTGCTCGCTCGCTGCGCTCGACGCGCGTCACGCAACCGCTTTCGCGCGGCTGACGATTTCACCGGCTAAGCGCTGTCGCTGGTCAGCCCACGATTCCGCACAAATGCCTGAGTTCACACCCGCTTCGATTGCTGTGTAAAACTGGTCATGCGCTGCACGCTCTTCGTCTCGCCGCACGAGTTCGCGCATGTATTCACTAGCAGACGTGTAGCCGCGCGCCTTGACGCGTGACTCGACAAAGTCGCGCAAGGTGTCGGGCATCGAGATATTCATCGTCACAGTTGTCATCGGGTAATTTTAGCGGATTGGCAAAGTTTGCCATTCACTTTGCGCCGGGCGATGACCCTAAAAGTCGGTTTGCGATAGAATTCTGGAAGTTTCGAGGAGCGTTGCAGCGTTTAGGCCCATTGGTTTGACGTGAGGCTCGAAACAGGTCGGTCAAGCTTTTGACGGCCTATTGCAACGACGCTCGCCCCACTGACTGTGGCGTGAGCCCCTTGGTCGCATTGGCTGAGTGGAACCCGTATCCCCAGTGAGTGGTTTTTTCCTGAACTTGTTTTGGACCAAACCATGAACGCTCGCATCAACACATCCGTATTCACTGACCACGCCATTGCCGACATCGGTTTGGCCGAATTTGGTCGCAAAGAAATCAAAATCGCCGAGACCGAAATGCCCGGCCTGATGGCGATTCGCCACGAATTTGCAGCGGGCCAGCCACTCAAAGGCGCCCGCGTCACCGGCAGCATCCACATGACGATTCAAACCGCCGTGTTGATTGAGACCTTGCAGGCCTTGGGCGCGCAAGTGCGCTGGGCCTCGTGCAACATCTACTCGACCCAAGACCACTCGGCCGCAGCACTGGTTGCCCAAGGCACACCGATTTTTGCGTACAAAGGCGAGTCGCTCAAAGACTATTGGGACTACACCCACCGCATTTTTGAATTCGGCGCGGCCAATACGCCCGGCGAAGGTCCCAACATGATTTTGGACGACGGTGGCGATGCCACGCTGCTCATGCACTTGGGCAAACGCGCTGAGAAAGACATCACCGTTTTGGCCAACCCCGGCAGCGCCGAAGAAATTGAGCTGTTCAACGCCATCAAAGCTAAATTGGCAGTTGATTCAACCTGGTACAGCCGCAAAAACGCCGAAATCATTGGCGTGACCGAAGAAACCACCACCGGCGTGCATCGCTTGAATGAGATGAGCGAAAAAGGCACGCTGTTGTTCCGCGCAATCAACGTCAACGACTCGGTGACCAAGAGCAAATTCGACAACCTCTATGGCTGTCGCGAGTCGTTGGTTGATGCCATCAAACGCGCCACCGACGTGATGATTGCTGGCAAAGTTGCCGTTGTCGCAGGTTACGGCGACGTGGGCAAGGGCAGCGCCCAAGCCCTGCGCGCACTCAGCGCCCAAGTGTGGGTGACCGAAATCGACCCGATTTGCGCACTGCAAGCCGCCATGGAAGGCTACCGCGTGGTCACCATGGAGTACGCAGCTGACAAGGCCGACATTTTCGTGACCGCAACGGGCAACAAAGACATCATCACCCATGACCACATGATGGCGATGAAAGATCAAGCCATCGTTTGCAACATTGGCCATTTCGACAACGAGATCGACATCGTGTCAGTTGAAAAATACCAATGGGAAGAGATCAAGCCGCAGGTCGATCACATCATCTTCCCAGACGGTCACCGCATCATCATGCTGGCCAAAGGGCGCTTGGTTAACCTGGGCTGTGGCACAGGCCACCCCAGCTACGTCATGAGCAGCTCATTTGCCAACCAAGTGATTGCGCAAGTTGAGCTGTACACCCGGCCAGATGCGTATGAGTCAGGCAAAGTCTATGTGTTGCCCAAGCATTTGGACGAAAAAGTGGCCCGTTTGCAGCTCAAAAAGCTCAACGCCACCTTGAGCGAACTCAGCCCTGAACAGGCCGCGTACATCGGCGTGACGACATCTGGCCCCTACAAGCCAGAGACCTATCGCTATTGATTGACCCAAAGATTGACCCAAAGATTGGCTAGAGGCGGGTCGCTGCGCGACCCGTCGTGTCGTCATTCGTGCTGACCAACTTCTTGTCGAGCGGGGCTTTGCTGCGTCACCCAGCCAAGCGCAGCGTTTGATCGCCCGCGGTGTTCGAGCGCTTGGGCGCGAGGGTTGGCGCACCGTGAACAAAAGCGACGAGTTGTGGCCAGACACCGAGATTGAGATTTTGGACGCCGCTGAGGCACGTTTTGTGTCTCGCGGCGGGCTGAAACTGGCGTCGGCGCTGGCTGACTGCCGCGTCAACGTTCAAGGCCTGTCTTGCCTCGATGTCGGTCAAAGCACCGGTGGGTTCACCGATTGCCTGTTGCAAAGCGGTGCCGCCAGCGTCGTTGGGGTTGACGTTGGCCGCGATCAATTGCATGCCACATTGCGGGCAGATCCACGGGTTCACGCGGTTGAAGGCGTGAACCTGCGCCACGAAGATGCAATTAAATTGATAGCATCAACCTCAATAGATGCGGCGACCAAGTGCCAAAAAGGCTTTGATTTGATTGTTGGCGACGTGTCGTTCATCTCCCAAACACTCTTGGCACCCGTGATCGCGCAATTGCTGGCCCCGACTGGCCAAATTGTCATGTTGGTCAAGCCGCAGTTTGAGCTTCAACCGGGTGCCATCAGCCGTGGTGGCTTGGTCAAAGATGACAGCCTGTTCGACCAAGTTCGCGAACGCGTTTGTGGTGCGTGGCAGGTTTTAGGCATGCAAGTGCTGCACTATTTGCCCAGTGCCATCAACGGCGGTGACGGCAATCGAGAATTTTTCATACACCTTGGAGTCCGCCATGAGCAATGACCCACAAAAAAGCATGCCTGCGATCAGCTTTGAGTTTTTCCCACCTAAAACCCCAGAGGGCGTTCAAAAGCTGCGCACCGTTCGGCAAACGCTGTATGAGCTGAGTCCCGATTTTTGTTCGGTCACTTACGGCGCGGGCGGCTCGACGCAAGAAGGCAGTTTCGGTGTTGTGGCTGAAGTGCTGGCCGAAGGTGTTGCCGCAGCGGCGCACTACTCGTGCGTTGGGGCGACTCGTGCGCGTGTGAGTGAGCACTTGCACCTGCTCAAAAACCAAGGCGTGCGCCAGCTCGTTGCCCTCAGTGGCGACCTGCCCAGTGGCTACGGGAGCGGGCCGGGTGATTTTCGATTCGCCAGCGATTTGGTGAGCTTCATTCGAGAGCAGACCGGCGACCATTTCCACATCCACGTCGGCGGCTACCCCGAGATACATCCCCAAGCCAAATCACCGCAGGTTGACTTGACTGCGTTGGCGACCAAGGTCAAGGCCGGGTCGAACTCCGTCATCACCCAAATGTTTTTCAACAGCGACGCATACTTTCGATTCGTCGACGACGTGGACGCGCTGGGCGTGCACGTGCCCATCATCGCTGGCATCATGCCCATCACCAACTCGTCGGGGCTGCTGCGCTTTGCCGACAAATGCGGCAGCGAAATCCCCCGCTGGATTCGGCTTCGATTGGAGGCTTTTGGCGACGACACCGCATCCATCAAAGCCTTCGGGCTCGACGTGGTCACCGATTTGTGCGACCAACTGCGTTGTGCGGGTGTGCCGGGTTTTCATTTTTACACCATGAACCAGTCAGAGGCCACGCTCGCCATTTGCAAACGCTTGGGCAGCTGATGCCGCGCAACTGACACAATGGCGCCATGGGCAAGGTCATTGTGTTGGTGTCGCCGGTGTTTTTTGTGTTGATCGCCATCGAGTGGTGGGTCAGTTCGCGCCGCGCTGCGGGCGATGGCCACCGCACGCACACCTTGAGTGATGCCATTGCCAGCCTTTGTTTGGGCGTGATGAGCCAGTTGGTTGCCCTGTTCACGCGGCTGCTGCGTGTGGGCATTTACGGCTTGGCGCTTGGCCTCTTTTGGTCGGGCGGGTCTGATGCGGCCGCTCAGCTGGCCGATTTTTGGCGATCACCCGTCGGCTGGATCCTTGCCTTGCTGTTTTATGACCTCTGTTACTACTGGTACCACCGGCTTGGGCACACCGTCGCGGTGCTGTGGGCGGGGCATGTCGTGCACCACAGCAGCCCACACTACAACCTCACCACAGCGCTGCGCCAAACCTCAACTGCCGCGCCACTGGGTTGGATCTTTTATTTGCCAATGGCGTTTGCTGGCGTGCCGATCGAGGTCTACGGCATGGTTGCGCTGGTCGATTTGCTCTACCAATTTTGGGTTCACACCGAGTACGTGGGCAAGCTGGGTTGGTTTGATCGCTGGTTTTGTTCGCCGTCCAATCACCGGGTGCACCACGCGGTGAACGACCGCTACTTAGACAAGAATTTTGGCGGCATCTTCATGGTCTGGGATCATTTGTTTGGCAGTTTTGCTGATGAATTGGATGCGCAGCCCTGTGTTTACGGCACACGCAAGCCCCTTGCGCGCTTGGACCCGGTTTGGGCAAACCTGTCGGTTTATGTTGACTTGTACCGCGACTCACGCACTTTTGATCGCTGGCAAGACAAACTGGCGGTTTGGGTCAAGCCACCCGGGTGGCGACCAGCCGGTGCTGAACCGCTCGCACCGTTTTCGCTGGATCTGGCTCGACTGGACGCGCAAGGTTTGCCCCACTTGGACACCCGATCGGCCGTGCTTGCGGGGTTGAGCTTTGTGCTTTGGCTGCAACTCAGCACGCAAGTGATCTACTTTGCAGGCGATTGGCCAACGACCGCAACCGCCACCGGCGCGCTGGCGTGCGTGCTGTGTTTTTGCGCCATCGCGGCCTTTGTTGAGCGGCGAATCCAAGTTCCGCAGTTGATCGCACGACAAGTTGCTGCGCTATTCGTGATGTTGGCGGGCTATCAACTGGTTGGTGTGCCAATCAAACAAGCACTTACTTATTTATAGCAACAAACCCAATGAATACGGTGGCCAAGGGCTGATTTGATGCTAAAAATGCCGTCAAATGGCATCAAACAGGTCGCTGATGGACTTTGAAGGCACAACGCCCAAGTGGCGGTAAGCGGCCATCGTTGCAATTCGACCGCGTGGGGTTCTTTGCAAAAAACCTTGCTGAATCAAATAGGGCTCAATCACGTCTTCAATCGTGTCGCGTTCTTCGCCCACGCTGGCAGCGATGTTGTCCAGGCCCACTGGGCCACCGTCAAATCGGTGCACCACGGCTTCCAAGATTTTGCGATCCATGACATCAAAACCCAGGGGGTCAACATCCAGCATGGTGAGCGCCAGTTGGGCGACATCGACGCTGATGCTGCCGTCGCCTTTGACATCGGCATAGTCGCGCACGCGGCGAAGCAGCCGGTTGGCGATGCGCGGCGTGCCCCGTGAGCGGCGCGCAATCTCCAACGAGCCGATCGCATCAATCGGCGTTTTGAGCAGTTTGGCCGAACGGGTGACGATGCGGGTCAACTCCTCGGGCGTGTAAAACTCAAGCCGCGCGACGATGCCAAAACGGTCGCGAAGCGGGTTGGTCAGCATGCCTGCGCGTGTGGTGGCCCCCACCAAGGTGAAGGGCTGTAGATCGAGTTTGATTGACCGCGCCGCCGGGCCTTCGCCAATCATGATGTCGATTTGGTAGTCTTCTAGCGCCGGATACAAAATCTCTTCAACAACGGGCGACAGGCGGTGAATTTCGTCAATGAAGAGCACATCGTTCTTCTCCAAATTCGTCAGCAGGGCGGCCAAGTCTTTGGGTTTTTCAAGCACTGGCCCTGAAGTTTGGCGCAAATTCACACCCAACTCGGCCGCAATGATGTGGCTCAGCGTGGTTTTACCCAAACCCGGCGGCCCAAAAAGCAGAACATGGTCCAGCGCCTCACCACGCTTTTTAGCCGCGCCGATGAAAATCTCCAACTGCTCGCGCGCCTTGACCTGGCCAACATACTCATCCAGCAATTTGGGCCGAAGCGCCCGCTCAATCGCCTCCTCGTTGGGCGAAGCCGCTGCCGCGCTCACCACCCGAATCGGCGCCGCAGAAAAGTCGTCGGTCTGGATACTCATCCAGTGATTATGCCGTTCGGTCTACCGGTTCAACGCCTTCAGCGCCAATTTGATGCCGTCGCTCACGCCCACATCTTTTGGCAGGGCTTTGAGGCTCAGCAGGGCTTCTTTGTCGCTGTATCCGAGCGCCATCAGCGCTTGGAGGATGTCGCTTTGCGCCTCGGGTGCGCCGCCGCCTGAGGTGGGCAGGCCCAAGTCGGAGCCAATTTTGCCTTTGAGTTCCAACATGAGCCGCTCTGCGGTTTTTTTGCCAATGCCGGGCACTTTGGTGAGGCGGCCTGGCTGTTGGAGCGTCACCGCTTGGGCGAGATCGGCCACGCTCATTCCCGAGAGCACGCTCAGCGCCGTTCGGGGGCCAACGCCGGTGATTTTGACCAACTGGCGAAAGGCCTCACGCTCAGACGCGGTGCCAAACCCGAACAAAATCTGAGCATCTTCACGCACCACAAAGTGCGTGAGCAGCACAACCGGCTCGCCCACGCCGGGCAAGTTGTAAAACGTGCTCATGGGCACATCGACTTGGTAGCCGATGCCGTGGCAGTCCACCAATATCTGAGGTGGCACCTTCTCGATCAAGGTGCCCGAAATGCGTCCAATCATGTGCGTCCAATCTTGTGCGGTTCAGCGGTCCACCAAGCCGCGTCGCACGGCCTCCAGTGCAGCTTCGGCTCGCGACGACACATTGAGCTTTCGGTACACCTGTTTAACGTAGTCGGCAACCGTGAACTTGGAGATGCCCAGCTTGTGAGCAATCTCCAGCGTGGTGTGACCTCTGGCGACCAAACCCAAAACCTCGGTTTCGCGCTCAGTCAGTGCCACCGCGGCCTCGATCGACCTCGACAACATCGCCCGGCGGTTTGCGGCCTGGGCAAAATAGCCCAGCACTCGCCGCGCAATCGACGGTGTCAGCGGCGGTTCGCCCTGCACAATGCGGTGCAGCTGCCCCAGCAACAAGTCGCGCTCTTGGTCCTTGAGCACATAGCCAAACGCCCCGGCTTGCAACGCTGAAAATAAATGCTCGTCGTCGCCAAAAACCGTGATGACCACCGGCACACAGTCGGGCTGGGATTCGCGTAAGTGAGTGATCACCTCCACGCCGGAGCCGTCAGGCAGGCCCAGGTCGATCAATGCCAAATCAAAGTGGCGTTTTGAGGCCAGGGTCAAGGCATCGGCCTTGGTCATGGCCGAGTGCAGCTCAATACCGACAAAGGCTTGCCCAACCACCTCAACCAGCCATTGAGCCAGGTGCGGCGTGTCTTCGACGATGAGCGCTGTTTTCATTGACCGAATTATCGGCGACAGGGCTCACACACCCAGAAAAGCGCAGATTGAAGCAGAATTTATGGAAAAATAGCCCTTGGTCACCGGATCCATTGGGTTCGTTGCTATCAATAGTGAATCGCCACTCACGTCTACAAGGCGTCAAACCAAACGCAATGCACCAGATTGACATCGCACTTGGTGCCACAACCGCCACCAATGGTAAAACGGCGTTGAGGATTGGCAAGCGAGCAGGTGCGGATTCAGGGGCGCAAACGTCGAGCGGGCACGAGTTTGAGGTGAATCCCAACGCAGCGAAACCGTTGAGGAACGCAAAGAACTAGGCCATGGCCCGCATCTTCTTCACTGGGAAGATTGGCGAAGGCACAGAGCATGTCTTGCTCGCGTTTCAAAAAAACATAGGACTTACGCAAAATTGTCCCAGCAAGGCGCAGCGACGACGACAGTGCGAGCAGCACGGCGAGGAGCTGCGACGCGGTTGGGGCGGTTTTGCGTAAGTCCTGAGACAGAATCGCCACCCGCCGACGCTGCCGTGCTCAGCGCGATCGAAGCCACCGTGAGCCAGGGCGGGTTTGAGCGAGTGGTTTCAACTGCGACTCAAAACCCGGTGAACACGCAGGCAACAGCAAAGCCAATCTTCGTCTATTTACCCGCCGATCTGCCCCAATTGACCAGCGTGCGCCAGCAACTCATCGCCATCGCCGTCGCGATCGGCAAGCCAATGCTGGCCGTCATCCGGGGTGCCAGTCAAGCCGAACTGAGTCAATGGCAAGCCGAGCACATCCAAGCCCAATCCACCCATGTCGACATGGCCCACGCCTTGGCCCATGCCGGTGTGCTCATCACCCACGCCGGGCACAGCACCGTGTGCCAAGCCTTGCTCGCAGGCGTGCCCATGGTCTTGATTCCCAGGAGC
Source organism: Comamonadaceae bacterium (assembly GCA_031421855.1). GTDB lineage: Bacteria > Pseudomonadota > Gammaproteobacteria > Burkholderiales > Burkholderiaceae_C > JAAFHN01. The sequence continues at coordinate 10,998 of JANOPN010000123.1, forward strand.
CTAGAGACTCGCCACACCGCCATTGCGGCAGTCAATGCAGGCGCAGCGGTGATTGCTGACATGCCCGAGGGTGATGACAGCGTCATCAATGATTTGGCGGGGTCGATTGAGCAAGCCAAGGCGCTGACGCATCCCCAAGAGCGGCGACAGGCAAACGCGCGGGTGAACGCACATGCACACGCCAATGCCGCAAACGCAGCTGCACCATCGCAATCAACCAACCAAGCTGCGAGCGAGCACACCACAAATGGAGTTGAGGGATGAATCGAATGGTGAAGAAAATAATAGCAACGAACTCAATGAAACCGGTGACCAAGTGCCGATTCGGCATCAAAAACCGTGCTGGACGACCCAAACGGGCATCTGCGCACCGCCTGCGAGCGCGACGAGCGTCACGCCAAATCACCCACCACACCCACCACACCCAACCCAAGGAAATTTGATGTCAAAACCACCTCTGGTCACCGGATTTATTCACTTCTGCGCTACTGAAATAGGAGTTTGTTCATGATCAAAACAAGTTCGCAATTTGTCGGGTCAATGATTTCGACGCTTGGACTCACTTTGATTTGGGCACTCGCTTTGCCGTCTGCGACTGCGCAACCAGTTGATGCGGTTAAGCCCGTGCTTTCGCCAGCTGCGCAGTTGGAGGCCGAGTACAGAAATTGTCCGGGTGGGCACTACACGGGTCCACGTCCGGGGCGAACGCGCTACACCAAAGACTCGTTCATGTGGGCCGTGACGCCTGCGTTTGCCGCAAAGTTTTGCTTTCCCAAGGAGTTCATCAGCGATGAACTCAAGGGTGCTGAAGCGGTGGCGATCAAACGCGACGAGTCCAAAGACGAAGTGATTTGCGGATGGGGCAACAACCAAGAGGTGTGCGGGCCATCTTGGCGGCATTGGCGGATTGAGCTTTATTTGCCGACGGGGGTGTTGCCGAGTCCGCAAGTCAGATCCTTTTCAAAGCCCGGGGGCGGAAGTAGCATGATGTTTGCCAGATCGATGCTGACCTTTCAAAAGGCACGTGCCGCCCCTGCAAGAAGAGGGCCAGTTTTCCCGTTCAATTTGAATCAAGTCGATGGAATCTTTGGCATTGCCAGCGGCGCGGTGGTTTGGCATACGAGCTACTCGAGTCTGAGTCAGGAAGAGTTTCTCGAGCAGGATGCCGGTGACTATGACTACTTAGTCGTTTCTCAACAAATCGGTGGGCTCGCTCGTCCGTACGGAAAGACCGTGCCCGAGCAATTCATGATCGTCGTTCACAAACCGACCCACGACGGCGTATTTTCGCAAAAGGCGGTTGCCGAGGCCCCTGTGAAGATTTTCTTACCGCGCAAGCTCATTGACCACATGCGCAGCGAGGACGAACTTGCGAAGGCCGCCGTGATGCGCGATGTCAAGCGCGCGGTTGGAGCCGCGCCCAGCAATTTGACCCCCACGAAACCCAACAATTGACACGGAGCACCTCATGAAAAAATACGTTTCTACAACATTGATTTCTTCCGCCGCTTTGCACTTTTTGCAAACGCGTCCTACGGAGCCAGGTCACGGAAAATCTGGGGTCATGCGGAAAATCCGCGAAAATCCGGGGTCAGATACCGTCTTAAAAGTCAACCCATTTTTTGATTTATTTTCGGTGTTCAAAGAAGTACAGGCGAACGAAGTTGACCACCCCGAAGACCGCTCATGTGCATAACTCGCCCCATGGATATTGGACAGCCGGGCGAGT
>JANOPN010000124.1:0-27720 GCA_031421855.1 Comamonadaceae bacterium
GCCTGTGCCGGGCTGAGCGACGGTGAGCTCGACCATGGCGCGGTCATCGATGGTGCTGCCTGGGCTTTTGAAGTAAAACAAAACTGTGGGGTTGCGAAACACGCTGCCCACCACTGGGGTGCGGCCGGTGTTGCTCATCAAGAGTCGGAAGTCTTCGTCAAAGTCTTTGCTGTTGTCGATGTAGCTCGCGTCCCTCAATCGCGGGGTGAGGGCCAAACAAGCAGCGCTGGTGCTGGCGGCGGCGCTGGCCAGGCACTGGTTGTACTGCGTGGCCCAAGCGTTCAATTTACCAAAACTCAAGCCGGGGTGGCTGGCAACGGCCACTTGGCTGGTGCCCAGTGGTGTCGTGGTGGATAGCAGCACGGGTCGGGCAGATCCGCCTGCGTCGTTGTTGACACCGGCCAGTTTGACGCGCAGCTCGGTCGCGCCAGTCGCGGCGTTGCGGCTGTGCACGAGTGACTCCAGCACGGCATCAACGCCGTCTCCGTTGTAGGCGTAGGGGCTTTTGATGGGGTCAAACAAGTCGGTTTTGGCAATGCCGGCCACACCCAAAGCGGCGCGCACAGCGCTGACCAAGTCGCGGGTGCTGTTGGCGAGTTTGGTGGCATCGATCTCGGTGCCTGTGAAGGCTTTGTCGGTGCCGCGCACGCTGGTGGCCAAAGCGTCGCTGGTGATTTTGTCGGTCAGAGGGTTGATGTTGATGCGCTGCACCCTACCAGCCGCTGGCGGCTCGGCCGAGGCTGAGGCCATCACCACGCCATTGGGGCCGAGCACTTTCACAACAATGGGGGCCTGAAAGGTGGACGGAAACCGCACAAAGTAGTTGCCCTGCTCATTGGTTTGCCCGGTGCGGCTTTGCCCGGTGCGGTCAGTCACGGTGACTTTGGCGCGCGCAATCGGCGAGCCGTCACCCGCGCCGCCGCCAACGCCGCCGTCACCACCGCCGTCGCCTCCGATGTCAACACTGGCAACCGCAAACGTCGTCGTTGCATCGCCCAGCGACTCGCTGATTTGAGGCGTGAGTGGGTCTGGCGGCGGTGGAGGTGGGGGCGGTGGTGGAGCTGGTGGGGTAGGCGCGACGACCACGGGAGCCGGAGCAGGCGCAGAGCTTCCACCGCCGCAAGCCGTCAGCGAGGTGATTGCGGTGATCGCAAACAACGTGGCCAAGGCTGAAGAAGCGACCGAGTTGGTTCGAATGGACAACATGTGGGTTCCTTGTGGATGCAGTGACAGCACTGAAGGCCATTAAGCCGCTTGCCCGCCGCTCGGTCATCCACAACATTGATGATTTTCGTATTTGCAGCGCGTCAGTTTTGACCTACTTGGTCGTGATCGCGGAAGCGCTTTGAATGATCCAGTCAGCAGGGAAAAAGGGCCGAGGAAAATGGGATCTAAATTTGGAACGCCTACTAGCGCTACTCCACCACATCACGCGGCAACTCGCGCGCTGCGCAAACCGCTTCTTGGCACGACTGATTGCTCGACGGCCTGCGGTGAATGGCGCGAGCCGATATTCTCGGCCGACCGTGACCGAGACGGCTTAGCGGGATTGCTCAGTTGCTTGCCAACGAACGAGCGGGACAGATGACCTACATGAACAGGGTCACCAAGGCGTTGGCATCACAGTACCGCGCACGATGAATTCACGATCGCTCGCTTGCTCATTTGAGCGCGACGCCAAGCGGCAGCCGTTGGCTGCGTCACGTCGGGGATGAACGGCCAGCAAGAAACACAAGCGGCGCAAGCCCTGCATAAGCCCCAAGCACATGCCAGTTCGTCGCCAAAGCGGCCGATGGACATGACCCGCAACGTGTCGGCGCACGACAAGCCTTGATGCACGGGTTAACGCAGGACACGAAGATCACATCAAAACTCATAGCAACAAACCCAATGAATCCGGTGACCAAAGGCTGATATTCCCTAAAATCTGTCAGTTTCAACGGTTCGAGTCGTTTTGCGCAGCCCCACACGCTCCCGCGCCGCTTTTCAACCCCTCAAGCCGCCAAACCCTTGATTCGTCGCATGTCGCTTTTCTTGTTGGCTCGGTTTTTTGATACTTAGGCAAAGGTGATTCAAATCACTGCAACACCTCAAACCAACACCCCAAAGGATTCCATCATGTTCACATCAGCAAAAACCGCAGCAGTCGCAATCACCGTCATGTCAAGCCTCTTGGTTGCTCACTTCGTGGCGTTTGGCTCAGCCGCAGTCAGCCTGCAAACCAGCGCAGACCACGCCATGATCCCCGTCATCAAAGCCGAGCCAATCATCGTTCGCGCCAGCAGCTTGCAAATCGTCAAGGCCGACCGCATCGAAGTGCGCGCAAGCCGCGCCGCCTAAGCGCTCAATCGCTCTCGCAATGAGAGCAACAAACCCAATGAGTTCGGTGACCAAGAGCATATTTACCGGAGAATCGCCTGTTTTGAAGCGTCGATTGGGGTCGCGACAGTGATCTCGGCGATCACAGTCGTCGATCGTTGAAATAGAGCGTCAACGACGGGGTCACTGCCAAAACACCCTGCAACCATCCGTCAAGTTCGTCGATCGCCACGTCGGTCCCTTGCAAATGCGCACTGATTTGGCCTGCGATGGTGATGCCGGTCTCGCCCGATGGCGTGGTGTCGCGATGGCTTGTGTGCAGCACTCCGAATCGGAACTGCAACTCGAGTTTCGCATCCGGCTTATTCACCGTCACGTTCAGCTCGCTGCAAAGGGAGTTGATAAGCGACATCCCGATGCCTTGGAGTTGAACCGGCGCGTTGCGAGCGGCATCAAACGGGTAGTCGAAGTGCGAATAGATAAATGTCAGGTAACTCGTGCCTTCGACGACTTTGTCGATTGAGTGCCCGCGACCGTTGTCTGAGACGCTGAATTCGCCGCCCTGCGCGGTGACTCGAATCGTTCCAGCGGTGCCTGTTTGGACCTCAGCCAACGCGTAGAGCACCAAGGCACGAACCGCCGTTGAAACAAGATCTGGGCGAGCACGAACGTTATTCGCATGTTGGATCATTTGCGTGGTCGCCGAAGCTCCTCTAAGTCAACTACAAATTGTCTCGCGGCCCGTCGAAAACGACGGCTTTTTGCGCCGCCATCGCTGCAACCGTTTCGCTTGAGTAGCCCAATTCAGCCAGCAACTCTTGGGTGTGTTCGCCGAGTCGGGGCGGGTTTCGGCGCACGCCTAGGTGTTCGCCGTCCATTTTGAAGGGGAACAGCACGGTTTGAACGGTTTCGCCTGCGCGGTCGCCGTCGGGCAGCTGAATGTCTTGCATGCCGCCTGAGGCCACGACATGGGGGTCGTCTAAGAGTTCGTGGGGCTTCATGATCGGGGCAAACGGCAAGCCCTTGGCCTCGAACAGTTTGGCAAGTTGTTGCTTGGTGTGTGAGGCCAGGCGTGTACGCAGGGTTGGAATCATCCAGCCGCGCGCGGTGACGCGGTCGTTGTTGGTGCGCAATCGCGCATCGCCAAAGAGGTCCGCAAAGCCAAACGCCTCGCAAAAGATCTTCCACTGGGTGTCTGACACGACGCTCAAGAAAATTTGCTCGCCGTCTTTGACGGTGAACACGTCGTAAACGGCCCATGCGGAGATCCGCTCAGGCATCGGCGCGGCAGCTTGGCCCGTGACGGCAAATTGCATCATGTGCTGCGCGACGAGCAAAATGTTGTTCTCAAACAGCGCCGTTTGCACTTGCTGGCCAAGGCCTGTCTTTTGGCGCTGCATGAGCGCGGCCATGCAGGCCACGGCGCCAAAAATGCCGCCCATCATGTCGTTGACCGACGAGCCTGCGCGAACGGGGTCGCCGCTGCGCCCGGTCATGTAGGCCAAGCCGCCCATCATTTGCACGACTTCGTCAAGCGCGGTTCGGTGATCGTAGGGGCCGGGCAAAAAGCCACGGTGGTCAACATAGATCAAACCGGGCAGTTGCGGGTCGCGAATTGACTTCAAGGTCTCGTAGTCAAGCCCCTGCCCGCGCATGGTCTCAGACTTGAAGTTGTGCGACACCACGTCCGCAGTGCCAATGAGTTTGAGCACGGCCTCCATGCCTTGCGGGGACTTCATGTCCACGCAAAAACTGCGTTTGTTGCGGTTGTATAAGGGGAAAAAGCCAGCGCCTGAACCCAACAGTCGGCGGGTGTTATCGCCCTTGATCGGCTCGACCTTGATGACGTCGGCCCCCAAATCAGCCAACAACATGCCGCAAGTTGGGCCCATGACCATGTGGGTGAACTCCACAACGCGAATGCCGGACAGTGGCAAGTTCGCCGGTTCGGTGCTCGGGTCAGTTGGCATCATGATTTTTCATAAGATAGAATTGCGTTCAAATAGTCAGAATCAACATACCATTTTAGGACTTATTAGGACTTATTAGGACTTACGCAAAATTGTCCTAGCAAGGCGCAGCGACGACGACAGTGCGAACAGCACGGCTAGGAGCTGTAACGCCGCTGGGGCGGTTTTACGTAAGTCCTACATTTTTGTCGATCCAGAGCAATCACCCGTGCCCAAAAAGTCAAGCCAGTTGTCGAATGCGGAGCGCCAGCCTGCCCCGGGCGGCGTGGCAGCGGTCGACAAGGCGCTGACGCTGTTGACGTGTTTTCAAGCGCGCGACACGGCCTTGAGCTTGTCGGATTTGGCGGCGCGATGTGCGCTGCACAAAAGCACTTGCCTGCGCCTGCTGGCCTCGTTGATCCACGCCGGGTTCATCCACAAGACGGCATCGGGTGCTTATGCAGTTGGCCCTGAGGTGAATCGGCTCCAGGGCAACTACCTGGGTGGCTTTGCCCTACCCGACGTGGTGTACCCGGTTTTGCAAGCGCTGGTAAAAAAGACAAACGAAAGCGCGGCCTACAGCGTCATCCAGGGATCGGGCGAACACGCGACGCGCTTGTGTGTTTACCGGGTGCATTCGCAGCAGGTGCTGCGCGACCAAATTCGCGAAGGCGAAATCATGCCGCTGCGCGTTGGCGCAGGCGGGCGCGTGTTGGTGGCTTTTGCTGGGATGGCGGAGTCAGCCGCCGAGAAGCCACTCCTCGACCAAATTCGCCGCGACGGCTACTGCGCCGCAATCGGCGACCGCACGCCCGAATTGGCCGGGGTGTCGGCCCCCGTGTTTCACCGAAGCGGGGCAATCGCCGCGTCGCTCACGCTGACGATGGCAAGCAGCCGCTACGATGCGCGCCACATACCTCACGTGGTTTTGGCGGCCCAGGCGATTTCGTCACAGATGCCTTGAACCCTTAGGCTCAGTTCGATCCGCGACAATTGAACCCTCATCGTTTTGCAGCCGTGCAGGCTCGCCAACCCCCATGACCCAAGCCACGACACCCATTGCCATTCGCCTGACCGAGATCAAGCTGGCGCTCGACCACACGCCGCAGGCGCTCGACGAGCAGGTTCGCAAACGCTTGGGGCTGTCGCCTCACGACGAGCTTCAAGTCAGCATCTATCGGCGCGGCTTTGATGCCCGCAAAAAGTCGGACATTCATTTCATCTACACGCTGGATGTTCAAACCCGCGACAACGCCCGGGCCGTGGCACATGCCAAGCGCGACCCCAAACTGGCGGCGCACGTGAGCCTGGCCCCCGACACGAGCTACAAATTCGTCACCCAAGCAAACGCGGTCGGCGCTGGTGATGCGCCCGCCTTGCGCCCCGTTGTCATTGGCACGGGACCCTGCGGCTTGTTCGCTGCGCTGACATTGGCGCAAATGGGCTTTAACCCGATCGTGTTGGAGCGCGGCAAAGCCGTGCGCGAGCGCACCAAAGACACGTGGGGCTTTTGGCGCAAAAGCGCCCTCAACGAGGCAAGCAACGTGCAATTTGGCGAGGGCGGCGCAGGCACGTTCAGCGACGGCAAGCTTTGGAGCCAGGTCAAAGACCCCCTGCACCATGGCCGAAAAGTGCTGCTGGAGATGGTGCGCGGCGGCGCGCCTGACGAAATTTTGTACGTCAGCAAGCCGCATGTGGGCACATTCAGGTTGGTCAAAGTGGTTGAGTTTTTGCGCGGCGAGATTGAGCGCTTGGGTGGTGAATTTCGCTTTTCAACCCAGGTGGTGGATGTTCAAGTCAACCCGAAACCGAGCGGATTTCAACTTCAGGGTCTTGTGTTGCAAGATGGCACCACATTGCACACCGAGCATGCAATTTTGGCCATTGGGCACAGCGCGCGCGACACGTTTGAGATGCTGCACAGTCGTGGCGTTTACCTTGAAGCCAAGCCGTTCAGCGTGGGGTTTCGCATTGAGCACCCGCAAAGCTTGATTGACCGCGCCCGCTACGGGCCGTTTGCGGGCAACGAGTTACTGGGCGCGGCCGACTACAAATTGGTGCATCACGCCAGTAACGGCAGAAGCGTGTACAGCTTTTGCATGTGCCCCGGTGGCACGGTGGTGGCTGCCACGTCAGAGGCTGGGCGCGTGGTGACCAATGGCATGAGCCAGTACAGCCGCAACGAGCGAAACGCGAACGCGGGCATCGTCGTGGGCATCAACCCGCAAGACTTTGACTTTGATGCCGACGGCGCACCGCTCACGCCAGCCGACCAGCGCGGCCACCCGCTGGCGGGGATGGTGTTTCAGCGTGCGTTGGAGACCCGCGCCTTTGAACTCGGCGGTGGCACCTACGAGGCACCCGGCCAGCGAGTGGGCGACTATTTAGCCCGCCGCCCCAGCACCGCGCTGGGGACCGTCGAGCCCAGCTACAAACCGGGGGTCAAGCTGACCGACTTGGCAACCAGTCTGCCGAAATACGCGGTGGATGCCATTCGCGAGGCGATTCCTCAATTTGCCAAGCAAATTCCGGGCTTTGACTTGGCCGACGCCATGCTCACCGGGGTTGAAACACGAACCAGCGCACCCATTCGAATCAAGCGATTTGATGAGCGCCAAGGCCATGGCCAAAGCGCGCCGGCCCACCCCAAACGGTTTCAAAGCATCAACACCGCAGGCCTGTACCCGGCGGGCGAAGGCGCAGGCTACGCCGGTGGCATCATGAGCGCAGCGATTGACGGCATCAAGGTCGCCGAGGCTGTGGCGTTGAACATCAACGCGGCGGCAAACGCTCAAAGAATCCGCTTAAACCCGTAAAAACCCATATTTATGAAACAAAACCACCTCTGGTCACCGGATTCATTGAGTTTGTCGCTACTATTTTTGATGCTGTTTTTGCTCACATTGACCGGCTTCGCGCGGGCTCAGTCGCTGCCGGTACCGGTACCGGTGTCGATGCCTGTGCCGATGCAGGCGGCGGTGACTAAAACAGCGGTCAATATCTCGGTTGGCGACTTTTTTCGGCTGCCACGTTACTCACAAATGTCAATCTCGCCCGACGGCAAGCGTTTGGCGACATTGGCCCCTGTCAAGGGGCGCGACAACTTAGCGGTGATCAACCTCGACTCGCGTAGCACAACCATCATCACCGGTTTTGCGGACATCGATGTGGGCGATTTCATGTGGGTCAGCAACGACCGCTTGGCATTTCGAACCGTCAACCAGCGGCTAGAGACTGGCACCCCTCAGTTTGTGGGCGCGTTTGCAGTCGATGTCGACGGACAAAACCTGCGCAATTTGGCGGCGCTTTTGCGGAGAATCCGCCTGTTCAGAGCGGCTGGTGACGGCAGTGGCGACCTCATCATTGGCAGCAACGTTGACAACGCGCCGTCTGAGAGCGTGCTGCGCATGGACACCCGCACGGGCCGCACCAAGCTGCTGACGTATCAAAACCCAGGCCAGGTCGTTGGTTGGGCGCTCGGCGCGGATGGCTCGCCCAAAGCGGCACTTCGGGTGGAAGACCGCGTGGGTGACGAGCCGCGCAAGCGCAGCCTGTGGGTGCGCCAAACCAGTGACGGGCAGTGGCAACGTGCGGGTGATGCCGTCGATGAGGCCGATGCAATTCGCCCGCTGGCGTTTTCGCACAGCGATCAGTCCTTGATCGTCACCGCCCGCAACAACGCAGACCGTTTGACCCTTTACAGCTATGACTTAACTCAAAAAAAGCTGGGCAAAGTTTTGTTTGAGCATCCGTGGCTCGACATCGACGGCGGCTTAATTCGCCACCCGAAGACCCACGCTGTGTTGGGCGTTCGGTACAACGCTGAAAAGCCGCAAACACACTGGTTTGATGACCAATACGCGTCATTGCAAATCAGCATCGATGCGGCATTGCCCAACACCGTCAACACCCTGAGCCCCGGCAGCGACGAGGCCAACAGCGCGTTGGTGTTTGCGCAGTCCGACACCGACTCGGGCACCTACTACTTGCTCAACACAGCCAACCGATCGCTTGAGAGGGTGGCATCGACGCGCGACTGGCTACCCAAGGCGCTCATGGCCACGCGCCAGTTTGTCGGATTCAAGGCCCGCGATGGTCTGCCCATTGCCGCTTGGTTGACGCTGCCACAGGGCTCGAATGGCAAAAATTTGCCGCTGATCGTGCATGTGCACGGTGGGCCGTGGTCGCGCAGTTTTGGCGGCGTCGATTGGGGGCGTTGGCCGACAGCGCAGTTTTTTGCGTCGCGCGGCTACGCAGTTTTAGAAACCGAACCTCGGGGGTCAACTGGATTTGGAACCAAGCACCTCCAAGCCAGCTACAAGCAATGGGGCTTGGCCATGCAAGACGACATCACCGACGGTGCCTTGCATTTGGTCAGTTTGGGCGTGGCAGACAAAGCGCGCATGTGCCTGCATGGCGGCAGCTACGGCGGCTATGCTGCTTTGCAAGGCGTTGTCAAAGACCCTGATCTTTGGCGTTGCGCCAACGCCTATGTTGCGGTAACCGACCTTGATTTGCTGCAAAACGTGGCGTGGTCAGATACTGCGCGGGGTTCAGACTACTTCAGCACCGATTTCAAGCGCCAAGTGGGCGACTCCGCGCGCGACCGCGCGCAGTTTGAGGCGACCTCACCCGCTAAAAACGCCGACAAAATCAAAGCCGCCGTCATGCTGACCATGGGCGCGCAAGACGTTCGCGTGCCCATCATTCACGGCACCACCATGGTTGACGCGATGAAAAAAGCAGGCAAGTCGATTGACTACAAAATCTACTCGGATGAAGGCCACGGCTTTAACCGGGCCGACAACGTGATTGATTTCTACAGCCGCACCGAGCAGTTTTTTGCCAAACACTTGAGGTAGGCTTGCACTAGGCTGCGCATTCGGCGGTGCATGGCACCGTTCAAGCCCAGGCTCAGCCCCTCAGTCGCCCGTTGAGCTGTGCCGCAACGTGGCCCACGATGGCTGCCACCGCAGCTTCGAGTTGCTCGTCGGTGAACGTCGCCGCCTCACTTTGAAAGCTCAGCCGAACGGCGCAGCTCTTCTCACCCTCGGCCATGTCAGCGCTTGGGGTCTTGGGCCGATAAATGTCGAACAACACCGCTTGGCGCAAACATCCGGCTAACGCGCCAAGATCAGCGGCATGCACCGCGCCCATCAATTGTGCGTGCGTCACCGACTCAGCCAGCACCCAAGCCAAGTCTCGCTCAGCGGGCGGAAACTTCGGTGTTGTGGCAACCGATGCGACGCTGCGCGAAGCGGCTACTTGCGCGTCGAGCTCAAACACAATTGGGGCGAGAGGCAAGTCGTACTTTTGCCGCCAGCGCGGGTGTAACTCACCCACGAATCCGATTAAATCGTCGTGGCTGCCGTCGGACAATGCCGCATGAACCGCAGCGCAACGCCCGGGGTGCATGGCAGGATGCTCGACCGCCAAAAAACACAGTGCCATCGGTGCAAGCAAGGCCTCGATATCCGCTTTGGCATCGAAAAAATCCACCGCACGAGCTGGCAGACGCCAGCTCAAACCCTCTGCAGAGCCGTAAATCAGGCCCGCGACTCGCAGCGGCTGATCAATGCCCCGCACGCTCAACGGACCGGTGGCAGCATTGGCATCGCGCTTGAAACTGCGGGCAATTTCAAACACCCGCGCCGTGCTGGCTTTGCGATCCAAATTGTGTTTCAGCACTTGCACGAGAGAGCCGAGCAGGCCCGAGCGCATGACCGCCATGGTGCTGGCCATGGGATTGAGCAAACGCACGGGGTCGGCGTTGGCGTAGAAGTCCGCTTCCCAAGCCTCGGGCACGAAGCTGAAACTCAAGGTCTCCGCGTAGCCCAAGTCAGCCAATTGGCGACGCACCGCGTGCAAGCTTCGCGAACCCTCGCGCGTGCGGGCCGTCGCCGGGCTGGCCAAGGGCACCGCGAGTGCGGCAACCGGCGAGCCTTTTGGCAGGGTGTCGTAGCCATTGATGCGCGCGACTTCTTCGATCAAATCTTCTTCGATGGTGATGTCAAATCGGTGCGCGGGCACCTGCACCGTGATCGTGCCCTCGCCTTCGGTCAAATCGAATCCGCAAGCCCGCAGCACCTGCACGCAGCGCGCTTGGGTGAGCGGCATGCCGATGATTTGCGACGCCCGCGCCACGCGAAGCGTGACACTCAAACGCTTGGGCATGTTGGGTTGTTGGTCGTCAACCGGGCCGACCACCGTTTGGGGTGTGCCACAAATGTCGAGCACGAGTTGGGTAATGAGCTCCAGATGCGCGACGGTGAGGCTGGGGTCAACCCCGCGCTCAAACCGGTGGCCTGCGTCGGTCGAGAAGTTGAAGCGGCGCGCCCGGCCCGCCACCGCATCAGGCCACCAAAATGCAGCCTCAACATACACGGCAGTCGTGTGATCACCCACCGCCGTGCTGTCGCCGCCCATGATGCCGGCCAGCGACTCAACACCGTCAACGCCTGCAATCACGCCGACCTGTGCGTCAAGTTTGACGGTGTTGCCATTGAGCAGCTTGAGCGACTCGCTGCTTCGCGCCCAGCGAACATCCATCGCGCCATGGATTTTCTCGAGGTCAAAAATATGGCTGGGGCGACCCAACTCAAACATCACGAAGTTCGAGATATCGACCAGCGCACTCACGCTTCGCTGGCCACAGCGTGCGAGCTTGTCGACCATCCAAGCCGGAGTAGGTGCCGTTGGGTTCAAGCCCCGAATCACACGGCCAGAAAACCGCCCGCACAAATCGGGTGCGGAAATCGTCACACGGCGGACCTCGGCGCTGGTTGGCGCAACGGTCACCGAGCGCTGAGGCGCAAGCGGCGAACCGGTCAGCGCGCTTAACTCGCGAGCCAGCCCGTACACGCTGAGCGCATGGCCTAAATTGGGGGTGAGCTTGACCTCAAAGATCACGTCGTCAAGCTTCAAATGATCGCGAATGCTCATGCCCACCGGCGCATCCGTTGCCAACTCCAGCAAACCGGCTGTCGCGTCAGAGATTTGCAGCTCGTTTGCTGAGCAAAGCATGCCTGCGCTTTCGATTCCACGCAGTTTGCTTTGCTGAATTGCAAACGGCACACCGTCTGCGCCGGGTGGCAGCATCGCGCCGACCATGGCGCAAGGCACGCGAATGCCCACGCGCGCATTGGGTGCGCCGCACACGATGCTGAGCGGCGCGCTGCTGGCGCTGCCGACATTGACCTGGCACACGCGCAGCCTGTCCGCATTGGGATGCTGTTCGCAGGCCATGATTTCACCCACAACCACGCCCGAAAAAGCCGGCGCTAAGGGCCGCGTCGATTCAACCTCAAAACCGCCCATGGTGAGGACATCAGCTAAGGCGGCTGTCGACAACGGTGGGTTGCAATACTCGCGCAACCAAGATTCAGGAAACAACATGACAAGACTCTCGATAAAAGCTGTGGGAGACGGCGGGCCTGACGACGGGTCAGCCTTGAAACTGCGACAAAAAGCGCAAGTCGCCTTCAAAAAACTGCCGCAAATCGTTCACGCCGTATCGAAGCATTGCTAAGCGATCTATGCCGGAGCCAAAGGCAAAACCGATGTATTGCTCGGGGTCCAAGCCCATGTTGCGAATCACAGCGGGGTGTACCTGACCCGAGCCACTGACCTCAAGCCAGCGACCGGCTAACGGGCCGCTTTCAAACCGAATGTCCATTTCGGCGCTCGGTTCGGTGAACGGGAAGTAACTTGGGCGAAAGCGCAAGACGATGTCGTCGACCTCGAAAAACGCCTTGCAAAAGTGCATATACGTGTTTTTGAGGTCAGCAAAGCTCACCTGCTTGCCAATCCAAAGCCCCTCAAACTGGTGAAACATCGGCGAATGGGTCGCGTCGCTGTCAACGCGGTAGGTGCGACCCGGCGCAATCACGCGAATCTCGGGCACCTCGCCAGCGGCCAACTGGGCTGCGTGGCGTTTGGCGTGTTGCATGGCGTAGCGCACCTGCATCGGGCTGGTGTGGGTGCGCAGGCAGTATGGCTGGCCATCGTCATCGTTCATGTCGATGTAGAAGGTGTCTTGCATAGACCGCGCCGGGTGGTTTGGCGGATTATTCAGCGCGGTGAAATTGAACCAATCGGTCTCAATCTCGGGCCCGTCTGCAACATCGAACCCCATGGACGCAAAAATTTGCTCAATTCGTGCCCAGCATCGCGTGATGGGGTGAACGCTGCCGCGTCGGCCCGCCGCTCGGCCCGGCAAACTCACGTCGATGGCCTGCGCCTTGAGCTGGGCTTGCAGCTCGACTTCAGCCAACGCGTCGCGCCTGGCGTTCAACGCGGCTTCAACGGCGGCTTTGAGTTGGTTGATTTGGGCGCCACGGGTCTTTTTCTCGTCAACACTGAGCGCGGCCATGCCCTTGAGCAAATCAGTGACTTTGCCCGTTTTGCCCAAAAAGATGGCCTTTGCGTTTTCGAGCGCTGGCGGCGTTTGCGCGCGCGCAAACTCATCGTTTGCCTGAGCGAGCAGTTCATCAAATGGGGAGGCGACTTCAGACATGGCGAACTTTCAAGGCCGTAGGCGGGGCGTTGGCAACACGCTTGCGTGGGCAGACAGCGATCAAAAAAAAGGACTTACGCAAAATTGTCCCAGCAAGGCGCAGCGACGACGACAGTGCGAATAGCACGGCTAGGAGCTGCAACGCCGCTGGGGCGGTTTTGCGTAAGTCCTAAAAAAGCAAAAAAAGGGCTGAAGCTTGAAGCCTCAACCCTTATCTTGGTGCAGCACTCCCGCGATTGCGGGCGTTGCTGGTTCAGCAGTTTTAGGCGGCGAGCTTGGCTTTTATCTGAGCTACTACCGCTGCAAAACCGGCTGCGTCGTTCACCGCCATGTCGGCCAATACCTTGCGGTCCAAGCTGATTGCGGCCTTCTTGAGACCGTTGGCGAATTGGCTGTAGGTCATCCCCAAGCCACGGGCTGCGGCGTTGATACGCGCAATCCACAACTGGCGGAACACGCGCTTTTTGGCGCGGCGATCACGGTAGGCGTATTGGCCAGCCTTCATCACCGCCTGTTTGGCGATGCGGAAGACGTTTTTGCGACGACCGCGGAATCCTTTTGCAAGGGCAAGAACTTTTTTGTGGCGGGCGCGAGCCGTTACACCACGTTTAACGCGAGGCATGTGTTTCTCCTAGTACGTCAAGATTGATCACAGGCCAGCAAACGGCAGCATTTGTGCGATGTGCCCGAGATCTCTCTCATGGACATTCACCGCACCACGCAGGTGACGTTTGTTCTTGGTCGTTTTTTTCGTCAAGATGTGACGCTTGTAGGCTTGACCGCGCTTAACGGTACCGCCTGGACGGACTCGAAAACGCTTGGCAGCGCTTTTTTTCGTCTTCATTTTGGGCATGTTCATGCTCCTATGATTAAGTGCTCGTGAGGCGTTGCAGCGATGCTGCACCTTGTTGGCCCCGAGCCACCTGAGGGTGCTGAGCGAAGCGGCAAACACGTTGCCAATCAACTCGCACCCATCCTCGAGTCGATCTAGCGACAAACCCGAAGCCCTCGATTATCACAGAAAAAACGCCGCTTGCGCAATTGCGGTCAAGCGGCGTTTGATCTAAAGCCCCTGCAAACTCAGTGGCTGTCGGCTTCCTGTGTGGCTTGCGCAACAGGTGCGGCGCTGGCGGCGGGTGCTGAACTGGCGGCATGCGCTGAACTGGCCGCGGGCGCTGAACTGGCTGCCGGCGCGGTGGCAGCCTTGGCCACCACCACTTTTTTCTTGCCAGGTGCAATCATCATGACCAACTGGCGGCCTTCGAGCTTGGGCATGCTCTCAACCACGATGGCATCCCCCAACTCGTCGCGCATGCGCATGACCAAGGCCATGCCGAGCTCTTGGTGCGACATCTCGCGACCACGAAACCGCAGCGTGATCTTGCATTTGTCGCCGTCTTCCAAAAAGCGGCGAATGTTGCGCAGCTTGATGTTGTAGTCGCCGTCGTCGGTGCCGGGGCGGAATTTGATTTCCTTGACCTCGATGACTTTTTGCTTGAGTTTGGCTTCGTGAGCTTTCTTTTGCTCTTGAAACTTGAATTTGCCGTAATCCATCAGTCGGCAAACCGGCGGATTCGCCATCGCCGAGATTTCTACCAAGTCCACATCCAAGTCACCCGCTCGGCGCAACGCATCCATGATTGACATGACACCCAAGGGTTCGTTGTCGACGCCGTTTAAGCGGACTTCCGGGGCCATGATTTCGCGGTTCAGGCGATGTTTGCGTTCTTCTCGTTGCGGCCGACGCGGGTCGCGGTATTCAGTAGCGATGGTGGTGTCCTTCAATAAAGTTAAAAATCATAGCAACAAACCCAATGAATACCGTGACCAAGGGGCGAATTGAGCAAAATTTGTGGCTGAATTCGCGATTCACGGCATCGCATGGGCTTGATCAGTGGGCTATTGCTCAGCGCTTGGCTGCAAGATCGTCAGCCACCAAGGCTGCGAACTGCTCCAAACCCATCACACCCAAATCTTTGTTGCCACGAGCTCGCACGGCGACCGAGCCAGCGTCCTTCTCTTTATCACCAATGACCAAGAGGTACGGCAGCTTTTGCACCGAATGCTCGCGTATTTTATAAGTGATCTTCTCGTTGCGCAGGTCGGTGTGCACCCTAATCCCTCGACTTTGCAGCGTTTTAGCAACCGTTTTGGCAAATTCGGCCTGCGAATCGGTGATGTTGAGCACCGCAACTTGAACTGGCGCAAGCCAAAACGGCAAGGCTCCGGCATGTTGTTCGATCAAAATACCGATGAAGCGCTCCAAACTGCCCACAATCGCGCGGTGCAACATCACGGGGCGGTGGCGAGCACCGTCTTCGCCCACATATTCGGCATCCAGGCGCTCGGGCATCGAAAAATCAACCTGCATCGTGCCACATTGCCATTGGCGACCCAAGGCATCTTTGAGCGTGTACTCGATTTTCGGGCCGTAAAACGCGCCGTCTCCGGGCGAGATCTCAAAGTCACAACCCGAGGCTCGCAAACTCTCCATGAGTGCGTGCTCGGCTTTGTCCCAGCTCTCATCACTGCCGATGCGAGCGGCTGGGCGCGTGGCAACCTTGTAGATGATGTTGGAAAAGCCAAAGTCGGCATAAACCTTTTGAAGCAACTCGGTATACGCCACGCACTCGGGCAAGATGTGCGCCTCGGTGCAAAAAATATGCCCGTCGTCTTGCGTGAACGCCCGCACCCGCATGATGCCGTGTAGCCCGCCCGTGGGCTCATTGCGGTGGCATTGGCCAAATTCACCAAAACGCAGCGGCAAATCGCGGTAGCTTTTCGTGCCTTGCTTGAAGATCAAGATGTGGCCCGGGCAGTTCATCGGCTTCAACGCGTAGTCGCGCTTTTCACTCTCGGTCGTGAACATGTTGTCGCGGTACTTGTCCCAATGTCCCGTTTTTTCCCACAGCGACTTATCGATGATCTGCGGGCCTTTAACCTCCAAATAGCCGTTGTCGCGGTATACGCGGCGCATGTACTGCTCAACCTCTTGCCACACCGTCCAACCCTTGGGGTGCCAAAACACGGTGCCGGGCGAATGCTCGTCGATGTGAAACAAATCGAGCTCGCGACCCAGCTTTCGGTGGTCGCGTTTTTCAGCTTCTTCCAACATCGTCAAGTGCTGTTGCAAATCATCTTTGCTGGCCCAAGCCGTGCCGTAGATGCGTTGCAGCATCTCGTTGCGGTGGTCACCACGCCAATACGCACCGGCCAGCTTCATCAGTTTGAAGTGTTTCAGCTTGCCCGTGCTGGGCACGTGCGGGCCACGGCACAAGTCCTCAAACGCACCCTCGCGGTACAAGCTGACGTCTTCGGCGCTCGGAATGCTGGCAATGATTTCGGCTTTGTAGTGCTCGCCCATACCCTTGAAGTGAGCAACAGCTTCGTCACGCGGCAGCACGCGGCGCGTGACCGGCTCGTCTTTGTTGGCCAGCTCGCTCATTTTTTTCTCAATGGCAGCCAAATCGTCCAGCGTGAACGGGCGCTCATACGAGAAGTCGTAGAAAAAGCCGTTTTCAATGACCGGACCAATCGTCACCTGAGCGGTTGGGAAAATCGACTTCACCGCATAGGCCAGCAAATGCGCCGTGCTGTGTCGAATCACTTCCAAGCCATCGGCGTCTTTGGCCGTGATGATGGCCAAGTGGCTGTCGGCGGCGATGGGGAAACTGGTGTCAACGACCTTGGCTTGGTCGCCTAGGCCGACTTTGCCCGCCAGTGCGGCCTTGGCCAAGCCGGCTCCGATGTTGGCGGCGACTTCGGCGACGGTGACTTGCGGGGCATCAAAGGAGCGAACCGAACCGTCTGGGAGCGTGATGTTGATCATGGGATTTTCTCGAATGGGTTTGTTTGGGCGATGTCAGGTGGGTGCCGGAAAGCAAAAAAGCGCGAGATTCGCGCTTTTCGTGGGTGGCACACCAGGTGCAATCAATCAACGTGCGCGAGCAAATCAGACTTTGAAGCCTTCCGACGTAGTTCGCGGTGTCATAACCATGATGTTCATTTGGATTTGGTAACTCTCTACGCCAACATTCTAACCGGCAGACACAAAGCCACTGCCACCGCACCTTGGGCATTCAGCAATCACGGTTTGCTTTTCGACCTCAAAATTCTCGTTGATGTTCTCAGACTCAATGTGAATCACGCCCTTGCCTTTGCAGTCGGGGCATTGCATCAAGTTGAGTTTGGACGCGTCAAAAACGCCGGTTTTCTCTGAAGTCATCGTGAATTTCCCTGTGGGCACATGAGCATCCGCAATTGTGCGGCGAGTTTTCGGCCTTGTCTACCTCGATTGGATGACCACCAACGGCACGGCAATGACGCGCAGCGTGATGCACCACGACCGCTTCGCGCCCTCTAAAGCCTACGAGGGCGCTCCCAACGTGCTGATTTGATGCCATATCAGCCATTGGTCACCGGATTCATTGGGTTTGTTGCTATTATTTTTGATATCTCTCAAAGGCGCCTTTGCTTCGCTATCATGCAGCCATGAATGCCGTGATCCGATCTGCCGACATACTCGCTCGAATAGGTGCGAGGGTGTTGGGGCGGGTTGCACAATGGTGGCGAACAGTGCTCATTTCGGCGCAGTTGGTTGTCATGGCGCTGCAACCGAATTTTTGGCGAGACCCTGCTGCGCGCGCGGCCGTCGCTCGCCAAACCCTGGCGGCGACTTGGGTTAATTTGAGCTGGTATTCGGTGATGGTGATGCTGGCCGCGGCCATCATCACCCGCATCGTTTTTGTCACGGCGCGCAGCTACGGCTTGTCAAGTTACGCCATTGAAATGCTGGTACGAGTGCTGGTTTTGGAGTTGATTCCGCTCAGCGCCGCGCTTTTTGTGGCGCTGCGTTACAGCATTGCACGAGGCAGCGAGGTGTTCAAGCTGCGACACCGAGGCGGTTTCGCGACCCTGCAATTGAGGGGCCAAAACCCGATTTCGCTCGAGGTGCTGCCCTCGGCCTTGGCGGGCATGTTTGCGGTGCTGGCTTTGGCCGCAGTGACGACTGTGTTGACCACGGCCCTGTCATATTTCATGATTTACGGCCTGTCGCCGCACGGCCTGGCCCCCTACACCCGCAGCGTGGGCAAGGTGTTTAGCCCGGCAGTGGCTGTGATTTTTTGCGCGAAAACTGCGCTGTTTAGCCTTGCCGTTGCCTTAACGCCGCTGGCCACAGCGCTGCAAAACCTCGACCGCGACACCTCGCGCGTGGGCGTGGCGCTCGAGGTGCTGGTGCGGATGTTCAGCTTGCTTTTGGCAGTTGAAGTGCTCTCTTTGGCTGGAAACTACACATGATGCCCGACACCCCACTCGATGCCACCGTGAGTACCGACGGGCTGCAGTCGTCGCGCCGGGTGCAAATTCAAGCGGCGATTTTGCTGCTGGCGGCTTTCTTGGCGCTCGCGGCTGCCGTGCTCTTTGTGCTCAACGCGAGGGGGTATTTTGAGCAATCGCAGACGGTGAACCTGCTGTCTGACGACTCCGAAGGCGTGAGCGTGGGCATGGACATGACGTTCTCAGGCTTCCCCATTGGGCGCGTCGATCGCATTGAGTTGCAGTCAGACGGCAAGGCGGTTATTCGCGTCACCGTGCCCAGCAAAGACGCACATTGGCTGCGGTCGTCGAGTGTGTTCACACTGGAGCGCAACTTGGTGGGTTCAACGAAGATTCGGGCATTTACCGGCATTTTGACCGACCCGCAACTGCCCGACGGCGCGCGCAAAGACGTGCTGAGGGGCGACGCGGCAGACGAAATCCCCAAGTTGGCCAACAGCATCCGCGACATTTTGCGCAACATCGGCGCAATGACCGACGCGGAGTCGCCGCTCAACGCGACCTTGTCTAACGTGCAAACGGCTACAGCCCGCCTCAGCGGCCCCAACGGCGCGTTGGGCTTGCTTTTGGGCAACGAAGCCGAGGTCAAAAAAGTGTATGCGGCACTGGAGCGCACCAACACCTTGCTCGCACGGCTCGACACGGTGGCCACCAATGCAGCTGGCGCGGCCAACAGCGCAAAAAACGTGGTCGACAAAGCCGATGGCATGGCAGCCAAGCTCGATGCCCGCATGTTTGGCGAGTCGGGTGTGATGAACGACGCGCAAGCCACCGTTCGAACGCTCAACGCCTTGCTGGCTGACGCGCGGGGCAGCTTGGCCAAGGCAGACGGCATCCTCAAAGAGGTGCAAGGCGCGGCGACCAACACCCGCGAGGCCACACAAGACTTGAACGTGTTGCGCGCAGACGTGGAGTCGAGTTTGCGCAAAGTCGACAGCTTGGTCGGTGAGATCAACCGCAAATGGCCGTTCAACCGCGACGCTGAGGTGAAGTTGCCATGAGGTTGATCCACAAAACCGCATGGGTGTGCCTGTTGTTCGCCGCAAAACTGGCCATGATCGCCGCCATCGTTGCGCTGGGCGGATGTTCAAGCACCCCGCCCACGCCTCAATGGCAAATTGATGCCAGCGACAGCTTGCGCAGAGCGACTGAGTCGTATTTAGAAGGGCGCGTCAAAAACATCCCGGTCCAAGTATTTGAAGCTGACATGAAGCGCGCACGCGAATCCGTGAGCGCCACGGGTCGGCCTGCACAGCTCGGTCGCATCGAGCTGGCGTTTTGCGCGGCCCAAGTCGCGTCGCTCGATGCCAAAGCACTTGACCAGTGTGCCGGGTTCGCGAGCGTTCGCAACGATGCACCGCTGGCCGACCTCGCCTACGAGCGCCACCTGCACGGGCGAGCGAGCCCGGCTGATGTCGAAGCATTGCCCGAGCAACACCGCGCCGCCGCCGCCCAACTTGCCAGCGGCAGCCTCAAGTTTGAAACCCTGGCCGCCATGCCCGACGCGTTGTCGCGACTGGTCGCCGCTGCCGCCGCCTTGCAAGCCAAGCAAGCCAGCCCTGCCATCGTCAACCTGGCCGTTGAGACCGCATCGCAGCAAGGCTGGCGCCGACCGCTGTTAGCTTGGTTGGGCGTACAACTCAAACTGGCCCAAGCCGCAAACGACGCGCCAGCGGCGACTGCGATTGAGCGGCGCATTCAAATCGCGTCCACCACGCGCTGAAAGTGTCCTTTTGTCGCTTTTTTTCGCCGTTCTTTGTTCTTTTTGCCTGATTTGATACGAGCCTCAGACTCAAACGGCCGTCATCTAAAGCGTTGGCTGGGATCCAGTGGCTGTTTGCCCGCTAACCGATCACGCCTGGATTCCAGCCTTCGCTGGAATGACAGCCTTGTAACTGAGGCAGGTATCTAATCAGGTCTTTTTGGCACTTGGTCTCCGGATCTATTGAGTTTGTTGCTATCATTTTTATATGACCACTGAAACCACCCCAAACGCCGCTTCGGCCTACGCCAAGCCCACCAACCGCATTGTTGACACTGAGCACAGCATTCAGCTGGACGGCGAAACCTTGCGATACCGGGTGAGTTGCTGCACGGTGGTGCTGCGCGAAAACGCCGAGTCCAACGGCAACCAAGACGGGTTCAAACCCCGCGCCGAGCTGTTTTTCACGTCGTACACCCGCTTGGATGCAGGCGACGTGAGCCAGCGACCGATCACGTTCAGCTTCAACGGCGGACCCGGCTCATCGTCGGTCTGGATGCACCTGGGTTTGCTCGGCCCCAAGCGCGTCGTCACCGACGCGTTTGGCAACACGCCAGCAGCGCCGGGCGCGTTGATCGACAACGAGTACACGCTGCTTGGCGTCAGCGATTTGGTGTTCATCGACCCCATCGGTACCGGCTTTTCGCGCATGCTCGACGGCGAACGGGTCAAGGAATACCACGACTACCAGCGTGATCTGGACTCGGTGGGCGAGTTCATCCGCAGCCATTTGTCGTCACAGCACCGCTGGAACAGCCCCAAGTTCATCATTGGCGAAAGCTATGGCACCACGCGCGCGGCGGGCCTGAGCGCGTATTTGCAAGACCGCTACCAGCTCGATGTCAATGGCTTGATGCTGATTTCTTGCGCAATGGACTTCTCAAGTCTGCGCTTTGATGCGGGCAACGACCTGCCCTACCAATTGTTTTTGCCAACCTATGCAGCAACCGCGTGGTTCCATGGCCGCTTGTCAGCCGCGCAACAAGCCAAAACCCAGGCTGAAGTCGTGCGCGAGGCCGAAGCGTTTGCGCAAAACGAATACGCCCAGATCTTGTTCAAAGGCTCGCGCATGAGTGCGGACGAAGTCACTGCGGCCGCATCGAAAATAGCGCACCACTGCGGTTTGTCAGCAGCGTTCGTTGCGCGGGCAAACTTGCGGGTCGGCATTTATCGGTTTACCAAAGAGCTGCTGCGTGACCAAGGCCTGATCGTTGGGCGACTTGACTCCCGCTTCACGGCGCAAGACCGTGACGACGCTGGAGAAATCACCGAATTTGATGCCGCCCACGCCAACTTGCAGGCCAGCTACTCGGCGCAAATCAACCATTATTTGCGGCACGATTGCAAGTTCGAGCACGACGGCCACTACGAGTTGATGCAGAAGTTTTATCTCAATTGGGGCTACAAGAGCTTTGAAGGTCGCTACCCGAACGCCGCCGAGTCACTGCGCCAAGCCATGCACCGCAACACCCACCTTCGGGTGTACGTTGCCAGCGGCTACACCGACTTGGCCACGCCACACATGGCCAGCGACTATGTTTTGAACCACGCCATCACCCGGTCCAAAGACCACGAGCGCGTCACCGTGCGCTACTTCGATGCGGGCCACATGATGTACGTCAACCAGCCCGATTTGGTCAAGCTGGCGGGCGATTTGAAGCACTTTGTTTGCAACACCAAGCCAAGCTAGCCAAGGCACACCACCGATCGGCGCACCCGCACGCTTGCCGGTGTGATCAAAACCCGAAAAAATCGGGTTTTGTTGCCAAAACCACAACGCACCATGCCGCGACAGCTATCAATCTTGTAGCTGTTCGCGTCTTTTGGGGTATATTGCTTTCTTCAACCGCAACAAGCCCAACTCGCGCGCCACAGCGACTCAAAGGTCGCTGTCGACCAGGAGAATTTTTTCGATGAGCAACAAAGACAACGCCGCCGTTCAACAACTCCTCGCTGTGCTGGAGACCCGCTACGCCATGCGCGTGCTGTGGGCCCTGCGCGATGGACACTCGCAAACCTTTCGTTTGCTGCAAGACAGTGTGGGCGGCGTCACGCCCAACACCATGAACACCCGCCTCAAAGACCTGCGTGCAGTCAATCTCGTTCAGCACGGCACCGACGGCTACCAACTCACCGCCAGCGGCTTGGATCTGCTCAAGCGTTTGAGCGACATTGGGCCATTCGCAGGCAAGTGGGCCACCGCAATGGCTAAGAAAAAGTAAGTCGAGAGTCGATCACACCGCACCGAGCGGCTGTGTTCAGCGGCTTGCGGTGCAAAGTAAAAAAGACGGGATTTCCCGTCTTTTTGCATGTTTGAGCTCGAATTTCATTGAAAACAGCGACGTTTTGGCTGATTTCAGTTGATTTCAGCCAAATTTACCCTTGAAACGCCGCACACCACCCCGACATGCGACCCAAGCGGTCATGCATGACCAAACCCCATTTCAAACCAGCGAAAAGCGCAATGAGCGACATCCAAAAACCAGACGAAGCCAACAGCCCTGAAATCGGCGGGCAAACCACGCCATCCGCGCCCGTCACGCCGATGGATGCTGAAGCAGAAGCAGAAGCGGAAATTCTCGACCCTTTGGCCGGCGCGCAAGCCGAAATCGTGATTTTGCAAGCCAAAGTCTCTGAGCTCAACGACCATTGGTTGCGCGGCCAAGCCGAAGTTCAAAACGCGCGACGCCGCGCCGACGACGAAGTTGCCAAAGCTCGCAAGTTCGCCGTTGAAAACTTCGCTGAAAGCATGCTCCCAGTCATTGACAGCTTGGAAGCCGGTTTGGCCGTCAAAGATGCCACGATTGAGCAAATCCGCGAAGGATCAGCCGCGACCATTCGCCAGCTCACGTCGGCGCTTGAGCGCAATAAAGTGGTGGCCATTAACCCAGAACCAACAGCTGAAGCGGCCGTCAAGTTCGACCCCACCAAACACCAAGCCATCAGCATGGTGCCCTCCGAGCAAGAAGCCAACACCGTTGTGGCTGTGCTGCAAAAAGGCTACGCCATCAACGACCGCACCCTGCGCCCCGCGTTGGTCACGGTCGCAGCACCCAAATAAGCGGCTGGACTCCCGTTTTCGACCGATTCCAAGCAAAAACCGCCGAATTTGAACGAGTTTTTGCTCGAAACCAGCGAAAAAGCCTTGAAAAACGCTTCGCTACCCACACATCCAATCCATCTGCATCTCTGACTCTCGAAGGCACACATCATGGCAAAAATCATCGGCATTGACCTCGGCACCACCAATTCTTGCGTGGCGATCATGGAAGGCAACACCACCAAGGTGATTGAAAACTCGGAAGGTGCGCGCACCACGCCGTCGATCATTGCTTACCAAGAAGACGGTGAAGTGTTGGTTGGTGCATCGGCCAAGCGCCAAGCCGTGACCAACCCACGCAACACGCTGTACGCGGTGAAGCGCTTGATTGGTCGCAAGTTCGACGAAAAAGAAGTCCAAAAAGACATTCACCACATGCCTTACACCATCGCCAAAGCCGACAACGGCGACGCATGGGTGGAAGTGCGCGGCAAGAAAATGGCGCCGCCCCAAATTAGTGCAGATGTGTTGCGCAAAATGAAGAAAACCGCCGAAGACTACCTCGGTGAGCCCGTGACCGAGGCCGTCATCACTGTGCCGGCGTACTTCAACGACGCACAGCGCCAAGCCACCAAAGACGCAGGCCGCATCGCTGGCCTTGATGTCAAGCGCATCATCAACGAGCCCACTGCTGCTGCACTGGCTTTTGGCCTGGACAAGGGCGATGAATTCAAAGGCAAAGACCGCAAAATTGCCGTGTACGACTTGGGTGGTGGCACCTTTGACATCTCGATCATCGAGATCGCCGACGTCGACGGAGAAAAGCAATTTGAAGTGTTGTCTACCAATGGCGACACCTTCTTGGGCGGTGAAGACTTTGACCAACGCATCATCGACTTCATCATCACCGAATTCAAGAAAGACCAAGGCGTTGATCTGAGCAAGGACGTGCTGGCGCTCCAACGCCTCAAAGAAGCCGCCGAGAAAGCGAAGATTGAGCTCTCGAGCAGCACGTCAACCGATGTCAACTTGCCCTACATCACGGCTGATGCCAGCGGCCCTAAGCATCTGAACATCAAGCTCACCCGCGCCAAGCTGGAGTCGTTGGTTGAGGAGCTGATCGAGCGCACGATTGCGCCATGTCGCACCGCCATCAAAGACGCGGGCGTGTCGGTGAGCGACATCAAAGACGTGATTTTGGTCGGCGGCATGACCCGCATGCCCAAGGTACAAGAAAAAGTCAAAGAATTCTTTGGCCAAGAGCCTCGCAAAGACGTGAACCCTGACGAAGCCGTTGCTGTGGGCGCGGCGATTCAAGGCCAAGTGTTGGCCGGTGACCGCAAAGACGTGCTCTTGCTCGACGTCACCCCGTTGTCGCTCGGTATTGAAACCCTTGGCGGCGTGATGACGAAGATGATCACGAAAAACACGACCATCCCAACCAAGTTTGCGCAGACTTTCTCCACGGCTGACGACAACCAGCCGGCCGTGACCATCAAGGTCTACCAAGGCGAGCGTGAGATGGCGGCTGGCAACAAGGGTCTTGGCGAATTCAACCTTGAAGGCATTCCACCGGCAGCACGTGGCACGCCGCAAATTGAGGTCGCTTTTGACATCGACGCCAACGGCATCTTGCACGTCAGCGCCAAAGACAAAGGCACCGGCAAAGAGAACAAGATCACGATCAAAGCCAACTCAGGCTTGAGCGAGGCCGAGATTCAAAACATGGTCAAAGATGCCGAGCTCAACGCCGAGGACGACAAGAAGAAGCTTGAAGTCGTGCAGGCTCGCAACGCGGGCGACCAAACGCTGCACAGCGTGAAAAAGAGCCTCACCGAATACGGCGACAAAATTGATGCGGCAGAAAAAACCGCAATCGAGGCCGCACTCAAGGATCTCGAAGAAGCCCTCAAAGGCGACGACAAGGCCCTGATCGAGTCCAAAACCGAAGCGGCGATGACGGCGAGCCAAAAGCTGGGCGAAAAAATGTACGCCGACATGCAAGCCAAAGATGCCGCAGCGCAAGCCGCAGCCGCTTCAGCGGGTGGCGCGGCACCGGGCGATCAGCCGCAAGCCAAGCCACACGACGACAACGTGGTTGACGCTGAGGTCAAAGAAGTCAAAAAACCGTAACCCAGGTTTAGCGTTTTAGCCACCAGGCACAGGGGCGCAACACTTCGGTGTATGCGCCCTTCGTTGCGAGTGGCGACCCCAATCGATTCCACTGCGGCGAACCCGCGTCACTGACTACACAGCACCATGGCAACCAAACGCGACTACTATGAAACCCTTGGCGTGGCCAAGACCGTCAGCGACGAGGACTTGAAAAAATCGTATCGCAAACTGGCGATGAAGCACCACCCCGACCGCAACCAAGGCGACGGGGCCAAGGCCGCTGAGGAAAAATTCAAAGAAGCCAAAGAAGCCTACGAGATGCTGTCGGACCCACAAAAACGGGCCGCCTACGACCAGTATGGACACGCAGGAGTCGACCCCAACATGCGCGGAGGCCCCGGTGCTGAGGGCTTTGGCGGCTTTGCCGAAGCGTTTGGCGACGTATTTGGTGACTTGTTTGGCGGTCAGCGTCGGGGTGGTGGCGGTGGTAAGCAGGTGTACAAAGGCTCTGACCTCAGCTACGCGATGGAGATCACGCTTGAAGAGGCGGCATACGGCAAGGATGCGCAGATTCGCATCCCGTCTTGGGACCATTGCAAACCCTGCAACGGAACCGGTGCCAAGCCCGGCACCAGTGTCAAAACCTGCGGCACTTGCGGCGGTCGGGGCAGCGTGCAAATGCGCCAAGGCTTTTTTGCGGTCGAACAACCCTGCCCCACATGCCGCGGCAGTGGCAAGGTCATTCCTGAACCCTGTGGCGTGTGTCACGGTGCTGGCAAAACCAAATCGCAAAAAACGCTAGAAGTACGCATCCCTGGCGGAATCGACGACGGCATGCGCATCCGCTCTGCAAGCAACGGCGAGCCCGGCACCAATGGTGGCCCCAATGGCGACTTGTTCATCGAAATTCGCATCAAAAAGCACGACGTGTTTCAACGCGAGGGCGACGATTTGCACTGCGAGGTGCCGATCAGTTTCGTCACCGCAGCCTTAGGCGCTGAAGTGCCTGTGCCCGTGCTCGGCGAAAAAGAACCCGGCGAAGTCGCCATCGACATCCCCGAAGGCACGCAAGCCGGCAAGCAGTTCCGCCTGCGCGGCAAAGGCATCAAGGGCGTGCGCTCTAGCTATCCCGGCGACCTGTATTGCCATGTCGTGATTGAGACGCCAGTCAAACTCACCGAGCACCAAAAGAAACTGCTCAAAGAGTTCGATGAAAGCGTCAAAAAAGGCGGCGGCAAGCACTCACCCAATGCAGAAGGCTTCGCCGACAAGCTGCGCAAGTTCTTCGGGGCGTGAGGATCGAAGCGAGTCAAACCTGACGCGCTGAGGTCGCGACGGAGAAAAAAGCCCTTGAACTAGCAATTTCAAGGGCTTTTTCGACTCTGGTCACCGGATTTATTGAGTTTGTTGCTACTCTTTTTGACAGACTCTTTACCCGCATAAGACCGAAACGGCTGTCGTCGCAGCGCACGCAGTGTGTTTTTGCGCATGCCGAGATGGGCTTGCCGGGGCTTCATGCTCGCGGAGCGGTCAGCATTTTTCCCGCGTCTCGACACCACTGCGGCCAGAAATACCGCCGCTTACATCGATTCGTCACGAACCTGAGCCGACGATTTCATCCATACAACCACGCAGGTGAAAACTATCCATGTAGCCCAACCAATCGCAGTAGATCCCGGTTAGGTTATCCGCCGTTGCCTGAAACTGCCAATATCTGCTGGGCGTGGCGAATGCCTGGCGGCAATTTTGCCAAAATGCCCTCTTGCAGCCTCAGGGGGCGCGCGGCCCGTAACAGCACACCATCTGCGGACAAATGGTAATCAACCGCGCAAGACAGCACCTGTTTTGCCGATTCCGCATCAGCAACCAGATCTCCGAACATGTAGCTGAACTTACCCTCGCTCTGAAGCGCCACTGCGCATGCCCGCTTGCAACCACTCATGCATTCCACTGCGCGGATCGTGGGACTCAAGTCTGTTGACAGCGCTTCGTTCTCAATCGCCTCCAACAAATACCGCCCCGCGCGAGGCATATCCCGGCTGTCGCCTGGCGCACGACAGAGCACACAAACCAGAATTTCAGTGTCTTTCATTGAAGGTCACGCTCTTGAATGTGAAAAAACTGCAGCCATCTGCTTGCACCCTTTGAATTCCATGCCCGTAGGCGTCGGACAACACGAAGTCGGACAACGCCGTGGTCGGCGGGCCAAACGCGGTCACGGTTTGATTCGCGATGACTGCGACGTTGTGGCAATATGTTGCTGCCAAGTGCAGGTCGTGCAGCACGATCACAACGGCGCTGTGAGCCGCCCGTTCCAGCAACAGCCGCATCAACTGGTGTTGGTGCGGCACATCCAAATGGGCTGTGGGCTCGTCGGCCAACAACAGCTCGGGGTCGTGGGCAATTGCACGTGCAAAACAGGCCCGGGACTTCTCCCCGCCTGACAGGGTTGCGAACCGTCGGTGCAGCAAATCGCGCAACTCGCAGCGATCAATCAATTGATCGCTCGCCTTGACAAGGGCCATGTCGAGCAATTCGCGAACGGTCAGGTCCCAGTAACTGGTCATGTCTTGTGGCAAATAACCAATGCGTTGTGCCAGCGCCTTGGGTCGCCACTCTTGAGGCGGTCGACCCAGTAGCTCGATCCGCCCTTTTGTGGTGGGAATCAGCCGCAGCGCCGCTT
>JANOPN010000125.1:0-2427 GCA_031421855.1 Comamonadaceae bacterium
CAATGGCGAGCAGTGTCACCATGGACGTCAAAGCTGCCAGATTTTTCTGCCCCTTTGAAGGCGGCATTTTGGTTGTTATCAAGGGTCCTTGCACTAGTTAGGTCGGAGTTGGATGCATTGCTTAAATCTGAAAAAATTCCACTGACTCTTAACCCGTTCAAAAAGCAACACTCACCCCAGCCAAAACTGATCAAAGACACTCGAACCGCTGCACCGTCGTTAACCCAGGGCTCATCGCTCCAGGCGTCAAAAATGCGGGTTTCCTTTTGACGAATCGCATCCAGAACAACTCGGTTCGAGCCACTGCGAATGCTTTGCGTCGCAACCAACCCTGCCGCTCCCAGTCCGTTGGTTGCAATCGCTTTGAGCGCTTTGTCAAACCAGTAACACACCAAATCAGCGCCACCTGGCACGCGGCCCTTGAAAACGGAATCCAAAGCTGAGAAGTAATCATCGCCAAGCTCCCGGCGTTTCTTGCTCCCCCCCAAAAACGGCGGATTCCCAACCACCACACTCGCTTTCGGCCAAGCCGCTTCCACGGCCAATGGCCCAGACGATTTAGCAGTCACCGCAGAATTCAACTCCCCGATCCCAGGCGCGGGTGGGGCAGAGGATTGAGCCGATTTTAAAAAGCTAGGCGTATGAGGCTCAAGCATCTGCCCCGCTCGCGCCTGGGAGCCGACAGCCTGAGAACTGACGCCTTGTGCACCGACGGCTTGCGAACCAGCAACTTGAGAGTCGGCAACCGCAAACGACAACAGTGCATCCCGGCACTCAATATGATCCAGCGGTTCCAAAACCGGGTTGGTTTTGAACTCGTACCCATGCGCCATGCGCCACTGCAATTCGCCAATCCAAACGGTCACGCGGGCCAACTCGGCGGCGTATTCGTTCAGCTCTATGCCCAGCATGTTGTGCGGGCCGGTTACCAAGTCAGCCTCGCGCTCCAGGCCGAGCGCATGCGCATCCAAATGGCTGCGATGTTCCACGTCTTTGAGCGTTTTCAAGCCCAAAAACAGAAAATTGCCGCTGCCACAGGCCGGGTCAAGAATGCGGTAGGCTTTGAGAGACTCAAGCCATTCCTGAAACTTGAGTCGCGCGGCTTGGTAATTTTTGTCGCCGGGTGACGCGTCTACTTTTCGTTGCCCTGGCAATTTCACGGCGGCTCGGGCGCTTTTCTTGCTTGCCGCGAGCAAGCTCTCAATTTGCAGCCGCGTTTCATCCCACAGCTGCAGCAACGGCCGCTCGATCACAGGTGACACGATGCGCATGATCGTGGCGGGGTCGGTGTAATGTGCGCCCAATTGGCTGCGCTTGGCGGGGTCTAGCCCACGCTCAAACAAAGTGCCAAAAATCGACACGTCAATGGCAGACCAGTTCAGCTCGGCGGCGTTGCGCAGCTCGGTCACGTCCATGATGCTCAAGATGGGCACGTTTACCACCCCAAACAGACCACCGTTGAACCACGGAATATCGTCCGCCCCAAACATGCCACCGTTTTTCATGGCCTGAAACAGATCGCCCAAGCCCTCGTTCAAGCGCTCAGACGTGAGCCGCTTGTTCACCACCAGGCGCTCAAACATGCGCCCGGGTAGCAGGCCCACGTCTTCGGCAAAAAAGCAAAACAAGCATTGGGTTAGGAAATGCGCCACTTGATTGGCCCGCGTTTCCACAGTTTGCGGGCTGTCGTCGGGTTTGGCATTGCGGCGGCGCAGCCCTTCGGCCAGCAGGGCAAAACTTCGGGCGGCGGCTTCGGTGATGTCGCGGCTGGTCTTTTTGGGCCGAAAACTCTCGGGGTTTTGCCACACGCGGCGCAACAAAGCCAGTTTGTCGGGCTGGTCCAGCTCATCAAGCAAAACCGTGTGCACCTCGGTCGGGTGCCCCGTGAACTGGGTGTGAATTCGGGTGGTCAGGCGGTCGCACACAATCAACAACGGCGGATTGCTCAAAACCAGGCTGTAATTCAGTAATTGCTTTAGGGCTGCGTCCAGATTTTTACCCGGGGCTTTGTTTTCCCAAGCGAAAGTGCCCTGCAAAAATACGTCGCAATAACCCGTTTTGCCGCCAATCAGGCTGCTTTTTTCTTCGAATCGGTAACCGTCAAGGCTGCCCGGTTTGGGTACTTCAAGCAACTCGCACAAATCCAAAAAATGACTTTGTGCACCTTGCTCTTCGTTCAGGGCAAATGCAGTGCCGCCAGGGCCCCATTTTTGGATGAATTGTTGGGGGGTCATAAACATCAAAAACCTCTGAGCAACATGTCCAGCGCCGTGTCAATTTCAATGACTTGGCTTTTTGCGCTGGCAATGGGTTGGCGCAATTCCTGAACCAGAAACACGCCAATGCCCAGGGGGTGCAAATGGAGGGTCTGATTGGCCACCAAAATTGCGGGGTTGAACCGCGCTGTCATGCCAGGAAACGCTCCTA
>JANOPN010000126.1:0-40007 GCA_031421855.1 Comamonadaceae bacterium
TGCCCGCCACATCGCAAAACGGCGACACATGAAACACCTTGGCCGCTGCCAACTCTTGCCCGTAAGCCAGGGTTTGGCCGTCACTGGCTTCGAGCACGTAGCAATGCCGCTCGCCAAACGTGTTGTTGACCTCCACAACAATGGCTCGCAGAGCGTCGTTGCTTGTGTGGCAATACCAAAAACTCACCGGCTTGAAGGTGTGACCCCAAACGCGCGGGTAGGTGTGCAGCCAGGCTTCTCCAGTGGCGTCGGTGATGCCTGCGCTGTGCAACAAGCCGTCAAGCCAAGCCAAGGCGTTCACGCCACCCAGGCCGTGGTCTGCATCGTGAAAACTAAGTGGGCCGAAGCGGTTGCGCGCCAATGCACCCACCTGCGGTGACAAAGCAGTCCAACTGCGAAGCGGCAGCATGACAAAAAACGTGTCGTATGCAAATCGGTGCTCGCGCGGGCGCAATCGGCGATGGCGTACTTGGCCAAAACCAATCAAGGGCGCTGCGCAGCCTTCGACCATCAAGCCACCTCTGTGCGCAGCTGCTCGGCTGCGATCAACAAATGGCGAGCGACTTGCAAACCAGACTTGTGCCCATCTTCATGAAAACCGTATCCAGCCCAAGCGCCGCAAAAATAGCTGTGTTGCTGACCTTGTAGCTCAGTCAGTTTGATTTGTGCAGCGATAGCGGGGCCGTCGAACACGGGGTGTGCGTACTCGTACTCACCCATGATGGTGCTGGGGTCAATCGTTGACACCGGGTTCAAGCTGACGATCACGTCCTTGGCAAACGGCAATGGCTGCAGGCGGTTCAGCCAATAGTGCAAACACACACGGGCGGACTCCTGCTCGCCACCTGCAGCGCGCTCGTAGTTCCACGCCGCCCACGCCAAGCGCCGTTTGGGCATCACCCGCACGTCCGTGTGTAAAACCGCGCGATTGGCTTGGTAGCGGATGGCACCCAGCACGGCGCGCTCAGCATCGCTTGCGCGGTGCAGCATGGCTAAGGATTGATCGCTGTGGGTTGCAAAGACAACCTTGTCAAACGCCTCGCTTTTGCCATCGGTGATCACGCGAACGCCAAGCCTGGCGCTGGATGCATCGCGCTCCACCAAGCGCACGGGGGTGTTGAGGCGCGCGTCGCGCACGTGGCTCAACATTTCGTCAACATAGTGCTTAGCACCGCCCTTGATCGTGTGCCACTGCGGCCGGTTGGTGACTTGAATCAGCCCGTGGTTATGACAAAACCGAACCATGGTCGCCACCGGAAACGCCAACATCTGATCGGTCGGACAGCTCCAAATGCAACCCAGCATTGGCAGCAAGTACCAGCGCACAAAAGCTGCACCGTAGGCCTCGTCTTTGAGAAAACTCCCCAGCGGCTGCGCCAGGACCCGCGCTGCGTCGGCATCAGGCCTGGCTTGGGCCAACCCCGTGCAGCGGCGGTTAAAGCGCATCAAGTCGCGCAGCATGCCCCAAAACGCGGGGCGTACGAGATTTGATCGCTGCGCAAACACCGTGTTCAAGTCGCTGCCGCTCCACTCGAGCGACTGGCTATCAAATGCGTTTGGTACTTGAACCGAAAACGACATGTCTGATTGAGTCGTCTCAACGCCCAATTCCGCCATGAGCCGGATCAAATTTGGGTAGGTTCGCTCGTTAAACACCAAAAAGCCGGTGTCCACGCCGTGTGTGCAGTCTCGGCCAGCTGCGTCGGGCAGACTCACATCAACCGTGTGGGTGTGTCCACCAAAATAGTTGGCCGCCTCAAACAAGGTCACATCGGCGTGGTCCCGCAGCGTGTAGGCCACACTCAGCCCGGTAATGCCGGAGCCAATAACGGCAACTTTCAGTGGATGGGGCATAAGCTTCGGATTTTGACTTGTTGGCCGAATTATGACCGATCGGTCAGGTTTTTCGGTACTGGGGTTTTTACTGATGCCTATGGACCGCAGTCAACGCAGGATCGACTTCTTTTGTCTTAGATCAATGGCGGCAGTGGTGTCGCGGACAAACCACTGCATTATTTTATGGACTCGCATGACTGATTTTGTATGTCCGCCCAAACGCTGACGCGAGTCGCAACGGTGTCAATCGCGGCTGTTGAGCGCGACACGGGTCTGTCAAAAGACACGTTGCGCGTTTGGGAGAGGCGCTACGGCTTCCCGGCCCCCCTGCGTGACCACAACGACGAGCGAGCCTACCCGCCCGAGCAAGTCGCTCGGCTGCGCTTGATTCGCCGCATGCTTGACTCGGGCTACCGCGCGGGCAAAGTCGTCGGCTTGGATCCTGTGTCGCTTGAGCGGATGAGTGCCTCAAGAGCCGATTCGACGCCGCTGCCGACGCAGCCCATTAGCCCAATGGCACAACACAGCAGCTTAAGCGCTTCGAGCGACCCGCTGTTGCAGCTCGATCACTTGATGGCTTGTATCCGCAGGCATGATGTGCCGGCCCTGCGCGCGGGCATGGTCAAAATCAGCCAGACCATTGGCTTGCAACGATTCACCTGCGAGGTGATTGCGCCGCTCAACCAGCGCGTTGGGGCCGAATGGATCAGCGGCCGCTTGGAGATTTTTGAAGAACACCTCTACACCGAGAGCGTGAATGCCGTCTTGCGCAGCGCGCTCGCGAGCTTGGGGCCTGCCGATGCGGCCGATGGCCCGCGTGTGCTGCTCACGACCACCCCAAAAGAAGCGCACGGCCTGGGCCTGCTCATGGCCGAGGTGTTTTTCGCAAGCCACGGCTGCCAATGCGTGTCGCTGGGCGTGCAGACCCCAATTCTCGACATCGTTCGTGCCTGCGTGGCGCAACGCACGGACATTTTGGCCTTGAGCTTCACCGCTAGCCTCAACCCAAAACTGGTGGTTTCCAGCCTGCGCGAACTCAAAGAGCTGTTGCCATCATCCGTGCAAGTCTGGGCCGGTGGCGCTTGCCCGATCATCCATCGCAAACCCGTTGACGGCGTGGTGTCGCTATCGTCGCTTGACGACATTGGCCCGCAACTCAAGCGCTGGCGATCAAAACCCAACCTGCGCCACCAGGGCAGCTGAGGCATGATGCAAAGCATCGAATTGCTTCGTTTGCACGCCTTTCATGACCTCGACCTCAAAGCCCCAGCCCGCCTCAATCACTCGCGCCGACCGCATCGCTGGGCTGAGGGCTGCGTCAAACGCTGACTCCGCCTTTGATGTGTTGGTGGTCGGCGGCGGAGCAACCGGCTTGGGCGTGGCCGTCGACGCCGCCCAGCGCGGCCTCAAAGTCGCTTTGATCGAAGGGCATGACTACGCAAAAGGCACGTCCAGTCGCGCGTCCAAGTTGCTGCACGGCGGTGTTCGCTATTTGGCTCAAGGCAACATCGCCTTGGTGCGTGAGGCCCTGCACGAGCGAACCGCGTTGCTCTCGAACGCCCCGGAGGTCGCCACGGCCTTGCCTTTTGTCATGCCGTCTTACCGCTGGTATGAAACATTTTTTTACGGCGTGGGCCTCAAGCTCTACGATTTGTTGGCCGGTCGGGCGGGCTTGGGTGCTACAAGGTTTTTGGGCAGCGAGCGCATTCGCGCCCTGTCGCCCAACGTCAAACCCCACGGGCTCAACAGCGGTGTGCAGTATTGGGATGCCCAGTTCGATGATGCCAGGCTAGCCTTCGCGCTGGCCATGACCGCGCAAACCCAAGGCGCAGTCTTACTCAACCACGCCAAGGCCATTGGCCTCATCCACGATGGCGGCCGGGTTTGCGGCGCCATCGTGCAAGACGCTGAGACGCTGGAGACTTTCAGTGTCTCTGCCAAATGCGTGATTAACGCCACCGGCATTTGGGTCGACGAGCTTCGCGGCCAAGACGCGGCCGCGCTCAAGCGCCCCATGAACAACATGGTCGCACCCAGCCAAGGTGTGCATTTGGTGGTTGATGCCAAGTTTTGGCCGGGTGACAACGCCATGTTGGTGCCCAAAACCGCCGATGGCCGGGTGTTGTTCGTCATCCCGTGGCTGGGCAGCGTCATCTTGGGCACCACCGACACCCCGCGCGAGCAAGTCGAGCACGAGCCCCAAGCGCGTGAGTCCGAAATCGACTTCATCTTGACTGAAGCCGCCAACTACTTAGCCGTGGCCCCCAAACGCAGCGACGTCAAGTCAATCTGGGTCGGCATGCGCCCCTTGGTCAAACCCTCAGACGAAGACGGCAGCGACACCAAGGTCTTGTCGCGCGAACACACCATATTGGTGAGCAAATCGGGACTATTGACCGTCACCGGCGGTAAGTGGACGACCTACCGAGCCATGGCCGAAGACGTGATGGCGCGAGCCGGGCACGAAGGCTTGGTGCCCAAGCAAGCCTCCGAAACAGCCAAATTGCGACTAAACGCCAGCGCCAGCATCAAACCGGCCAAACTTTCCGCCGCAGACGTGCAACACATGGCCACCCACGAGCACGCTCGGACGGTCGAAGACGTGCTCGCGCGGCGCTGCCGGGCCCTTTTTCTAGACGCCAGGCAAGCAGCCCAAATGGCCCCATGGGTCGCAGACACCCTGAAAGCCGCCACCGGCACCGACCCCAAGCTGGCCGAGTTCTTGGCGCTAGCGAAGCAGTATTTGATTCAAGATTCATAGCAACAAGCTCAATAGATCCGCAGACCAAGGGCCAATATCTCGTAAAAAACGCCTATAACGAGCTTAAAGGCAGCTCCACCGCCCGAGATAATCGAGGCATGACTGTTTTGACCCCTGAGGCACCGCCCGCCCAAGCCATTCGAGTGTTGTCGCTGATTCCGCCGATGACGCAGCTGAACACGCCTTATCCGTCTACGGCTTACATCACGGGGTTTTTGCGGTCGCAGGGGTTTCAAGCGGTGCAGGCTGATTTGGCTTTGGGCTTGGTGTTGGCGATGTTTTCGTCCGAGGGCTTGTCGCAAATTCGCGCGGAGTTGCTCAAGCTTGACCAAACCACCGCCCGAGTGGCTTTGTTTTTGGATCAGTTTGAGCGCTACGCCGCGACGTTGGTGCCAACTTTGCGGTTTTTGCAGGGCAAAGACGCGACGCTGGCTCACCGCATCAATTCACGCACTTTTTTGCCCGAGGGGCCGCGCTTTGAGACGCTGGAGGTGTACGTTGACGATCTCGGTGGCGACCCCCTAGCTTGGGCTTTTGGGGCCTTGGGTGCCCAAGACAAAGCGCGGCATTTTGCGACGCTGTATCTCAATGACTTGGCTGACGTGTTGAAGGACGGCATTGACTCGCGCTTTGAGTTTGTGCGCTACGCGGAGTCGTTGGCGGGGAGCCAACCGAGTTTCGAGCCATTGGCAAAGGCGCTTGAAGCACCACTGAATTTGGTCGACCGCCACTTGACTCGGCTCGCGCTGGAGCGCGTTGCGCAACATCAACCGACCGTTGTGCTGTTATCTGTGCCGTTTCCGGGGGCGGTTTACGGGGCGTTTCGGGTGGCGCAGGCGATCAAGGCGCGCCACCCTGGCATCGTGACCGTGCTAGGCGGGGGCTATGTGAACACGGAGTTGCGTGAGCTGGCCGAGCCGCGGGTATTTGACTATTTCGACCATGTGACCTTGGACTCGGGCGAACGACCACTGTTGGCGCTGCTGGCGCACATCGGTGGCAAGCGAAGCAGTCAGCGCTTGGTGCGCACCTTCAGCCGCACCGCCGAGGGCGGCGTGCGCTACACCAACTTTGTGGAGCCAGAGGTGCCGTTTGGCGAGGTCGGCACGCCCACTTGGGATGGTTTGCCACTTGACCAATATTTGTCGCTGCTGGACATGTTGAATCCGATGCACCGTTTGTGGAGCGATGGGCGCTGGAACAAGCTGACCGTGGCGCACGGCTGCTATTGGAAAAAATGCAGTTTTTGCGACGTGAGTTTGGACTACATCTCGCGCTACGAGGGCACAACTGCCACCGAGTTGGTGAACCGAATCGAGGCCATCGTGGCCGAGACGGGGCAGACCGGGTTCCATTTTGTAGACGAAGCCGCGCCGCCCAAGGCGCTGAAGTCACTCGCGGCCGAATTGCGCGCGCGCGGCACCGCGATCTCGTGGTGGGGCAACATTCGGTTTGAAAAGACGTTTTCGCCTGAGCTGTGCCAAGAA
Organism: Comamonadaceae bacterium; assembly: GCA_031421855.1. Lineage (GTDB taxonomy): Bacteria > Pseudomonadota > Gammaproteobacteria > Burkholderiales > Burkholderiaceae_C > JAAFHN01. The sequence goes on from JANOPN010000126.1 coordinate 6,085, forward strand.
TTGGCCGACAGCGGCTGCATCGCCATCAGCGGCGGACTGGAGGTGGCATCCGATCGCTTGCTGAATTTGATGCAAAAGGGGGTGTCGGTCGAACAAGTTGCCCGGGTGACCAAGGGCTTCAGCGATGCCGGGATTTTGGTGCACGCGTATTTGATGTACGGGTTTCCGACGCAAACGGTGCAAGACACGGTGGACGCGTTGGAGTACGTGCGCCAGTTGTTCGCGGCAGGTTGCATCCAGTCGGGGTTTTTTCACCGGTTTGCATGCACCGTGCACTCACCGGTGGGTCAATCGCCGGCTGATTTTGGCGTGAGCTTGGTGCCATTGCCCGAAGGTAATTTCGCCAAAAACGACGTGGACTTCATCGACCCCACTGGCACCGATCATGCTAATTTGGGCGTGGCATTGAACAAGGCGCTTTACAACTACATGCACGGCATCGGGCTAGACCAAAACGTGCGCAGCTGGTTTGATGTGCGGGTACCCAAGACCAAAGTGCCGCCAGACTTCATTGCGCGGGCTATTTCGGTTGCGGCGGCGCCTCATTCCAATTTCCAGCGGAAGCGAGAACAAGGCGCAAAGTCGAAGACAGTGCTTTAGCACGGCAAGACGAAGCAACGAAGCTATCGTTTTCAATGGAAATTGGAATCAGTCAGGTTCAGGTCGAGGGCATCCCACAAAGCGTTGACGGCCGCGCGCTGCGCGACCCAATCGGCGGGGTCAAGCCGCATGCTTTGCTCGTCGAGCCTGGCCGCATGTTGGCGGTGGCGAAATTGGCGATACGCGTTCGCCGCGTCAACGCCAATGCTGGTGGGCAACAAGCCACTTGCCTGGGCATGCTCTAGCAAGGCGATATTGCCCACGTTGGCAAGCAGTTTGGCGTCTACGCCGGCACTTGTGAGCACGAGGCACTGCACCGCAAACTCAACATCAATCATGCCGCCGGGGCTTTGTTTGAGGTCGAACACATCAGACGTCAGCTTGTGTGCACGGCGCATGCGGGCGCGCATGTCGGCGATTTCGGCCTTGAGTGCGAGCGCGTCGCGTGCGCTGCACAACACGGCAGCTCGCGTGGCATCAAACCGCGCCCGAAGCGACGCGCCGCCCAAAACCACGCGCGCGCGGGTGATGGCTTGGTGCTCCCATGTCCAAGCGGTGTTGCTGCCACGCTGCGACTGATACTGCTCAAACGAATCGATGTGCGTGACCAGCAAACCGGCGCTGCCATTGGGCCTCAAGGCGGTGTCGATCTCGTACAGGTCGCCCTGCGCGGTCTTGGTGGTGAGCCAGTTGATGAGCTTTTTGGCCAACGCGGCATAGCACTCTTGGGCGCGTTCGTGCGGGTCGTCGTGGATGAAAACCACGTCCAAGTCTCCGCCGTAGCCCAACTCCTTGCCACCGAGCTTGCCGTAAGCGACGATGGCCAGCTGGGCCTGCGGCTGGTGCGCGCGGCTTGAGCCTGAGGCGACCCAAGTTGACCAAATCCAATCGAGCGAGGTTTTGAGCACGCTGTCGGCCAATGCGCTTAAATCGTCGGCCACTTGCTCAACGCTCAGGTGGCCGTTAACGTCGCGGGCCAAAATTCGAAACGCGTGGGCGTGCTGGGCTCTGCGCAGCAAGTTCATCAACGACTCTTCGTCTGCTTCAGCGCCTTGCTGCAACGCGGCATGGCGGTTGTTGAGCTCTGCCTCGAAAGCAGCTCGGTCAAAGCGCTGGTGCATCCAGTGGTCGCTGGCCAACTCGTCGACCACGCCAGGGTGCTCGCTCAGGTACCGAGCCGCCCACCGAGAACTGGCCAATATTTTCAAGAGTCGCTCATGCACGGGCGCTCGCTCGACCAAAAGCGCCAAGTAGCTTTCGCGGCGAAGCAACGGGTCCAGCCAGTCGATGAATCGCAGCGCCGCCGCCTCACTACAGCGCGCGTCGCGAACGCCGGTCGCAGTGCGCACCACCAGGCTTCGCAGGCGCTGGTCGTTGGCCTCGCTCAACAAGCGCCGTTTGGGGCTAGCCGCCAAAACCTGCACCCGCTCGGCTAGCGCAACGCTAATGGCACTGAGCGCGGCGATGCCGGTGGCGTCGTCCCAGTCACCCGTGGCAAACGAGGACAAGGGTGCGCCAGGGCCGCTGCAACCTTTGCATTTGCCGTCAACATTGGCCTCAGGCGCAGCACCCAAAAGCGCATCAAACTCGCCCGCGACACATTCGCGGTGCTCGTCAAGCCGAGCGAGTAACGCGCAAACGCTGGCAAAACCCATTCGGCTGGCGATCCAGTGCAGGTCGGCGTCATCGTCAGGCAGGGTGTGGGTTTGCGCGTCGTCTAGGTATTGGATGTGATGTTCGAGCGTGCGCAAAAATCGATACGCTTGACTCAAGGCTTCGGTTTTTTCGGCATCAATCAAGTGGGCGGCGTGCAGACGCTCAAGCCCCTTGAGGGTGGGCCGGGTTCGCAATTCGGGAAAATGCCCACCGCGAACCACTTGCAGCACTTGCACCAAAAATTCAACCTCTCGGATGCCGCCGCGCGCCAGCTTGACGTCGTGCGCACGGTGGGGTCGCCCTACCGCGCGGCGCGCGGCCTGCGCCCTGATCTGAGAGCGTAAATCGCGCAGGGCATCGAATACACGGTAATCAAGGTAGCGGCGGAACACAAACGGCATGACCAAATCGCGTAGCGCGCGCGCGTGGCTCGCCGACAAAACGGGGTAGATGACGCGACTTTTGAGCCACGCGAACCGCTCCCACTCGCGCCCGCTCACCAGCAAATAGTCTTCAAGCGCACGCAGCGAACACGCGATCGGGCCAGAATTGCCGTGGGGTCGCAATGCCAAATCAACCCTGAATACAAAACCATGCTCGGTCACGTCGGCGATCCAAGACTGCAAACCTCGCGCGAGTTTGACAAAAAACTCGTGGTTTGAAATCGCACCAGAGCGATTGACACCCGCACCGGTGGTTTCGCCGTCGGCTTCGTACAAGTAGATCAAGTCGATGTCGCTCGACACATTGAGGCTGCGCGCGCCAAACTTACCCATGCCGACGATCCACATCTGAGCGATGTCGGCATGCAAGCCACCCGGCGTTTGGTTGAGCGGCGTGCCATGGCGCTCAGAGAGTTCTTGCATCAAGGCCGCTTGCGCGGTGGCCAACGCAAACTCGGCCAAATTGGTCATCGCGCCCGTGACGACCTCCAGCGGCACGGCATCACCCACATCCATCTCGCTCAGGCGCGCAACGACCAATTGGCGCATGACTCGCAGCGCCGACTGCGGACTTAGGCCTTCGTCTTTGAGAGCCTCAAACGCCGCAGTCCAACGCTGGGCTTGGCCTGCGCCGCTCGCCAAATGAACCACTTCGGGGTTGACGATGTCCCAGTACGACGCGTAGCGGCGCATGATGCGCGCCGCAAAACGGGTGGGTGGCGTGGATGGGATGGCGCTGACTGTGACTGGGTCTGACGGGCTTGGGTGTGCCGTTAACGCAGGCTTCACATCAATAGCGACATGATCGGCGGGCGCGATTCGTTGATCAGCCGTGATAATTGAAGATCGATTGCCTGTATCCATGCCCAATTCCGTTATTCGTCCCTCGTTGTGGTTTCGCTTTTGGTGCGCCTTGGCGTCACTCATGTGGTGGTCCACCCTCGCGTTGGGCCTCGCATTTGCCATTGCCTGGGGCGCACTCCACACATTCATTGTGCCCAAGATCGGCGAACTGCGCCCGCGACTCGAGCATCAAGTCAGCCAAGCCATCGGCGTGACCGTGACGATTGGCGCGATTTCGGCCAAGTCAAGCGGCGTCTACTCCAACGTGAGCCTGACCGATGTTGTGCTGTACGACGCTCAGTCACGCCCAGCACTCACCCTGCCAAGGGTGAGTGCGATGCTGTCGCCGCGTTCCATCTTGCAATTGGGCTTTGACCAATTGGTCATTGACGCGCCCGTGCTCGACATTCGCCGCACCTCAAAAGGCCGCATCGAAATCGCTGGCATTGACTTCTCCGGCCCCAAACAAGGGGGCGACGACTCCAGCGCAGCCGATTGGCTTTTTTCGCAAGACGAGTTGGCACTCACCAACGGCGTGGTGCGCTGGACGGATGAGTTGCGTGGCCTTGAGCCGCTGGCCTTAAGTGGGGTGAACTTGGTCTCACGTAACCGGGGTTCAGCCCACGATTTGCGGCTTGACGCGACACCACCGCCGCAGTGGGGTGCCAAGTTCAGCGCTACGGGTAAATTCCGCGCACCACTCTTTGGCGGCGCACCGAGCGATTGGCGGCGCTGGCAAGGCAAGGCTTTTGTCGAATTTTCACGGGTGGAGATCGCCAACTTGCGCGAGTTTCTACCGACCGATGTGGCCATTTCACAAGGCAGCGGCGCACTTCGGGCGTGGATTGACTTGGAGCAGGGCAACTTGACCGAAGCGACAGTTGACTTGGCAATGGTGGATGCCCGCGCCAAGTTGGGGCAGACCGCGCTGCCGCTGGCCTTGGCGAGACTGCAGGGGCGACTGGGCGGCAAACACCGCTCTGGCAAAGGCGAGCTGAATCTGCAGCAGGTGAAATTTGACACCGTTGATGGCATTCAGTGGCCAGCGGGGGACTTTCGGCTGAGCTGGCAATCAGAGCCCACCGCAAAGGCGAGCGAGTCCAAGCCCGCAACCTCCAGCGCTTCGATGGCGTTTGGCGGCTGGACCTTGCCCCAAAGCGCTGACACCGAGGGAGAATTCGCAATCGATGCCATCGAACTCGGTGCCGTTGCGCGGCTGGCAGCGCATTTGCCACTGCCCACACTGACCCAAGCATTGGTCTCGGACATGGCTCCGCAGGGGCGACTGGCGGGCGTGTCGGGCAAATGGCGCGGGCCAATCAGCGCACCGACCAGCTACACCGTCATTGGCAACGGGCAAGCCATGGCGCTTCAAGGCGCAACCCCGCACCAAGCCACCTACACGACGGTGGGCTTGGATTCGCTGCCGACCTCCATCACTTACACCGTACCGGGACGGCCCGGATTTAAGGGGCTGACGATTGCATTTGAAGCCAACCAAGCGGGCGGCAAAGCCACCGTCAACATCAACCAAGGCGAGTTGGTTTTACCCGGCGTTTTTGAAGAGCAACGCGTTCCCATCGACAGCTTGAGCACCCAGGCGCAGTGGCGAATCGACCCACCAACCGCGCAAGGTGCGCCTCGGGTCGAGGTCACGCTTGAGAAGTTCAAAGTAGCCAACACAGTATTGGCGGCCGATGCGCGAATGAAATGGCACACAAGCGACCCAACCAAGTCGCGAGGCAAAGCCGCTTTTCCGGGCGTCGTCGACATGCAAGGAAGTTTTTCGCGCATCGATGCGGGCCAGATCTGGCGATTTTTGCCCATGGGCATCTCCAAACCCGCCCGAGACTATGTGCGCGACTCCTTGCAGTCTGGCACGGCCAGCGACATGAAGTTTGTCGTCAAAGGCGACTTATTTAACATGCCCTTTGACAAACCTGAAGACGGCACGTTCTCAATCGTGGGGCCCGTCAAAGGCGTGAAATTTGCCTATGTGCCCAAAGGCTTCACGCCGCCCAATGGCCTGCCTTGGCCCGCGCTGACTCAATTGAGCGGCACGCTGGCGTTCAAACAAACATCGCTTGCGATGAGCGGCGTGCAGTCCAAGTTTGATGGCCAAGCCAACTTGGCCGTGAGGGCCGACGCCAAGGTGCCCAACCTCACGAACAAGCTCACGGTTGAACTGATCGGCGACGTGCGGGGGCCTTTGAGCGAGATTTTGAACGTGGTGAACACCACGCCGCTGCTGGACATTACCAACAAAAGCCTGGCTAAAACCACTGGCACGGGCTCAGCCGACTTGCGCATGCGGCTGATGTTGCCCGTGTTTGGGCTGAGTAACTCCAAGGTGCTGGGCAGCGTCACGCTGGCGGGCAACGATGTCAGCATCAACCCCGAGACCCCCATGATGGCGGGCGCGCGTGGGGTGGTGACGTTCAGCGAAAACGGATTTGCCATCCCTCAAGCGCGAGCCACCATGCTGGGTGGCGAAGTTCGTTTTGAGGGCGGCATGCAGCGCGTCAACGCCGCTGGTGCGGCCATCAATCCTGCCAGCAGCTCGCCGCTGCTCGCGGGCCAAGACAGCGCGGTCGTCATTCGTGCGCAGGGCGTTGCAACGTCCGATGGACTCAAGCGAGAGCCCAATTTGGGCTTTTTGGCGCGGATTGCGGCCAATGCAAACGGCCAAGCAGCTTACAACGCCATGATTCGCATCCGCCGTGGCGTGGTCGAAACCCAAGTCAGCTCCGACTTGCGTGGCATGGCGCTCAAACTGCCCGCACCCCTTGAAAAAGCGGCCGACTCCACACTGCCCCTTCGATACGAAAACACGCTGATTGCTTCGTCGCTGATCGACAAACCTTTGATGGACCAACTGCGTGTCGACATCGGCACCGTGGCCCAGATTCACTACGAACGCGATGTCAGCGGGCCTGAGCCACGCGTGCTGCGCGGCTCGATTGGCGTGGGTGTATCGCGCGAATCCATGCCAACCTTGCCCGACAGCGGCGTACAAGCCAACATTGATTTCGCCAAGCTCAACCTCGACGCATGGGAGCAAGCCCTGTCCAGCGCGTCAGGCGCGGCACTGGTGAGCCCAAGTGGCGGTGCCGGGCTTGCCTCACCAGCCGCTGGCGCTGGCGCAGCCCAAGGCTACTTACCCAACGTGATGGCAATTCGGGCACAGGATCTAACGGTGGGCGGGCGGCAATTGCGTAACATCGTCTTGGGCGGTACGCGCGATGGACAGGTGTGGCGCGCCAACTTGGACGCGGGCGAACTGAGCGGTTATGTCGAATACCGACAACCCAGTGGCAGCGGCGCGGGCCGCGTCTACGCGCGTTTGGCGCGATTGAGCATTGCCGCAGCTGCCGCCCGCGAGGTTGAGGAGTTACTTGACAAACAACCGGCGAATATTCCTGCGTTTGACATTGTGGTTGACGACTTTGAGCTCAAAGGCCGCCGCCTGGGTCGCCTCGAGGCCGAAGCCATCAACCGGGGCGCGGGTGCGATCACACGCGACGGTGGCGTTCGCGAATGGCGACTAACCAGACTCTCAGTTCAAATGCCCGAAGCCACCCTCACCGCACAGGGCAACTGGGCCGCGATCGCTGCCAGCGGCAATGTCCCCGCTGCCTCGAGTGGTGGCTTGCAAGTGCAGAAGTCCGAGCGACGGCGAACCGTGATGAACCTCAAACTGGAATTGCGCGACAGCGGCGAGTTGCTCAAACGATTCGGCTTGGCTGATGTCATTCGTGGCGGCAAAGGGGCGATCAACGGGCAAATCGCGTGGCTGGGTTCGCCGCTCGCGCTGGATTTCGCCAGCATGACCGGGCAGTTGAACCTCAACGTTGAAGCCGGTCAATTCTTGAAAGCCGATCCCGGCCTAGCCAAGCTGCTGGGGGTGTTGAGCCTGCAATCACTGCCGCGTCGCTTGAGTCTTGACTTTCGAGATGTGTTCTCGGAAGGGTTCAGCTTTGACTTCATTCGCGGCGATGCCAACATTGACACGGGTGTCGCGACCACGAATAACTTGCAAATGAAGGGTGTGAACGCCGCAGTGTTGATCGAAGGCAGCGCCGACATTGCACTCGAGACCCAAGACCTGTTGGTGCGTGTGGTGCCAGAAATCAACGCTGGAACCGCATCGCTGATTGCAACGGCCATCAACCCCGCGATCGGCCTGGGCACTTTTTTGGCGCAACTGGTGTTGCGCCGCCCGCTCATCATGGCCACCACGCAGAGTTTTGAGATCAAAGGCTCGTGGATTGACCCCAAAATCAGCAAGACAGACGCTCGTTTGCCCAAAGTAGATTCATCCAGCGTCGGCGCGGGTGATGCCCCGCCCGTGCGCTGATGGACGCGACCGGCGTTGGCGTGCTGACGCTCATGCGGGCGAGTCGCCTGCGGCTGTGGCTGGCGCTGACGGCATTGGTGCTCATGGTGTTGGGGCTGCTGTTTTTTCTGGCGGGCCGCTACGAAGCCAGCCAGTGGCAAAGCCGTGCCGAGCACGATGCCACCGAGGCGGTGCAAGACGTGCGTGCTGGGTTGCTTCGCAACTTGCAAAATTTTCAGGCCACGCACACCGTTGGTCGCGAACCGAGCAAATGGCAAGACGAAGCCGCACGGCTGTTGTTGCAACACCGCGAACTAGTGGCCATTGAGTGGCGACAGGCAGACTTGCGGGTCACCGCCGCGTCGTATTCACCGTTTTGGGGCGCGCAAGTTGCGGCTGAGCGCCAGCGCCGCGAGACCTCGGCCGCGAGCGGCGAAATTGCACCAACCTGCGCCGCAGCCTCGCGCCAATCGGCTGGCGCGTACTCGCCGTCTTACTTTTGGTCGTTGGGTGACGGCGTAGGCATGGAGGTGATGGAGGTCTGCATGCCGCTCGTGTTCGACGGTAAGTTAGCCGGCTACACCGTCGGGCTCTATGCCTTGCAAGCGATGTTGTCCGAGCTGGTCGCGCCCAGTTTGCTGCGCGGCCAGACTTTGGCGTTTACCGAGGCTGACGGCACCCGGCTGGCCCTGGTGGGCAACTCGCCCCGCGCGAGCTTGCGATTTGTTGCCACCCAGTTGCTTGACCTGCCCGGCAACACCTTGGTTGTGCGCGTGGAGCGGGGCCGCAATGATCCCGACGTGTTTCCCAACGTCGTCACCGCTTGGGTCAGCGGCTTGTCGATTGCCCTGCTCACGGTGCTGGCCTTGCTCTTGGTCGACATGCAACGTCGCCAGCGGGCCGAGAGTGAGCTGGCTCAGGCGCTGGCGTTTCGCAAGGCCATGGAAGACAGCCTGATCACGGGCCTGCGGGCTCGCGACTTGCAAGGTCGCATCACCTACGTCAACCCCGCGTTTTGTGACATGGTGGGCTACAGCGCCGACGAGTTGACTGGCGACACCGACAATGTGCCGTATTGGCCCCAAGAGCGCTCGCAGGAGTACCAGCGACGCCAGTCGCAGCGATTTGCCAGCGGCGAGTTGCTGAGCGGGAAGGCGCGCTCGGGCTTTGAGTCGGTCTTCATTCGCAGGCAAGGCCAGGCGTTTCCGGTGTTGATCATTGAGGCCCCATTGATCGACGCCAAAGGCGAACACTCGGGCTGGATGAGCGCCGTGATTGACCTCAGCGAGAAGCGCCAAGCAGAAGAAATCGCCCGCGCCAGCGAAGAGCGCTTGCAGGCCGCTGCGCGGCTGGCCACGGTGGGCGAGATGGCATCGCTGCTCAGCCACGAGCTGAACCAGCCCTTGGCCGCGATTTCGAGCTATGCCCAAGGCGCTATTAATGTAATAGCAACAAACTCAATGAATCCGGAGACCAAAGACCAAAAGGAGCCTGAAATAGTCACCACAGAGCTGATTTCGGACGCTTTGAAGCGCATTGCGGCACAAGCCGACCGAGCCGGCAAGGTCATTCGCTCGGTCAACGACTTTGTGCGTCGCCGCGAACGCCAGCGCGATGCCAGCGCGCCCGACGCCCTCATTGACGCGGTCTTGCCTTTGGTGAGGCTGCATGCACACCAAGCCAGCGTTCAGGTGATGGTGTCGGTTAGCCCAGACTTGCCACCGGTTTGGTGTGACCGCACTTTGGTTGAGCAGGTGCTGCTCAACTTGGCGCGTAACGCCATTCAGGCCATGGACGTGGCGCAGGTCAGCAAACGCGTGCTCAAGATTAGCGCAGGCAAAGCCGAAGGGGCTTGGGTCGAGTTCCAAATCGCCGACACCGGGCTGGGCATCGACACCGAAACGGCGGCGCGCCTGTTCACGGCGTTTTTTACCACCAAAGCCGAAGGCATGGGCTTGGGCTTGAGTTTGTGCCGCACCGTGGTTGAGCAGCACGGCGGGGCTTTGCTGTTTGAGCCCAACCACCAACCCGGCGGTGACGCAAGCAAGCCGGCCTCATCAGGAACCGTGTTCAAGTTCACGCTGCCAACCGAGCGCATGCTTGGCGATGCAGCGTAGACTGCGAAGATGATCTACATCGTTGACGACGACACCGACGTGCGCGACGCCTTGGCTTGGCTGCTGCGGTCACGCCGGCACATCAGCGAGGGCTACGGCGACGCGCTTTCATTTGCTGAACAAGTCAACCGCGGACTGCGAATCGACGAGCCCAGCTGTTTGTTGCTTGACGTGCGCATGCCCGGCATGAGCGGCTTGGCTCTCTTCGAGCATCTGCAGGCCGCACAGTTGCTGCAGCTGCTTCCGGTGATTTTTCTCACCGGCCACGCCGACGTGCCCACCGCAGTCGACACCGTCAAGCGCGGCGCTTTCGATTTTTGCGAGAAACCCTTTTCAAACAACGCCTTGGTCGACCGAGTCGAGCAAGCCCTGCTCGCATCGGCAAACGCGCTCGAGCTGCGCAAGGCCGCTCAAAAGCGCCAAGCCCTGTTGGCTGACCTCACCGAGCGTGAGCGCGACGTCATGCATTTGGTGCTGGAAGGTCTGCCCAACAAACTCGTCGCCGACCGCTTGGACATCAGCGTGCGCACCGTCGAAGTGCACCGCGCGCGCGTTTTTGACAAAATGGGCGTTCGCTCGGCTGTCGAGCTGGCCAATTTGATTGGCCCTAACTAAATTGAGGTGAATCGCTTTGCCACACGTGCTTTTCTTGGTTGCCAGCGCCCGTGAGACCGGCGTGCTGGGCAACACCGAGTGGCTTGCGCGCCGCGCCGCCCAAGCGCTCCCCGCCCAGGTGCAACAAACCTGGTTGCACTTGGCGCAGATGCAGCTTGAGCCATTCGTCGACGTTCGCCACGCCGCAGGGCGATACCCCATGCCCTCGGGCGACATGCGGATCTTGCTCGATGCAAGCTTAGCCGCCACACACATCGTCTGGGTATCGCCTGTGTATTGGTACAGCTTTCCGGCGTGTTTGAAGACCTACATCGACCATTGGAGTGCGTGGATGCGGGTTGAAGGCTTGCCATTTAAAGAAGAAATGGCCCGCAAGACCCTGTGCTTGATCACGACCAGCGGCGACCGGCAAAACTCCCAGCCCATGATCGACGCGGCCCTGCTTTGCGGCCAGTTCCTCAAGATGCGCTCAGGCGGCGCGTTATGGGCAAAAGGCGGCCCACCCAACGTTACCGCAGCCGATCCAAGTGCCGCCCAAGCGGCTGATCGCTACTTTGGCAACGTCGATCAGTTACTACTAAAATAGTAGCAACAAACCCAATGAATCCGGAGACCAAGTGCCAATTTGGCACTACAAATCGGGGTTCGGTGGCTGTTGATGCCGCTGGCGACCGATTCAGTGCGCCCGCATGTTGGTGACTTCTGACTCCATCACATCACCCACCCGCTTCAATACCGCCAAGCCGTGCTCTTTGGCGGCCGCCACTGACTCGGGTGGAATGCTCATGCCGGCGATGGCGCCATAAAGGGTGAAGTTGTTGTACGCCGGGAAAAACTCGCGAAACCGCTTCAGGTTCTCAGCCGCCTTGTCGACATCGCGGGGGTGAACCTTGTATTTCACCTCGATCACGGCCACGCTTTTGCCGTTGAACATCACGATGTCAAATTCAGCCTGCTGCTTGCCTCTGGCGGCTTCTTGGTTTGAGGTCACCGTTTCAAACGACATGCCGCCCAGCATGGGCTTGGCACACAAACTGTTGAAGAAAAATTCTTCAGCGGATGAGCCTTGGTTATCAGCCACGCCGCCATAAAGCTTGGCCAGCCGATCAAGCTTGGCATCGGTCTTGGCCATTTGGGCGTCAGTCTTAGCCATTTGTGCATCGGTGCGGTCTTGTGACGCGGCCAAGCTGGCGACGAGGTCTTTGAGTTCTTGATCAGTCATGGAGGTACGCGCCGCAGAGATGGCGAACGCTATTCAACAGATTTTACGAGATATTGCCGAAGAGCGTGAATTTTAACTGGATGAAAAAACAGATACTCATTAATCGCGCTCACCCGACTCGTACAACGCCTCGCGACCCATTCGGTCCATCACGAGCTCGGCCGTCCACGGCAGCATGAGTGAGCCGCAGCGGCTGTCGCGGTAGTAGCGCTCCAGCGGCAGGTGTTTCATCATGCTTTGGCCGCCGCAGGTGCGCAGTGCCAAGCGGCAAATGTCGTTGGCACCTTCCATGACGCTGTGATGTGCTGCGTAGAGGCGCAGTCGCTCATCTTTGCTTGGCGCGCGTTTGGCCTCAGAGATGGCGCGCAAAAACAGGCTGCGCATCGACTCCAGTTGGATGCGCATTTGGGCCACTGCGAGCTGTTTGGTGGGGTATTGGCGACGCTTGACAGGCGGCTCGCCCGCGACTTCGCCACGCAAATAGCTAATGGTGAAGTCGTATGCCGCATTGGCCACGCCCAAATACGTGGGCGCCAAGGTGAAAAACATGGCTGGCCAGCTTTGCGCAGCCCGAAAGTACACCCCGCGCGGCATGAGTTGCTCGTCGTCACTGACCCAAACGTCGCTGAAGCTGAGGTTTCTGCTCACGGTACCGCGCATGCCCATGGGGTTCCAGTCGCCGCTGATGGCCAAGCCAGGCGACGTGGCAGGCACGGCGATGTAGAGCGTGTCGCGAGCATCCGCCTCTTTGCCCTCGACGGCTTCAGTACACAAAATGCCGTAATAATCGGCCGCGCCAGACAACGAAGCCCAAATTTTGCGGCCATTGATGAGCCAACCGGCCACGCCGTCACGCGCCTCTCGCTTGGCACTGGTGCCAAACGGCGCCCGACCGGCAGCCGCTGCAGTGCCCTCAGAAAACGGCTGCGCGTAGAGTGCACCGTGCTGAACGACGCGCTCAAAATGCCGCCCTCGGCGAGCCGCGTGCTCTTGGCGCTCCGCCTGGCTCATGTCGACATCGTCGCCCAAGGACCCCGTCCACAGAGTCGAGCAAATGTGCATGTTGAACGTCAAGGCCGTCGCTCCGCAGTGGCGACCCAACTCGGCCGCGACCATCATGTAGGTGGCGTAATCGCAACCCGCGCCGCCCGCGCTGGCGGGTACGCACAAACCCAAAAACCCGCGCGCTTTGAGGTCGGCGTAGTTCGCCAGCGGAAACGTGGCCGTGTCATCCCACAAATGCGCACGAGGGGCCAAGACCTCAGATCCAATCGCTTGGGCTTCGCGCAACCAATGGGTTTGCAGTGGCGTGAGGGGCGTGTCGCCAATGGCCGGGGTGCGAAGGGGTGACGACATGGCAAACCGATCAATAAAAATGATAGCAACAAAGTCAATGAATTCAGTGACCAAGGGCCTATTTCACTCAAAAATCACTGAGGTAGCGCTCAAAACGGCCCTTCGTCATGAAATCATGAATAGGACTTACGCAAAAGTGTCCCAGCAAGGCGCAGCGACGACGACAGTGCGAAAAGCACGGCTAGGAGTTGCAACGCCGCTGGGGCGGTTTTGCGTCAGTCCTAATGAAATCAACGACCAGCTGGTTGAACGCAGTCGGCGCTTCAAGCGGCATCAAGTGGCCAATGCCCGACATCACCGTGAAACTGCCGGCAGCCACGGCATGACCCATGCGCTGCATCATGTGAGGCGCGCTGTTGCGGTCAAACTCGCCCGCGATCAGCAGCACGGGCATGGGTAGCGTGCGCAATGACTCACGCCGATCAAAGCCCATGAGGCATTGCAACGCCAGCCGATAGGTCGCCTGCGGCACGCGAGCCATGACGGCCTGTGCAGCAGGTCGCGCGTTTTCATCAGCCTGGGGGCCCAACATGGTGGGTATGAGGCTTTGCGCCAGCTCGGCCATGCTGGCACCTGCGTCCAGCGGTGCCGTGCGCTCAGCATAGAACGCCGCTTGCCAAGCCCCATCCAGTTTGCCAAATGCGCTGGATGTGCCCGCCAATATCAATCGCTTGACCAAGTCGGGCCGCCGCGCCGCCACCTCTTGCGCAACCATGCCACCCATGCTGTGGCCGAGCAAAGTGAGCGCTAACTCGCCTGATTGGGTAATCAAATCCTCGATCAACAAAATGGCTGAGTCAGCCAAAGCTTCGAAGGTGTAGGGCATAACGATCTCGCTTGAACCGTACCCGGGTGCATCCCAAGCCACGGCGCGCAAGCCCAATTGAGATAACCCAGCCAATTGGGGCGCGAATGCATCGGCCCCGCCGCCAATGCCGTGCAGCATCAAAACCGTTGGACCCGTACCTGCGGCCCTGTGTCGGGGCAAATTCACGGCATTCATAGCGAGGTGACCCGACCGGCATCGACCACGACCGTGTCGTCTAGCATCACGGTGCAGTTGCGCATCGGCAAGTCAAAGTGACCACGGGTGAAGCGTCCGGCGAGCTCGTTGGCGCCCGTGCTGTACAAAAAATTACCGGCAAACGCGCGCAGCTCGGTGCCGTTGAAATCGCGTTTGTCATATAGCGCCATGCTGTCCCAGCGGGCTTGCGGGTTAAGCCCGTACCCGACATGGCTGACCGCATACGCGCTGCGGTCTTGGGTGTCGCGACCCCAGGCCGACCAGTGGCTGCGCATCAACTCGGCATCAACACCACTGCCGTCGATGCCGACGATGTGATCAGCCTCAATGGTCAGTGCCACGCGGCTCTCCAGATAACGCTTGAACGTGAGGTTGACATCACCCACGTCGAGCACCAGTCGCCCGCTGACCCGCCCGGCCGCAGGAAATGCCAATACCAAGCCTCCGGGCCAGTGGCTCAAGGTGCCGGGTTTGCTTGTCGAACCCCAATTGCCACCCACAACGGCGCCGCCTAAGTCAACGCTCAAGTTGGTTCCAACCGCGCTGCTCACGCGCATGTGTTTGGCTGTGCGCAGGCTGCGCGTGTGGGCCTTGACGCGAGCCTCGAGGGCATCGTCGGGCAACAAGCGGGCCAAAGCCTCGGGGTGTTCATTGCTGATGTACAACACCCTCGCGCCACCGCGCAGCACATCGCTGAGCTGCGGCGCATGCATCAAGCCCTCAACGGTGCAGTCAAGCACCAAGGTACTCGCGGCCAATGCCGCCACCGCAGCCGATTGCCCCGCCAGTGCCATGCAAGCGCCCGTGCTGCGCTGCACCGGAAATTCGCGCTCGACCACACTGGGCACGCGCACCGTGAACACCCGCGCACCCAGCCCAGCGGCGGCCAACTCGCACAAGCTCACCAAAATGCCTCGGCTTTGGCTTTCGCACAACACGGCAACCACATCGCCGCTTTGCACCGCGCAGCGCGCAATCGCCTGCTCAAACACCTGCAACCACGCAGGCTCAATGGGTTCTTGTAGCATCAGCGCATCCCGATTTAATTGACCGTGATGGAATATTACATGAACATTCATGTAAATTGCGGTGCAACACAAGCCTCAATGCTCACACCTGCCACTTTTTCTGACGCCGAGTTCCGCAACGCCTTGGGCACATTCGCAACCGGCGTGACCGTGATCACCGCGCGCGGCGCAGACGGGCGGGCGGTGGGCTTGACCGCCAGCTCGTTCAATTCGGTGTCGATCAAGCCGGCGCTGGTGTTGTGGAGCCTCGGACTCAAAGCCGGATCACTCGCCACATTCAAGGCCGCGAGCCACTACGCCATTCATGTGTTGCAAGCCGACCAAAGTGACTTGGCCATGCGGTTTTCGCGCCAATCCGAAGACCGATTCGCGGGCTTGGCGCTGCGCGAGGGTTTGGGCGGTGCGCCCTTGCTTGACGGCGCAGCAGCCGTTTTTGAGTGCCGAAACCACCACCAGCACGCGGAAGGCGATCACATCATTTTTGTGGGCGAAGTGCAGCGTTTGCAGCACGTGCAACACGCCCAGCCCTTGCTGTACCACGGCGGTAAGTTCTACACCGAGCTGCCATTGGCTCTGGATGGCAAAAGCACTGAAAGCCCCTTAAAGCCCAGCGGTGCGTTTGTCGACCACTATTTGAGCTACTTGCTCGGTCAAGCCAATCACCGCATTTACAAAGGTTTTGAGGCCCATCTGGCGCAAGCCTCGCTCAGCCACATCGAGTGGAGAGTGCTGGCCGTGCTGCACGCCAAAAAGCCAAAAACCATCACCGAGTTGGGTCACGCCATTTTGGCCAAACAACCCACCGTCACCAAACTCATCCAGCGCATGCACGCCAATGGCTGGGTGAGCATGGAGTCCGACCCCGGCGATCAACGCAAAAGCCTGATCCACGCCACAGCCCAGGGTCAAACCTTGGCGACCAGCTTGATTCGCAAAGCCAAACTGGTTGAGAACGAGCAACTGGCCAGATTGACCGCCGTCGAGCGCGAATCGCTCAAAGGCTTACTCAAGAAACTGGTGTGTTGATATCAAAATAGTAGCAACAAACCCAATGAATCCGGAGACCAAGTGCCAATAGTCTCAATATTTAAACTCCGGGGGCATTTTTTTCGCTGTCGCAGTGAGTGTCGCCCCGTATTTGGCATTGAGTGAGATGCGATTCATGAGGGGCACGCCGTCACTGGCGCGCAGCCAGATTTCAAAGCCACCGTCACTGGGGGCGACTTGGCGGTAGAGCCGAATGGCCGCAACCGACTCACCCGCAACCGTGATGGATTCGCGTTGCACGCCAAAGCTGGCATTCACGAACCCCTTACCCGTGGCGAGGGTTGCATTGAAGGGTTTGATGGCCTGTGGGCGACCGGCGAAGGCATATTGCAAGCCCAGCAAATCCACCAAAGGGCCGCGCAGGGTGACTTTTTCGTGAACCTTTGCGCCCTCCATCGCGCTGGCTGTTTTGCCAGTTGCATCCGCGCGGCTGATCACACGCGGCTTGCCAACTCGGGCATCTTGAAACGCTTGGGTTTGCGCCATGCCGCCAAGCACCACGCCTTGCGAGCCCCGAGCAAAACCGGCAGACTTGATGAATGGGCCAATCGTGCCGCCGGGGATGTAGTTGCTTTGCGCGGTGAATTTGGTTGCGTCAACATCGGCGCGATCGGTGATGTCGCCCACCACCATGGATGAGCTGGCCGCCGTGCCAGCCAACAGCGCCGGTACGCCAGCACTCTCTAACGCGGCCTTGGTGGCGCGCAGTTGCACCTCAAATTGGATGCTCAGCGGAGCCGCTTGCGCCGCAACCCCGATCAGACCCACAGCGAAGGCAAATATAGACAACCGCATGCATCACTCTCCTCGTTTGAGCCAGCGCGGCACTTTAAACCGAACAATGGTGACGTAAGCCACGACATAGCTGATTGCGAACACCAAGCAAAAACCCAGCAATACCCAACTGCTGCGCCAAAACAGCACTGCTGGCACCACGGTGAGCATG
Organism: Comamonadaceae bacterium; assembly: GCA_031421855.1. GTDB lineage: Bacteria > Pseudomonadota > Gammaproteobacteria > Burkholderiales > Burkholderiaceae_C > JAAFHN01. The sequence continues at coordinate 23,318 of JANOPN010000126.1, forward strand.
AAAAACCCCCACAAATAGGGCGAGGTGCGGTTGTTGCGCATGAGCATGCGCCGCGCCGCATCGTCGTGGAACACGCCGCGCACGATGCGCCGATACACCAGTTGGTGAAAGTGCAACGCATCCGCCACGCCCGGGGTTTGACCTCGGGCGAGTTTGCGATAGATTGAAAACAAGGTCTCCCAAACTGGGTACATGACCAAAAGCATCGGGAAAAACGGCGACACCTCGGGGTGACGCATCACCAGCTGAATGCCCAGCAAAGCGATCACCAAACCCCACAAATAGGCACCGCAATCACCGGCAAAGAGCACACCACGTGGGTAGTTCCAGGCTAAAAAACCCCCCGTGGCCGCCGCAACCGCCACACAAATCGCCGCCAGCTGCCGATCGCCGAGTTGCAAGGCAATGTGCGCCATCGCCAAACACACGGCGCCCGCCACAAACCCGGCCAATCCGTTGTAGCCGTCGATCAAATTAAAGGCGTGCGGTGCACCCGCCAAAGCCAAAAACGCCAAGCCGACACCCAGCCATGGCCATGCCGACCACCACACGTCAATGCCGTCAAGGCCCAAGCGCGGCACCGACAAATCAAGCAACCAAACAGCCAAGCCAGCGGAAACCAGCCCCAAACCCAAGCGATGGCGCACCGACACACGTTGCGTGACGTCTTCAATCAGACCAATTAGAAATACCGGCAAAACAACAGCGATGGACTTCAAAAACCAGGTGAGGTCAAAGTACGTGTAAGTCTGCGGAAAAGCCGCCGACACCGCGGCCGCAGCCAAACAACCCGCGCCCACGGCAACCCCGCCAACCCGAGGAACCGAGCCGGCATGAAAGCGCTGTGCTCGGTCACCCGCGTACGCTCGTGCGTGGCGCGTGGCATAGCGAACCAAGTAAATACCCGCCAACCACGCGACAATGAATGCTGCGACTGCTATTGCTACCATGGCATGCATTGTCGCAGCATGGCGACCGCGCAAAGATAATCAAAAATCATAGCAACAAACTCAATGAATCCGGTGACCAACGGCTGATTTACCTTGAAATTCAGCCCCAAATCCATGCAAGACATGCCAAGCACCTCGCCCGCAACACCGCCGACTCCCATGACTGGGTTGCCTGGGTTGCCTGGCTTGACTGGGTTGACCGTCTCGGTCGTGAGCCACGGCCATGGTGACATGGTGGTGCAGCTGTTGCAAGATTTTGCTCAGGCCAACTGCCGCATCGAGCGGATCATCATCACACTCAACCTAGCGACAGAGTCAAGCGCTGAATTGCGCGCCATGGCAGCAAGTTTGCTGTGGCCGGTCGAATTCATCGCCAATGCAAAGCCGCTGGGGTTCGGGGCCAATCACAACCAAGCCTTCAAGCACGCGACAGCGACTGGCTTGGGTGCAAGCGGCGCGTTTGCCGTTGTCAACCCCGACATCCGACTTTGGCGCACCCACGATGTGCCAACAGACCCGTTCGAGCCCTTGCTGGCAGCGATGTCGACACCCCAAACCGCACTGGCGGCGCCATCGGTTGTGAGCAGCAACGGCACACCAGAAGACGCGTGGCGACAAACGCTCACCCCGTGGCGACTCATCCAACGCTACGCCACCCAAGGGCTGCGAGCGCCGCAACCAGCGGCCACCGCGCAGTGGGCAGCGGGCATGTTTTGGGTGTGCAGCGTGCCAGCTTGGCGCGAAGTGGGCGGATTCGACGAAGGCTACTTCATGTACTGCGAAGACATGGACCTGTGCCTGAAGTTCACTGACGCCGGCTGGCGACTCGCCTTTGTCGGCGCGGCGCGGGTCATTCACGACGCGCAGCGTGCCAGCCACCGCCAAAACAGCCACATGCGCTGGCACATCCAAAGTTTGCTGCGTTTTTGGCGAAAACGCGTGATTCGCTGGGCTTGGAGATGAGCCTCAAACGCAACACGGTTTGGAATTTGCTGGGCGTTGGCCTGCCCCTGGCTGTGGCAGTCTTGGCCATACCTGTGCTGATGCGCGGCTTGGGTTTGGAGCGTTTTGGTGTTTTGGCGCTGCTTTGGGCTTTGATTGGCTACTTGGGGCTTTTTGAGTTTGGTTTGGGCCGAACCATGACCGTTAAATTAGCGAAATTGGGTGTCAACAGCCCGGCCAGCCCAGCGCTGGTTCGATGCGGCTTAACGTTAGGGCTAGCAGCCGGCATAGCCGGTGCAGCGCTCACGGCAGCACTGGCACCTTGGCTCGTGGGCAGTTGGCTGCGCGTGCCTGCGAATCTGCAAAGTGACGCGTTGCAAGCCTTTTTGATCGCCAGCATCGGCGTGATCGCAACGACTGGCATGGGCGTGGCCCGTGGCGTGCTGGAGGGACAACTGCGATTTGCGCAGTCCAATGCACTGAGGGTTGTGACGGGGGTGTCAGGATTCGCACTGCCGTGGATCAGCCTGCACGCGTTCGGGCCGAGTTTGAGCGCCATCGCCACACTGATGGTGATCGGCCGGGTGGCGTGTTGGTTGGCAGCGTTTGCCTTGCTCTGGCAGGCCATGCGCCAAAAGCCAGCCCCAGGCTGGTGGAGCCAATGGCGCGAGCTGCTGGGTTTTGGCGGTTGGCTCACGGTCAGCGCCATCGTTGGCCCCATCATGGTGTACGGGGACCGCTTCTTTTTGGGTGCTTCGCTGAGCTTGGCCGATGTGTCGCGTTACAGCGTGGTGCAAGAAATGTTGCAACGGCTCTTGGTGTTTCCCAATGCGTTCACCAGTGCATGGTTGCCAGCACTGGCCAGCCACAACGCAGCCGATCGACGCGCGCAATACCGCGCCGGTCTGCCCAAATACACAGCGGCCATGCTGCTGATATGCGTGGTGGCGGCAATGATGGTCGAGCCCGTCATTTCAATCTGGTTGGGCGACTCGGTCGCGCAACAAGTCAAAAACATGGCCTGGGTGCTTTGCGCGGGCATATTTTTCAACGCCATGGGGCAGCTGCCGTTCACCTTGCTGCATGCCAGCGGCCAGGTGCGAGCGACCGCCTTGTTTCACATCATTCAGTTGCCACTCTATCTGGGCGGCGTGTTTTGGCTCACCCAGCACTGGGGTTTGGTCGGTGCGGCGCTGGCCTGGACCCTTCGCGCGGCAGTGGATTGGTTGGGCCTTCATTGGCTGGTGCAGCGCCAGCAGGCAGCTTCAAAATGACAACATTGCGCCCCGGTTTTGGACAAAGTTGGCCAGCTGACGAACTGGAGACCTTGGCCGCGTGTCAAATCTGTGGCCATGAGCGCCTCGCGGTCGCTGCTGAAGCTGTTGAGGACTGGAGTTTTCGTTCGGCAGCCGGGCGCTGGACCTATTGGCGATGTGCCGGGTGCCACGCTTTGGTGCTCAACCCGCGCCCGACCGCGGACAACATCAGTCATGCCTACGCCAGCTACTACACCCATGTTGATTTGGAACGCACAGGCCTACAAGTGGAGCTGAGGACGCGTTTGCGCAACGAAGCTTGGGCGATTGGATGGGGTGCCGACTTATCGCCAAGACTGAACCTGCCGCGTGTCATCTCACCCTTGTTTCGCTCTTTAGCTCGTCGAGCTTATCCTGGGTTCGTGATCGCTTGTTTGGCGGGGCTTGCGCGAGGAAAATTGCTTGATGTCGGCTGTGGCAATGGCCGCTACCTCGACATTGCAATCCAGTTGGGTTTTGATGCTCAAGGCATTGACCCCGACCCGTCGGCCGTGGCGTTTGTGAGTCAGCGCGGGTTGCGGGTCAGTCAAGGCGGCTTTGAAAACCTGGCAGAAATGCCTTCCGACTTTGATGTGGTTGTTGCGTCTCACGTGCTGGAGCATGCGCACGACCCCGTGCAGGCTTTGGTCAATCTGTTGGCGCGTGTTCGCGCGGGCGGTCACTTGATCTTGGCCTTGCCTAACGCACAAAGCCCGGTATTTGACGCGTTTGGCCCTCACTGGCGAGGCCTCGAGGCACCTCGACACATTGCGATACCGGCGAGGGCTCACCTCACGAAGTTGCTAACGGATCGCGGCTGCATCGTCACCCCCGCGCTGATTAACCGGGCGTACACCTGGGATGAATCGGTTGGTATTGCCAATTCGCAGCGGGCGGCGGCTCCGTCCGCAACCAACCCATCCAACGGTGAACCCGACTTGATCGAGCTACTCATTCAAACGCCGACGCATCGAATCCCACTCTGACCTTGCGGTGCTCTTGAAATGGTGTGGCTGTTAGCATCGCGCCAGCATGACATCACTTGAACTCGCTCTGTTGTACCTACTCGCGGCGGTGCTCGGCGTGGTGGCGTGCCGCTTGGCCAAGTTGCCACCCATTTTGGGCTACCTCGCCGTCGGTGTGCTGATTGGACCCAATGCGCTTGCATTGGCCGAAAACACCAGCTCGGTTCGCTACCTAGCTGAATTTGGTGTCGTGTTTTTGATGTTCGTCATCGGACTCGAGTTCAACCTGCCCAAACTGCGATCCATGCGCCAACATGTGTTTGGGCTGGGCTTAAGTCAAGTTGTTTTGACGCTGGTTTTGACCGTAGCGGGCACGACTGGCATCGTCGCATTGTTTGGCAATTGGGCCCCAAAAGACTGGCAGATCGATTGGCGCGAGGCCATCGTTTTGGGCGGTGCGCTCACCATGAGCAGCACCGCCATCATTGTCAGGTTGATGGTTGAGCGGCTGGAATTGGAGAGCGAGCACGGCAAGCGGGTGATGGGCGTTTTGCTTTTCCAAGACTTGGCGGTTGTGCCACTCTTGGTATTGATCCCTGCGTTGGCAGCTCCGGGCGAAAATTTGCTTCAGTCGCTTGCTTTGGCCTGTGTCAAGGCGGCCTTACTCATCACCGTTCTCTTGATCGGCGGCCGCCAGGTCATGCGCTGGTGGTTGACCTTGGTTGCGCGTCGCAAGAGTGAAGAGCTGTTTGTGCTCAATTTGTTGCTGATTGCGCTGGGCCTGGCTTGGTTGACCGAGCACGCCGGCTTGAGCCTGGCGCTAGGCGCATTCATCGCGGGCATGTTGGTGTCTGAGACCGAATTCAAGCACCAGGTTGAAACCGATATTCGACCGTTTCACGACGTGTTGCTCGGCCTGTTTTTCATCACCATTGGCATGTTGCTTGATTGGCGATTGGTGTTGGAGCGATGGCCTTTGGTGCTGTTGCTTTTGGTGCTGCCCATCGCGTTCAAGCTTGGGCTGGTGTTTGCGCTGGCCAAGGCCTTGGGCGCCAGCAGCGGCGTGGCGCTTCGAACCGGCTTGTACTTGGCGCAAGCGGGCGAGTTCGGCTTTGTTTTGTTGAGTTTGGCGACCGAACACAAACTCGTTCACCCGGCCTTGCTCAACCCGATCCTGGCCAGCATGGTGCTGTCGATGTTGGCCACGCCGTTCATCGTGATGTATAGCAACCGAATCGTGATGCGATTCGTTCAAAGCGAGTGGATGCTTCAGTCTTTGCAAATGACAACCATTGCCAAGAAGTCCATCAGCACGACACGTCACGTCATCATTTGTGGATATGGCCGCAGCGGTCAAAACCTCGCCCGCATGTTGGACGGCGAAAAAATTCCCTACATGGCCTTGGACCTCGACCCCGACCGCGTTCGACAAGCGGCCGCCGCCGGACATTCGGTGGTGTTTGGCGACGCGGCGCGGTTGCAAGCGTTGATGGCGGCTGGCCTGGCTCGAGCCAGTGCGGTGGTTGTGACGTATTTGGATGTGCCCGGCGCCATCAAGGTCTTGGCCAGCATTCGATCGCACGCGCCTCAAGTGCCGGTGATTGTTCGCACCCAAGACGACCTCGACCTTGAGCGGCTGTTGGCGGCTGGCGCGACCGAAGTTGTGCCTGAAAGCATCGAGGGCTCACTCATGCTGGCAAGCCACGCGTTGGCGCTGGTGGGTGTACCCATGCGACGCGTCATTCGCACGGTGCAAGAGCAACGCGATGCGCGATACAACTTACTTCGCGGCTACTTTCACGGTGCCGACGACGACACCGCTGACGAGGCCGAGCAAGTTCGGCTCGAAACCATCACATTGCCCAGTGCGACTCGCGCCGATGGCAAACGCTTGACTGACTTCGCACTGCACGCTTTGGGCGTGCGCGTGGTGGCGCTGCGCCGTGCTAACGGGGAAGCGGTTACACCAGACGACGAGACGGTGTTGCGCGCATCGGATGCTGTCGTGTTGAGCGGTCGCACCGAAGCCCTGGCTTTGGCGCACGACAAACTGCTTCGGGGATAGTTACGGCTCAAGGAGACTCACATGGATACGGCAACCTACCTCAAATCCCACATTCGCACGGTGCCAGATTGGCCCGAAAAGGGCGTGCAGTTTCGCGACATCACGCCGCTTTTGCAAAATCCCAAGGTGTTTCGCGTGTTAATTGATGCATTCGTGCACCGCTACATGGATCAGCGCATTGATGTTGTCGCCGGCTTGGATGCACGCGGCTTCATTTTGGGTTCGGTCGTGGCTTATGAGCTCAATCTGGGATTTGTTCCGATTCGCAAAAAAGGCAAACTGCCTTTCACCACGGTCGAAGAAACCTACGAGCTCGAATACGGCAGCGCAACCGTGGAGTTGCACACCGACGCCGTCAAGCCCGGCGACCGTGTGCTGCTGATCGACGACCTGATCGCCACCGGCGGCACGATGATGGCAGGCAAAAAACTGCTGGAGCGTTTGGGCGCTCAAGTCGTTGAGGGCGCAGCCATTGTTGATTTGCCCGAGCTCGGTGGCTCAAAACGCTTGATCGACGGCGGGCTGAAACTGCACACCCTGTTGTCGTTCGAGGGGCATTGAGCCCAATCAGCGAAGTTCGCCGTACTGCGTCGTTCCCAAGGCCGGTGGCGCAAAGTCAGGGTCAACGGCTTCGGTGTCCTCAAAGCCAGTCAGGAGCATCACGTTATTGCCACTGGCGGCGGGTGCTGCCGGCGGCTTCACTGGGGCTCGGGTTTGCACCGTTGGTGCGGCGCGTTGCACCGCCGGTTGAGCTCTCAGCGGGCCTGCGCCAGCGGCCAATGCACGCTTAAACGCCTCAACTTCGTCGACCGCGATGGGCTCAAATCGACCCGATCCTGGCTGCATCGCTTGCGTGCGCTCAGTCGCGGGGTGGTCAAGCGACAGGTCCAGCGCAGCGTCTGTGTCGTCGTCTGACCCTTCGGGAAACAACGGCATCGGTCGCGATATCGGGGGCGCAGACCGATGGTCGGGAGTCGGTGGACGCGCAGGGGCCGCGGATCGCGCCGCTTGCTGTGCCGCAGCGGCAGCCGCAGCGCCAATCGCACCAGCGGCCAAACCAACCGTCGCCGCCTGGGCCATGCTTGACGGCGGTGGGGCTGAGTTCCCTGTGGCCAAGCCCGAGTGTTGCAAGTTCGGGTGCAAGGGCGGATGGGCCACGTTCTCGCTGGGCAGCGGCGCACCGCCGACCCCGGCGGTTTTGGTGAGCGTGAGTTGATCGGTGAGCCGCCAATACACGGCACTGACCACCACCCCATGTCGATTTTTGGCACTTTGAGCGATTAAGGCCTCAATTTCACCCCACCGATCGGGGTTACCGCCAAATTCCGTGGCCAAGTCGACCATGACGATGAACTGCAAACCGCGCGGGTCCAAAGCCAAAGCCTTGAATTTGTAACCAGCCGACAGCACGCCAGAGCGAATCATCGACTCGCGAACGATGCCGTACAGCAACTCTCGGCGCATGTAGCGTGCGTTTTTCTTTTGCTCGCGCCCCGCGTTGGCGCTGACCGCCGCAGTGGGCGCGGGCGTGTGACCCGGTGGATGCTGTGTTCGCCCAAATGGCCGCGTCACGTCAGGCGGACGCGTCAACCCCGAGCTCGACGACGGCGGCGCTTTCTTATTGCTCTTAAACCAATCCAACAAACCCATGATGCCGTCCTGAAATACCAAAATAGACCGGTCTGGTCGAAGCACTAAAAAGCACCGCAAGGCCGACCGCAAACAATCCCCGATAAACAAACGCACCTGTTTCGATGCTCATCCGTTGCGCCACATTGTGATCGCGATGTCACTTTTGAGCAAATTTTGTGCAAAAGCGTCAAATTTGTCTCACTTTCCGATACAAAACCGACTAAAGATCTCGCCTAGCAATGCGTCGGCTGAAAATTCGCCCGTGATCGCACCCAACTCAATCTGGGCCAAACGCAGGTCTTCGGCGACCAAATCCAAGGTCGTCGCGGCTGCCAAAGCGCGTTGCGCGCTGAGCAAGTGGTCAACACACCGCTTCAAAGCCTGCACGTGGCGCGCCCTGGCCATGAAAACGCCTTCTTGCGCGCCAGTGGCGTAACCTACCGTCGTCAGCACCGCGTCGCGCAGCGCCGCCAAGCCAACCCCAGTCGCAGCCGAAATCACCAATCCGCTGGGCCAATCGACTGCGTCAACCGTGTCGGACTTGTTCCAAACCTCGATCACGGGGATGCCGCTTGGAAGCTCGTTGGCAATTTGAGCATCTTGAACGCTAACCCGTGAATCGCCACGTGCGCTCAAATCTCGCAGCATGATGACCGCGTCGGCCGAACGCACCGCCGCCCAAGCTCTCTCGATCCCGATTCGCTCGACCTCATCAACGGTGTCGCGCAGGCCAGCGGTGTCGACCACATGAACCGGCACGCCATGAAAGCTGATCGCGTGCTCGATTTTGTCGCGCGTGGTGCCCGCAATGGGCGTGACGATGGCCACCTCCGCACCGGCCAAGGCATTGAGCAGTGAGCTCTTGCCTACATTGGGTCGCCCAGCGATCACCAAACGCAGACCTTCGCGCAGCAAACTACCTTGTTGAGCTTTGAAACCCAACGATTGCGTTCGACTCAACAGGCTCGCCAATTGCTCCACCGCCTTGCCAGTGCTCAAGTGTTCGATCTCTTCTTCCGGGAAATCCAAGGTCGCTTCGACCAGCATGCGAAGGTTGACTAAGTCTCTCAGCAAAGTGTGCACTTGCTCACTGAGCGCACCCGACAACGAACGGCTCGCGCTTCGAGCGGCCTGAACCGTGCTGGCATCAATCAAATCGGCGACGGCTTCGGCCTGAGCCAAATCCAGTTTGTCGTTTAAAAAAGCCCGCTCGGTGAACTCGCCTGGTCGTGCAGCACGAATCCCAAGCGCTGCACCGGCCTCCATGCACCGATCAAGCAGCAACTGCAACACGACCGGCCCGCCGTGAGCCTGCAACTCGAGCACATCTTCGCCGGTGTACGAGCGCGGCGCTGGGAAATGGATCGCCAAGCCCCGGTCGATCTCGCTGCCGTCGCCCGCCAAGAATGGCATCAAAGTAGCCACTCGGGGCTTCAAATCCGCTTTTTTTGAATAAAATTCACCCTTGGTCACCGAATCTATTGGGCTGAGTGCTATCAAAATTGAATCAATTGACGCACGCGAACCCGACACACGAACAATGCCAACCGCCCCGCGCCCGGGGCTGGTAGCGATCGCAACAATAGGGTCGAGATTCATGGTGACATTCAAAATTAGGACTTATGCAAAGTTGTCCCAGCGAGGCACGGCGACGACGACAGTGCGAATAGCACGGCTAGGAGCTGTAACGCGGCTGGGGCGGTTTTGCGTAAGTCCTAAAAATGACAACAGGGCACCAAACGCGATGCCGGGTGCCCTGACTGAGTCGATAGAAACGGGGCTATTTACCCAGCACGCCCAAGCGCTTGTTGATGAACCACTGCTGGGCGATCGACAAAATATTGTTCGTCAGCCAATACAGCACCAAACCGGCTGGGAAGAAGAAGAACATCACCGAAAACACCATCGGCAGTATCCACATCAACTTGGCCTGCAGGGGATCGGGTGGCGTTGGGTTGAGCCAGGTTTGCAACAAGCTTGTACCTGTCATCAAAAACGGCAAAATGAACCATGGATCGGGTGCGGCCAAATCGTTGATCCACAAAATCCACGGCGCGTTTCGCACCTCAACCGTGCTCAACAACACCCAATACAAGGCAATGAATACCGGGATTTGAATCATGATCGGGAAACAGCCACCCATTGGATTGACTTTTTCTTCGCGATACAACTTCATCATGGCTTGCTGCATTTCTTGCGGCTTGTCTTTCAAGCGCTCACGCATTTCCATGACTTTGGGGTTTATCGCCTTCATTTTGGCCATGCTGGCATAAGCTTTGGCATTGAGCCAATAGAAAGCCGCCTTGAGCAGCACCACCAAACCGACAATTGACCAGCCCCAATTACCCAGAATTTGGTGAATTTGATCGAGCAGCCAATAAAGCGGCTTGGCCAGCACGGTCAGCCAGCCGTAGTCTTTGACCAACTCCAAGCCGGGATACAGTTTTTCGAGCAATTTTTCTTCTTGTGGGCCAATGAACAGGCGCGCTTCAACTTGCTTCGATTGCCCTGCAGCCAAAGTGCCGACCGGCGTGATCATGCCGCTGGAGTACAAGTTGGTGCTGACTTTTTGAGCAAAAAACTCGCGTTGCGTGCCGTCAGGAAGCAACCATGCGCTGGCAAAGTAATGCTGCACCATGGCCACATAGCCGTTGTTGCCAGGAACGGGGACCTCAGCCTTTTTCTTCTCAATGTCTGAGAACTCAACTTTTTGAAACTTCTTCTCGTTGGTGAAGAACGACGGGCCGGTGAAGGTTGAGTAAAACGGCGACTCACCGGCCGGTTTGTTGCCGTCACGCACCAATTGCACGTACAGCTGCGCCGATAACGGTGCGGCAGAAGCGTTGACAACTTCGTGCGTCACCGAGGCCACATGCGAGCCACGCTTGAACGTGAACCGCTTGATCAGCTTCAGGCCGCCAACCGACTCACTCTCAAAGCTCAGCGACAAATCGTCTTTGCCGTCGGCCAAGGCGCGTTCGCCTGAAAATTTCATGGGTGTTTGGTGCGTCGCAAACGGCGCGCCGACTGCACCGCCGATCAAGCCACTTTGTGCCACATAAGCCCGCTCAACACTGGTCTCAAGCAGGGCAACTGGGCCACCCGTGCCCTTGACACCTGCGGCGTTGTCGACATGCTTGAGCAATTCGGCACGCGTCATGACGCCGCCTACCGAGTCAAACGTCAACCGAAGCACATCGGTCGTGACAACGATCTTTTCACCGACCGCCGACAACGGTGCCGCCGCATTGGGAACGCCCGACACACCGCCTGTTGGGGTTGTGCCATTGGCGGCAACTGGGTTGGTCGCGACGGGCACACCGGCAGCGACGGGGGCCGCTGCTGTCGGAGCCGCCGCCACACCACTGGCAGGCGTTTTGGCCACGGCGGCGGACTTGGGCGCAGGAAAAAACGTCGCTGGCTTGCCGTTGTGGACCTGCCAAGCGTCCCACAGCATGACGAGCGACATGCCAAAGGCCACCCACAAAATCGTTCGGCGGATATCGTTCATGTTGCGTTCAGTTCGAAGAAGTGACCCGCTCAGACCTGAGCAGATGTGAAAAAATGGATTTTGATGATGGGTCGAGCTCAGGCACGGGGTCGTGACCGCCCTCGCACCAAGGGCCGCATCGGACGATGCGCCACGCGCTCAAGCCCGTACCTCGCCAAGCACCGTGTTGCTCAAGCGCGCCGATGGCGTACACCGAACAGGTGGGCTCGAACCGGCATGACGAACCAATCCACGGACTCAACAAGAGCCGGTAGGCTTTGACGACCCAAATGAGGAGTTGGCGAATCACAATGTGAAGTTCACATGAGGCTGCTTTGACAGGAATTCAACTGCCGGGGCGCCAGGGAGGGTTTGTGCTTTGGCAATTTTGGCGATTTTCGGGCCAGCGAGCTTCGCGGACATGGCGTCTAGCTCTGCTCGCACAGCGCGCGTCAAAGCTAGCGACTTGGCGCACGGCGGCACGTCACCGCCAAAGCTGGCGCGCAAACGCACCACAAACCACCCAGTTGCCGGGCGATGAGCGGATTGCGGGTGATTCACACCTTCAAACCAAGCGTAAATCTGGCGGCGAATCGCGTTGCGAGTCACGGCGCGTTTTGCCCAGCGTTTGGGAATCAACGCGCCGATGCGAAGCTGGTTTTCATGCACAAAATGCACTGAAAAATGGCCGCTCCGAGCAATTGTTGACGCACCCAACACCTTTTTAAAGGGCTCCGGGCCGGTCAAGTGTTCGGTGCGCGAGCTCAAAGCAGGTGGCTTACCAACGACCAAAAACCGCGCGGCGCGCAACAACGGGTGCGCGCCCCAACATCACAGACCCAGGCGCTTGCGACCTTTGGCGCGGCGCGATGCGATCACGCTGCGGCCGCCACGGGTTTTCATGCGAACCAAGAAGCCATGCGTGCGTGCGCGGCGAATTTTGGAGGGTTGGTATGTGCGTTTCATGGGGTCACCCAGTCAATAGTAAAAAAATCAATCGTCAAACGACCCAAGTCGCCTAACCCCGTCAGTGGTTCAATTCGCGGTCTGTCAAGCCAGTTGGGCTCCTGAAAGAGCATCCAATTGAGCCGTTGCGCCAGTACAGCATAGCCACACCGAGCTCAACTTGGTGTGGGCGCAGCAGGGCATTTGCGAGACGCGAAACCCTGAATTATCCCACGGATCGGTCTGAACGCAGCAAAAAACTCAAACCCGATATCGCCAGCGCCTGCACAATCGCGACAATGCCCCGTTCAATTTTCCCAAAAAACCACCGCGCCATCATCCTTGCCGCCGGCCGAGGTCAGCGCATGCGCCCCTTGACCGACCGCACGCCCAAGCCGCTTTTGGCGGTGCACGGGCGCCCCCTCATTGAGTGGCATCTCATCAGCCTGGCCCACGCCGGCGTGACAGATGTGGTCATCAACACCGGCTGGCTAGGCGAGCAATTCGAGCCGTTGCTGGGCAACGGCGAGCGCTTCAATTTGCGCATTCAATACAGCCACGAAGGTCGCGACTTTACTGCCGCTTTGCGCGAACGAGGTCAAGTGGCGCTTGAGACCGCTGGCGGCATTGCTCGCGCCCTGCCACTTTTGGTCGACGACGCACAAGACTGCTTTTGGGTTGTCGCGGGCGACGTTTTCATGCCTAACAACCCGATTTTTGAGTCAAATACGCACTTGGTCACCGGATCTATTGGGCCGAGTGCTACTGATAACATAGCATCTAGTGAGCCCAACCTACTCGCCCACATCGCCTTGGTCGCTAACCCCATTCACCGCCCGCTGGGTGACTTTGCCTTGGCAGCCCAAGGGCGGGTGTTCAACTCAAAGGCTGACGCACCGCTGGCGGATCAAGCCACGCTAGAGTCGCTCACGTACAGCACCTTGGGGCTTTACCGGGCAAAAATGTTTGAGTCCATTCCAGCGGGCAACCCCAACGGCATCAGCCTGCCGCTGGTCGGTTTGCTGCGCGACGCTGCAAGTCAGGGCGCGTTGAGCGGCCATCGATACCGTGGGCCATGGACCGATGTCGGCACACCACAGGTGCTGACTGAACTCAACGCCCAACCTACCCACTAATCAACCCAAATGAACAAGCCAACCCACAACTTCGCCGCTCGACGCGCCCTCGTTGCCAAGGCCATCGGCCCGGGCGGCATCGCAATTTTGCCCACCGCACCTGAACGCCAGCGCAACCGCGATGCGGATTTTCCGCACCGCTTTGACTCCTATTTTTACCATTTGACTGGATTTACCGAGCCGTCAAGCTGGTTGGTGATCGAGGGCAGCGGCAAAACCACCTTGTTTTGTCGCCCCAAAGACATGGAGCGCGAAATTTGGGACGGCATCCGACTTGGCCCTGACGCCGCACCGCTGGCACTGGCAATCGATGTCGCGCGCCCTTTGAGTGAGCTGGCCACGCTGATGCCGCGCATGCTCGAGAACACGAGCGCCGTTTGGTACCCATTTGCGACCCACACCGGGCTTGACGTCACCATCAACGGCTGGCTGGAGGGCGTGCGAGCACGGGTGCGTTACGGAGCGCTCTGCCCGACTGAGCAGCGCGACTTGTGCAGCGTTCTTGACGAACTTCGCCTCATCAAAGACGCATCAGAGATCGCCACCATGAAGCGCGCGGGGCAAATCTCGGCTGGCGCTCACATCCGCGCCATGCAAACCAGTGTGTCGATGTTGCGCGCAGGGCAAGATTGCCGCGAATTTCACTTGGAGGCTGAGCTGCTCTATGAATTTCGCCGCCACGGCGCTCAATCGCCGGCTTACACCTCCATCGTTGCCGCTGGCGCGAACGCCTGTGTGCTGCACTACCAAGCCGCAGACGCAAAGGTCACTGCCGGCGATTTGGTGCTCATCGACGCCGGATGCGAGTTAGATGGTTACGCCAGCGACATCACGCGCACATTTCCGGCCAATGGCAAATTCACGCCCGCCCAGCGCGAGCTGTACGACTTGGTGCTGGCCGCGCAGCTCGCGAGCGTGGCAGCAACCAAGCCCGGCAACCGATTCATCGATCCACACGAAGTGGCCGTTAAAGTCTTGGCCCAAGGCATGTTGGACTGCGGTTTGCTTAACCATCAAACGCACGGCTTGGTCGACGATGTGATTGAAAACCGAAGCTATTTTCAGTTTTACATGCACCGCACCGGCCACTGGCTGGGCCTGGACGTGCACGACTGCGGCTCGTATGTCGAGCCAAGCGAAGTCGGCACCATCAGCGAGCGAAAAGACCCACTTTCTGGCGAGTTAATCCAAGATCGCCCCAGTCGAATCTTGCGCCCCGGCATGGTGCTGACACTTGAGCCTGGCATCTACGTGCGCCCCGCGCCGGGCGTGCCTGAGCGCTTTCACCACATTGGAATTCGCATCGAAGACGACGCACTCGTGACCTCAGACGGCTGTGAACTCATGAGCCGAGGCGTACCCGTGGATGCGGACGACATTGAAGCCTTGATGCGCGGCTGAAGCGCCAAATCACTACACTCGACGGGTGCTTCCGATCAAAAGCACCCAATTTTTCGCCCGCTTGATGCTGGCGCTTTGGATGCTGTCTGTCTCGGTAGCAGGCGCAACAGCCCTGATTGCGCCGCAAGCCAGTCACGTGGTGTGCTCGGCGATGGGTGCCAAGCTTGTCACGCTGAACGCAGAAGGCATCGAATCAGAATCGACGACCGGCACCCTGGCAGCTGTGGGCGATTGCCCCTTGTGTGGACAGGCCGCGGTGCCTGCGCCCGAGGCTGCCTCGCTTGCAGCCTCGCCAAGCTTGGCCTGCCACGCGCCAACACTCACCCAGGCCCAAACGACTCGATCGGTCGTCCACAAGCCACACGCGACAGGTCCGCCCCAACCCTGAAAACCCAATTTGCACGTGTGGGACATCCATTGGATGTCCCACACGTTGTTTTGTTGATTTTCAGGACTATTCATGCGTCAAACAAGGTTTCGCAGCGCCATTGCGCTTGTGGCTTCTTCTTTTCACCCCGTGCGCGCACTCACCCAAGGCATTGCGAGCGAAACTTGCAACTGGAGTTGAAATATGCAAACTTCTGACGCGCAAAAACGAGCCTCATGGCGTGCGCTCCTGTGGCGCGTGCATGCCTGGTCGGCCTTGATCGCATCGCCATTTTTGCTGATGGCAACGCTCACTGGCTTGCTTTATGTCGGCACGCCTCAAATCGAGCGCGCCCTGCACGGCCACATGGATCGCATCGACGCAAGCGGACGCGCACCACCCCGACTTGCGCTGGAGCAATCAGTCATTGCAGCCATTGAGGCGGCACCGCATGGCATGCAAATCAAAACCGTGATTGCGCCCAGCGAAGCCGACGCGTCTGTGGTCGTGCTGATGACCGCCCCAAACCCGTCATCGGGCAACCCAACGCCCATGCCAGTCACGTCGGACATGGCTCCACAGTCGGCAATTTACTGGTCTACGTCAACCCAGCCAACGCGCAGGTGCTCGGCCTCTTGCCCGAGTCTGAACGCTTCTCAAACTGGTCCAAGAAGCTGCACTCGCAACTGCTGCAAGGCGATGGATGGGCTTGGATGATTGAACTTGCCGCCAGCTGGCTCTTGGTGCTGTTGATCTCAGGCACTTTGCTGGCTTGGCCCATGCTGCGTGCTTTTGCTTCGCACCCGACGTCGCTGCGACGATGGCATTGGCTTGGTGGCCTGTCGCTTGGCCTGCTGTCATTGATCATCGTGCTGACAGGGCTCACTTGGAGCCAGCACGCCGGTGAGCGAATCAAAGCGTTGCGCGACGCGACAAATCAGGCGCCGCCGCGTGCGCCCTCGGGTTTGAAGTCTGCGGGCACGCAAACCCTGACGTGGCAGCAAGCGCTGGAGGTGACCCGCAAAGCCCATGCTGACTTGGGTTTGCCTGCGATGCCCATTCTCCTCACGCCGCCCAACGACGCGCGCGGTGTCTGGCGCGCCAATGCGGTCGACCGCAGCCGCCCGAATAGCCAATCCAGTTGGGTCATCGACGCCAGCTCAGGCTCGGTGCTGTTTCAATCCGATTGGGCGCAGCAAACCGTGTTTTCCAAAGCCACCGCCATCGGCATACCGTTTCATCGGGGCGAGTTCGGCTTGTGGAATCAACTTCTGCTGGCAATATTCGGCATCGGCCTTCTGGCATCGATCGCCACTGGGTGGGCAATGATGGCTCAACGTGTCAAGAAGGGTGCCGCGTCTGGCAACAACATGCGGCGCTGGGTTGCTGCTTGCTTGCCGCGCGCCTTGCCTATCCGCTTTGGCTGTATCCCATTTTGGGTTTGGCCGCTTGTGGCACTGATGCTTTTGGGCATGCCCGTTCTATGCTGGTCTGTCGTGCCA
>JANOPN010000127.1:0-1922 GCA_031421855.1 Comamonadaceae bacterium
AGCGGCTGCGCATCAGCGCCTCAGGCGTGGGCGCAGGCATTGCATCCGCGTAACTTCCATGAAACACCGCACAACATTCGCCGTAAGTCACGTCCTCAAGCGGCGTGCGGCATGGGCAAGCAATGGAGGCGCGAACGGGCAGCTTCTTAGACATGAGTCGATTTTAGGGTGCGCATCAAGCGTTTTAGGCAAAAATACAATTCATATTGGCACTTGGTCGCCGGATTCATTGGGTTTGTTGCTATTTTTTTTATAGTTCAAACATCACCAGCCAAGGCATCCGATACCAAGCCTTGGGCACGCAGTGCACGAATCACGCCGCGCAAAATAAGCTTGCTTCTGAGGCCAATTGTGTATTGGCGCGCGTTGGCCTCGATCGGTTGAAGCAGACCTGCTTTGACCATTTTGCCGATTTGGTAGCTGCGCTGTGCGGCGTTCATGCCGCGCAAAATTGGCTCAAAGTCACCTGCCTTGACAACTCTCAATGCAATGGCGGTGTCCAGCAGGCTTCGCTCCAATTCGGTGATCCAACCCCGTTCGCGCGCGTGCTCCACCGCTGGCTTGAGCACATGTGCAGCCAAATTGACGTAATCAGTCAACTTGTCGATCTTTCGCAACTCAGTCAACAACCCGTCCAGCACATAGGTGCACCAGGCCTCTAAGCCGTCGTCGGCTCCTTGATCGGCCTGACTCAACTGCGCGTAGTAGAGGTCACGATCAGCGCAAAAAACTGCCGCCGGGTTGACCAATCGGCCAGCCGCGTTGACGCGAAAACCATACTTGATCAACAACGCATGGGTAAACAAACGCACCACTCGCCCATTGCCGTTGCCAAACGGGTGAATCCACGCAAATCGGTGGTGCGCCAGAGCCACTTTCATCAGGTCGTACTTGGGTGGATCGTCTCGGTTCACAAAGGCCAGCAACTCAACCACGTACTCAACAACCAGCCACGGCGCAGGCGGTCGGTGATCGGCCTGCGCGATCTGCACATCATGTGTGCGATACGCACCCGGCGTTCGGTCGCCCTCGCGCTCAAGCCCGCCAACAGTCAGGGCGTGCCAGCCGCGAATCATGTGCTCAGTGATCGACTCGCCCGGCATGACGCCTTCATCAATCTCGCGCATCGCCGCTTCGATGTTGCGAATTTCGTGCAAATGGTCGGAGACAGCGCCACTGCCAAGCGGCGGCTCATCTTGCGCATCGACAAAATCAGCCAATGTTGTGTGATTGCCCTCGATGCGAGCTGAGGCTAGGCTCTCCAAGCCGTGAAAAATCGCCTTCAATGCGAAAAACATCACCGGCGGTGTCGTTGACTCAACCCGCAGCCGCCGCAAATGCTCCAACTCCGTCATCAGATCCACCAGATTGGATGTGAAACTGGGGTTCAGCAGTCGCAGTTCATGGTGGGAAAATTGAGGCATTCATCGACTTTATCTCAAATCACCCGAGAACACATCACGAATTTCTACAAAAATACCCATGAAAAACAATCACATAGATGAAGTCTCAACTAAAAACAACTAGAAATTTTAAAACCACCTTCTCGAAAGATGAGCCCCAACCCGCATTCACGCGACCCTGATCTCGGCACTCGCCATCGCCCCCCGCGCAGCAAACACATCCCCAATCAGCAGCACGCTGGGGCTGCCAAATCCTTGCGCGGCCACGTCAGCTGCAAGGCACGCCAGCGTCGTGTGCAGCTCGCGCTGGCTGGGCAAACTCACTGACTGCACGACCGCCACGGGTGTATCGGCGCTCAGGCCTTGCAGCAGGCCGTTGCAAATCTCGGCGATGCCACTGACCCCCATGTAGATGACCAAACTCAAGCGCGCTTGCTGTGCGGTGCGGGCCAGCGCCGCCCAATCGGTGCCCGCATCGCCCGGTTTGGCATGCCCCGTCACAAACACCACGCCGTGCGC
>JANOPN010000128.1:0-12870 GCA_031421855.1 Comamonadaceae bacterium
GTCCAAGTCGCGAAGCAAGGCACCCCCACCCGTGAGCATCATGCCGCGGTCGGCAATGTCCGCGCCCAACTCTGGTGGCGTTTGCTCCAGCGCATTTTTTACCGCGCTGACGATGTTGTTGAGTGGGTCGGTCAATGCCTCAAGCACCTCGTTGCTCGAGATGGTGAACGAGCGCGGCACGCCCTCAGACAGGTTGCGCCCCTTGACTTCCATTTCGCGCACTTCGCTGCCTGGAAATGCGGAGCCGATTTTCTTCTTGATCGCCTCTGCTGTGGGCTCGCCAATCAACATGCCGTAGTTGCGGCGAATGTAGTTGATGATGGCCTCGTCAAACTTGTCGCCACCGACGCGCACACTGCCTTTGTAGACCATGCCACCCAGTGAGATCACGCCCACTTCGGTGGTGCCGCCACCAATGTCAACAACCATCGAGCCACTGGCCTCGCTGACCGGCAATCCGGCCCCGATCGCGGCTGCCATTGGCTCCTCGATCAAGAAAACCGAGCTGCCGCCAGCTGCAATCGCGGCGTCGCGGATGGCGCGGCGCTCAACTTGGGTTGATCCACAGGGCACACAAATGATGATGCGCGGGCTGGGTGTGAGCAAGGTGCGCGGGTGCACCATGCGGATGAACTGCTTGATCATTTGCTCGGTGATGACGAAGTCAGCAATCACGCCGTCTTTCATTGGGCGAATCGCCTCAATGTTGCCGGGCACTTTGCCCAACATCGCCTTGGCTTCGCGCCCGACAGCTTGAATCACCTTTTTGCCTTGCGGCCCGCCTTCGTGGCGAATCGCCACAACCGAGGGCTCGTCGAGCACGATGCCCTTGTCGCGGGCAAAGATCAAGGTGTTGGCTGTCCCGAGATCAATCGCCAAGTCGGTGGAGAGGTACCGACGAAAAAAACCAAACATCACAAATCCTTCAATGCG
Source organism: Comamonadaceae bacterium (assembly GCA_031421855.1). Lineage (GTDB taxonomy): Bacteria > Pseudomonadota > Gammaproteobacteria > Burkholderiales > Burkholderiaceae_C > JAAFHN01. The sequence goes on from JANOPN010000128.1 coordinate 934, forward strand.
GGAGCTGTTGCTCGCTGGGGTCGATTCAACCCAAACGCCGCACACAGTGAGGCCGCGAAAACCAATCAATATTGTTGCTGGAGGTGGTTTTGCGGGGCTTAACTGGACTGAGCGCACCCACCAATCCGCAAACCGTGTGGGCTTGCAGCGCGAACGCGCATCCAGCCTTGGCCGCGCATCAGCCGCCAAAGGCGAGATAATACCGCATCCCCCGTGTAAAAAGCGTGAAAAAGCGACCCCAATCGGCTACAAACGCTCTTTATTTCAGAGCAATCGAAGCTGAAATTCAAAGGGCTTCAGAGGCAACTCTCTAAAAGTAGTCGTTTTCACAAAACCTAAACCAATATTCTCTCCAAAACCCGCATTTGATTCGACCCCAGCATGAGCATCACGCCCGCAGAAATCGACCGCATCGCGCACCTGTCGCGACTTGCATTCAGCCCCGACCAGTCTGAGCGACTGCGCACCCAGATCAATGGTTTTTTTGACATCGTTGAGCGCATGCGTGCGGTTGACACGACTGGCATCCAGCCACTCGCGCACCCCGTTGCCGCCATTCAAGAAATCCACCTGCGCCTGCGTGACGACGTCGCCAGCGAGCCCAACACCCTGGCGGCACGCGCGGCTAACCAGCAATCAGCCCCTGCGGTCGAAGGTGGTCTGTTTTTGGTGCCGAAGGTGCTTGAATGAATACGCCCGTTTCAACCTCAGGCGAGCTGCATGAATTGAGCGCCACCGCGCTCGCCGCCAGGCTCGCCGGCAAAGATGTCTCAGCCGTTGAAGTAGCCACTCACTTCTTGAATAGGGCACGCTCAGAAACACTCGGTGCGTTTTTGGCCATGGATGACGCAGCCACCTTGAAGCAAGCGCAAGCCGCTGACGCACGCTTGAGCGCTGGAGAGCGGACGCCCTTGTTGGGCGTTCCGATCGCGCACAAAGACATCTTCGTCACGACCGATTGGCCCACCACCGCTGGCAGCAAAATGCTCGCCGGCTATCGCTCTTCTTTTGATAGCACTGTCGTCAATAAACTCCGTGACCAAGGTGCAATTTGCCTTGGAAAACTCAATTGCGACGAGTTTGCGATGGGTTCTGGCAACGAAAACTCGGCCTTCATGCCCGTCAGCAACCCTTGGGACCGCTCGCGGGTGCCGGGCGGCTCATCAGGCGGCAGCGCGGCAGCCGTGGCAGCGCGGCTCGCACCGCTGGTTACGGGCACCGACACGGGTGGATCCATTCGACAACCCGCCAGTTTTTGCGGCATCACCGGCATCAAACCGACCTATGGACGGGCATCGCGGTTTGGTATGGTGGCATTTGCGTCCAGCCTCGACCAAGCCGGTGTGATGGCCCGCAGCGCCGAGGATTGCGCTCACGGCCTGTCGGCGATTTGTGGCCCCGACCTCGACCGGGACTCCACCTCGCTGGACGTTCCGGCTGAAGATTTCAGCCGCACGCTCAACCAAAGCATTGAAGGGCTTCGAATTGGCATCCCGACTGAGTTTTTCGGCCCCGGTTTGAGTGACGACGTTCGCGCGGCCGTTGAAGCCTCGCTCGCCGCACTTGAACGCTTAGGCGCCAAACGCGTGCCCATTGAGTTGCCGCGCACCGAGTTGTCGATCCCGGTGTATTACATCATTGCCCCAGCCGAGGCGAGCAGCAATTTAAGCCGCTTTGACGGCGTCAAATTTGGACACCGCGCCGCTGAGTATGTTGACCTGATGGACATGTACAAACGCTCACGGACGGAAGGCTTTGGCGACGAAGTCAAGCGCCGCATCATGATCGGCTCCTATGTGCTCAGCCACGGCTACTACGACGCGTATTACTTGCAAGCGCAAAAAATACGCCGAATGATCGCCAACGACTTTCGAAGCGCTTTCTCGCAATGCGACGTCATCGCGGGCCCGGTCGCGCCGACAGTGGCATGGAAGATCGGCGAAAAATCCGACGACCCGGTCGCCAACTATTTGGCCGACATCTTCACGCTGCCGGCCAGTTTGGCCGGTCTGCCCGGCATGAGTTTGCCAGCCGGTTTTGGCGCTGCGGGCATGCCAGTTGGCCTGCAGCTCATCGGTAACTACCTCAAAGAAGCACAACTGCTCAACGTTGCGCACCAGCTGCAACTCGCAACCGATTGGCATTTGGCCTCGCCACAAGGCGTTTGAACACTTGAGCACCCAAGACACCATGACCGCACTCATCCAAGGCTACGAAGTCGTCATCGGCTTTGAGACACACACGCAGCTGTCGACACAGTCGAAAATTTTCAGCCGATCCTCGGTGGCTTTTGGCGCCGAGGCCAACACCCAGGCCTGCGCGCTTGACATGGCACTGCCTGGCACCTTGCCGGTGATGAACCGAACTGCGGTCGACCGCGCCATTCGTTTTGGCTTGGCCATTGGCGCGCATGTTGCCGAGCACAGCGTGTTTGCGCGCAAAAACTACTTTTACCCCGACTTGCCTAAGGGCTACCAAATCAGCCAATTTGAGATTCCAGTGGTGCAGGGTGGCGAAATTCGCTTCATGCTCGGCGACGAGCCCAAAACCGTCCGATTGGTTCGCGCCCACTTGGAGGAAGACGCCGGCAAATCGTTGCACGATCAATTCGATGGGCAAAGCGGCATTGACCTCAACCGCGCCGGGACCCCGCTGCTTGAGATCGTGACCGAGCCCGACATGCGCTCCAGTGCCGAGGCCGTTGCCTACGCCAAAGAGCTGCACAAAATCGTGACTTGGATCGGCATTTGCGACGGCAACATGCAAGAAGGCTCGTTTCGATGCGATGCCAACGTCTCGGTGCGTAAGCCTGGCCAACCGCTAGGCATCCGCCGCGAAATCAAAAACCTCAACAGTTTCAAGTTCATGCAGCAAGCGATGGACTACGAGATTCGTTGGCAAATTGAACAAATCGAAGACGGCAAAAAAATCGAGCAGGCGACCGTGTTGTTCAACCCCGACACGGGCGAAACACGCGCAATGCGCACCAAGGAAGATGCCGCTGACTACCGATATTTTCCCGACCCAGATTTGCCGCCGCTCGTGATCTCTGCCGATTGGATCGCCCGAGTCAAAGCCGACATGCCTGAGCTGCCGCGCGCGATGGCCGCACGCTTTGTCGCCGACTACGCATTGCCGCAATACGATGCCGACACGCTCACGCAAAGCGTGGCCATGGCAGGGTACTTTGAAGCGGTCGCGAAAGCCAGCGGCCAGGCCAAACTCGCCAGCAACTGGGTCATGGGCGAGATGTCGCGCAGGCTCAACATGAACGGCATCAACCCGGCTGAGGGCATTGGGGCCGCGCCAGTGACGGCCGAAGCCTTGGGCGAGTTGATCGCACGCATCGCAGACGGCACGATTTCAAACAGTGCGGGCAAAGACGTACTCGATGGTCTGTGGGCCGAGCAGGGCAGCGTAGACGAAATCATTGCCACCAAAGGCCTCAAGCAAATGAGCGACAGCGGCGAGCTGCAAGCCATCATTGACGCTGTGCTGGCGGCCAACGTCGACAACGTGGCGCAATACCGCGCCGGCAAAGACAAGGCGTTCAATGCGCTGGTAGGCCAAGTGATGAAGGCCAGCAAAGGCAAAGCCAACCCGCTGCAAGCGGGCGAGCTGCTGCGCAAGTCTCTGGGCTAGAAGGCCAGATCGGGCGCACGCAGTAGCGATTTCGCCCTATCATTCACCCATCATCACCACGCACCGACTGGAGGCGCACATGGGACTCATGGATTTCATCAAGAAGCAATTCATTGACATCATTCAATGGACTGAGGACGACAACAGCACTTTGGCCTGGCGTTTTCCGATGGCGGACATGGAGATTCAGTACGGTGCATCGCTGACCGTACGTGAGAGTCAGGTGGCGGTGTTCGTCAACGAAGGCAAAGTGGCCGACGTGTTCAAGCCCGGCATGCACAAGCTCAACACCCAAACCATTCCGGTGCTGACGTACCTGAAAAACTGGGACAAGCTGTTTGAGTCGCCCTTCAAGAGTGACGTGTATTTTTTCAGCACCCGACAGCAGCTTGACTTCAAGTGGGGCACGCCGCAAGCCATCACCGTGCGCGACAAAGACTTTGGTGCGGTGCGTCTGCGAGCGTTTGGCAACTACAGCTTTCACTTGGTCGATCCGGCCAAGTTTCACACCCAGATCTCCGGCACGCGCGAGCGCTACCAAGCGCTTGAGCTTGACGGCCAGCTCAAGGGCTTGATTTTGCAAAACATCAGCGACGCCATTGCGTCCAGCGGCATTGCGTTTTTGGATCTGGCAGCCAATCAAATCGAATTTGCCAACGCGCTCAAGGCACAAATCAGCCCTGCATTTGAAGCCATGGGCTTGCAGTTGGATCAGATGACCGTGCAAAACGTGTCGCTACCCGAAGAACTGCAAAAAATCCTCGACCAAAAAATTGGCATGGGCATGGTTGGCAACGACATGGGCAAATTCATGCAGTACCAAACCGCGCAGGCAATCCCCGCCATGGCCTCAGGCTCGGGCGGCTCGGGTGTTGTCGGTGACGCAATGGGGTTGGGCGCTGGTGTGGCACTGGGCCAGGTATTGGCGCAAAACCTTCAAGCGGGTCTTCAAGGCCAAGCGTCAAATGCTCAAGCTGCCGCGGCAACTGCAGCCGCGTCGTTCATGAAGCCAGACGAAGTCATGGCCACACTTGAAAAGCTGGCCGACCTCAAAGCCAAGGGCATCTTGACCGAAGACGAGTTCGCCAGCAAAAAGGCCGAGCTGCTCAAAAAGTTGATGTGAGAAGCGGCTAAATCGCAAGCGCGGCCCACTAAACGGCTGCGCGGTGCGGTTTTGCCCCCTTGCCATGGCTGACACGTCTCCCCAACGCGCATACAAATCCGCCTGTCCGGGCTGCGGCGCGCCGGTTGAATTTCGCTCGGCCGCGTCAACCCACGCGGTTTGCGGCTACTGCTCCAGCACCATCGTTCGAAGCGGCGATCAGCTCGCCCGCATCGGCAAAATGGCCGAGCTATTTGACGATTTTTCGCCGCTGCAACTCTTTGCAACGGGTGTCTATGAGTCGCGCGCGTTCACCATCATCGGGCGGCTGCAATACGCGTACAAAGACGGCGGCTGGAGCGAGTGGTATTGCAGTTTTGATGGTGCAGATGACGCGGACACCGCTGCCAACACCGGCTGGCTGAGCGAAGACAACGGCCAGTACGTCTTTGTGCGCTCGCTGGCGATACCCAAAGCACCAGAATTGTCCAGTTTGCGGCTTGGCATGGGCACCGCTATACAAGGCAAACGCTTCCAGGTCACGGCCATCACGCGGGTTCACCTCAGCGGCGCTCAGGGCGAACTGCCCAAAATGCCGCCACTTAACCGCGAGTTCGGCGTGGTAGAAATGCGCGCAGACGACGGCGCGGTGTTGACGCTGGACTACGCGGATGCGGGCGACTCGGGCTCGCCAAGCACGGCGCGCGCGTACACCGGTTTTGGCGTCTCCCTCAATGGCTTGCAGCTCCAAGGCCTGCGCGACACCAGCGACAAGGCCGAAAAAACCGCCCGCCAATTTGATTGCCCCAATTGCGGCGCGCCGGTCGCGCTCAAGCTCGAAAACACACAAACCGTCACCTGCGCCAGCTGCACCAGCGTGATTGACACCAGCAAGGGCATTGGTAACGAGGTTGTCACGGCCATCCAAGACGAGCCCGTCAAGCCCCTGATTGCACTGGGCACGATTGGCACCTTGTCCAGCGTGAAGTGGCAGGTGGTGGGGTTTCAGCATCGCATTGGGCGAGAGCCCGGCGACGACGAACAGTTTGGCTGGGACGAATACCTGCTCTTTAACCGCACCGAGGGCTTTGCCTTTGTGGTGGATGCCAGCGACGGCTGGAGCTTTGTGCGGCCACTCAGCGGCGCACCCGACCACAAGGCGGGCTCCAGCGTGGCCAAGTATTTGGGCAAATCGTACTCAGTCAAGACCAGCTACGACGCTGAGACGACGTATGTCGCCGGCGAGTTTTATTGGCGGTCCACGCGTGGCGCGCGAACCAGCAACGTTGACTTTTCTCAAGGTCAAATCGTGCTCTCGCGCGAACAAAGTGTGGAAGCGGGCGCGCAAGAAGTCACCTGGTCGCGAGGCACCCAGCTCGACGCCGACGCAGTTGCCAAAGCCTTCAACCTCAAGGGCCGAGAGGGCGACTTGGCTCGCGACGTCGCGCCGCTGGGGTCGGGCATGAGCGTCAAGACCTTGATCGTTTTGTTTGTGGTTTTCATGATCGTCGCGATGTTGATCAGCACCTGCTCCAGCCGCGACCGCAACTGCGACCCGCAGCGTGAAAACTGCAACAACACGAACTACCGCAGCGGCACTTCGGGTGGGTCATACGGCGGTTGGTCGGGTGGTGGCTCGGGTGGGCACAAGTGATTCAGTTCAGTATTTTTTAGGAGATCGTCATGGAATGGTTGAAACCCGGCGCCTTTCTCGGCTCCATCGTGTTTGCGCTGATTGGCGTCATTGTTTTTTGGCTGAGTTTCGTCATCATTGACAAGCTCACGCCTTACGATTTGTGGCAAGAGTTGGTTGAAAAACGCAACATGGCCTTGGCGGTCGTTGTGGCTGCGATGGCCTTGGGCATTTCCATCATCGTCGCCGCTTCGGTGCATGGGTGAATCACCTGCACTGACCACGCCTGACGCCAACTTGAACCCGACCCGCCATTCGCGCCCGAAAGCGGGCGCGGTGGTGTTGCTGACTTGCGTGTTTGTCGTGGCAGCGTGCGGGCTGCTCTACGAGCTGGCCGCTGGTGCGCTGGCCTCGTATTTGCTGGGCGATTCGGTCTTGCAGTTCTCGACCATCATTGGCGCGTATTTATTCGCCATGGGTTTGGGCAGCTACGCATCGCGCTGGTTTGAGCGCCAATTGGCCGCGCAGTTTTTGCGCATCGAGCTCTTGGTTGGTTTGGTGGGCGGCTTCATGCCCGCGATGTTGTTTGCGGTGCACGCGGTCGCGCCCGGCCCGTTTCGGGCTGTGCTCTATGGCTTGGTGGTCTTGATCGGCTTTTTGGTGGGGCTGGAGATTCCACTGGTGATGCGGCTGCTGCGTCGCGACTACGCACTCAAAGATTTGGTGTCGCAGGTGCTGACGGTTGACTACCTGGGCGCTTTGGCGGTCAGTGTGGCGTTTCCGCTGGTTTTGCTGCCCCAGCTCGGCCTCATTCGCAGCGGTTTGCTGTTTGGTTTGCTCAATGCGGGCGTCGCGCTTTGGGCCTTGGTCGTTTTTCGGGCAGAAGTTCGCCGTTTTCGCGGGCATGTCACGAGTTGCATCGTCGTGATGTTGGCCTTGGCGGGGGGCTTCATTTGGGCTGAGCAATACACGCTTTGGGTTGAGGAGCGGTTTTATCAAGACCGCATCGTTTTTGCCCACCAATCGCCCTATCAACGCTTGGTCGTCACCCACAATCGCCAAGGTGTGCGCTTGTTCTTGAATGGTAATTTGCAATTTGCCGAGCGCGACGAGTACCGCTACCACGAGGCCTTGGTGCACCCCGCAGTCGCGGCCCACGGCGCGCCTAAACGGGTGGCCGTGCTCGGGGGGGGCGATGGTTTGGCGGTTCGCGAGTTGCTGAAATACCCGCAGATTGAAAGCATCACCTTGGTCGACCTCGATGCCGCCATGACGGACTTGTTCAAGCGCGAGCCACTGCTGAGCCGCCTCAATGGCGGTGCGCTGAGCGATGCGCGCGTCAAAATCACCAACGCCGACGCGTTTCAGTGGTTGCAAGACACAACCGACAGCTTTGATGTGATCATCATTGACTTCCCCGACCCCAGCAACTACAGCGTGGGCAAGTTGTTCACCGACGCGTTTTATCGGCTCGTCGATGCGCGCCTGAGCGCCAGCGGCTACGCGGTAGTCCAAAGCACCTCCCCGCTGGTGGCCCGCAAGAGCTATTGGACCGTGGTGCAAACCATCGAGTCGGTCGGGTTTCGCACCACGCCATATCACGCGCATGTGCCCAGTTTTGGCGAATGGGGCTTCATTTTGCTGGGTCGCCGGCCCTGGCGCGCGCCCACGGCATTGCCCGAGGGGTTGCGGTTTTTAGACGTCAAAAGTCTGCCGCTGATGATGGATTTTCCGCTCGACATGGCCCGCGTTCCGGCTGAAGTCAACCGCCTGCACAACCAAGTGCTGGTGCGCAGCTTTGAGGCAGAGTGGGGCGCTGTGCATTGAGCACCGCCATTGGCTTGCGCCGAAGAACGCTACTGACAGCCAGCACGGGCACGGTTGCAGCGGCAAGCTTAATCGGCTGCTGGCCCTCATCGCCGCCTGGCGCGCTGGGCGGTTTCATTGGCGCATCGGTTGATCGCGGACATGCTTTGCGCGACGCACCTCGCGCCACGTCGGCCAACAAGGCACCGAGCCAAACCCGCATCGTCGATGTCGTCATCGTCGGCGGTGGCATTGCCGGCCTGGCGGCCGCGCGCACGTTGCACGCCAAAGGCATCAGCGTGGCCGTCGTTGAGTTAGAAAACGGCGCTGGCGGCAACTCACGTGGCCACCAGATGCAAGTCAACGGCCAAACACTGGCTTGCCCACGCGGCGCGCACTACTTGCCCGTGCCCGACGAGCGCGCGCCGCTGGTGCAGTCGCTTTTGATCGACTTGGGTCTCGCGCACTTCGCATCAGGCAAATTCACGCTCACCCAAAGCGGTCAACGCCACCTGTGCCACAGCCCCCAAGAGCGTGTCTACGCCGACGGGCACTGGCAAGACGGCTTGTTGCCGCTGGCCAATGCCAGCGCCCAAACCCTTGCCCAAGTGACCCAGTTTGCCCAACTCGTCAACGCATTGAGTCGCCAGTACCGATTTGACCTGCCCGTGCTTCAAAAGACCCTTCAAAGGCCAAATTTGAAGGAAAATCGGCACTTGGTCGCCGGATCTATTGGGTTGGATGCTATTACTTTTGACATGCTGTTAAGCCAGCGTGCCATCACCGACCCGCTGCTTCGTGCCTATTTGGACTACTGCTGTCGAGACGACTACGGTGCAGGCCTGACCCAAATCTCGGCGTGGGCGGGTGTGCATTACTTCGCCAGCCGCCACGGGTTTTCAGCGCCGGGCATGGCTGCGTTTGAGCAAAACAACGAGTCAGCTGGGGTCTTGACCTGGCCTCAAGGCAACGGCTGGTTGGTTGAGCAACTCGCCAAACCCTTGACGGCGCAAATCCATACCGGCTGGCTGGTCAAGCGCGTGGCAGAAGTGGCTCGTGGAGTCGAGGTTGACGCAATCGGCGTTGACCCAAACAATGCGGGGCAACTGTGTCGCTGGCAAGCCAAGCGAGCCATCGTCTCCACCTCGCTGCGCGTGGCGGCGCGGGTGGTTGAGTCGGCGTCGGCAGGGCTGACCCAACTGGCTCAATCGACGCGATACTCGGCTTGGGTCGTGGCCAACGCGGCTTTGAGCGCGCGACTGGCCGAACAGGCGGACACACCCGACGCCGACAAGCACTCGGCCATCCCCGCCGCCTGGGACAACGTCGTATTTGGCAGCGGCTCGCTGGGCTACGTCGATGCCACCCACCAAAACTTGAGCGCCAGCCCAAGCCCCGGCGGCCCGACCGTGCTCACTTGGTACCGCGCACTGGGCAGTGACCGCGCAGCCGCGCAACAACTGCTCGACGCGCCCTGGACCCACTGGCGCGACCTCATGCTCGCTGAGCTCAGCGCGCCGCACCCCGACATGGCTCACAAACTCGTCCAACTCGACGTCATGCGCCACGGCCACGCCATGAGCGTGCCCACACCCGGCACGGCGAGCAGCGTACAAGCCGGACCACTAGCCGCGCTCGGCCAAAACGGCATCACCCCAAAAATTGCCTACGCCCACAGCGACTTGGCCGGCTACTCGGTGTTTGAAGAAGCCTACACCGCAGGGGTTTTGGTGGCGCAGCGCATCGGGTAGCCAAAACCCGATTTGATCGCGCACATCAAACCTATGCTGGGCAGCGCATCGTCACGCCAACCGAGTCGGCCCCGTTTGGCGCACGCACCTTTCCCTGGCGAACCGTGCCCGCTATGGGCCGCACGGCGTTCGCCGCTGAGACGCAGAACAAGCTGCCTTCTGAGTTTGGTAGGACTCCAGCAATCGCGGCGTTCAATGTGGTGATTCTGGCGTGAGCGACGACACCACCGAAGACGATGCCCCCAAGGAAAAAACCGCCAACGAAACTGGCAAATTGAGAAGATTTCATGGCTTTACTTTCGATGAAAGGGTGTATTTAGGCTTAGGGGCTATCAATATTCATAGCAATAAACCCAATGAATCCGGTGACCAAGGGCGAATATTGCTTCAAATCTCGTTCATTTTGATGTTTTGACCTGCTTTTGGCAACCCGCTGATCGGCACGTCAAATTCTGACTGGCTGTTGCGTCTTCATCAACGCGACGAGTTGGGCCAACGCCGCGCCCCAGCCGCCTTCAAAACCCATGTCTGCATGTTGCTTACAGCCCGCTTCGTCGGCGTGGGAGACGGTCGCGCGGTAGCGGGTACCGCCGCCACCGTGGGCGAACATCTCAACGGTTGCGGTGAACATGAACTCGACGCTTTCATCGCCACATGGCGCGTTGACTGGCGCAGGACGAAAACCCGGCAGCAGGGCATTGGTCCACACCAATTTTTCGTTCTTGACGGTCTCCAAATAGCAACCCATGTTGGCGTAGTCCTTGCCCTCGGGTGACTGCATGGTGGTTCGAAAAATGCCGCCAGGTCGCACGTCCAGCTCTGCATCAACCGTTTTCCACGGCAGCGGGCAAAACCATTGTTTGAGCAGCTCAGGCTCGGTATACGCGCGCCAAACCAAGGCGGGCGGCACGTCGATGACGCGCTCAAAGCTCAGGTCAAGAGCAGGGTGAGCAGTGCGGTCGTTGGTTTTCATGGCGGCTATTGCGGGTATTGCGGGTGGCGACAGCGCATTTTGAACCCATCGAGCCGCTTTCGCATCACCTTTTGCTCACGTCGAACGCCACGCCACGCTAACTCGTTAGGCCTTTTTCACCCAAGCGCTGCACCAGCCCTTGCCGGCCACTTGCTTGCCAGCAAACAAGGGGCAGCCGCCTGCTTTGTCAGCGGCTTTGCCCTGATACAAAGCGCAATTGCTGCAATTTTGTGTCGCTGCGTATTTGGGGAACTTGACCTTGTCGGTTTTGGTGCCATCGACTTTGTAGCTCAAAGCGGTTGCTTGAGCGTCTTTTTCGTCCAACATGGCACCTTGGGCCAAAACGGTGTTGGCAGCTGCAGCAGCGGCCACAACCCCGGTACCCATTGAAAACTGAACGATGAACTCACGGCGATTTGACATGCGAATTTTCCTACTGATCAGTGTGTGTGCGAAATAGCTGACACTGCTTTTGGGTAGACTGATTTTCGGTTTTTAGCGGTAAATTGACAGGTGCGCTGTGCAATGTCCGGCCAAAGTGGTCAAGTTACCCTGGAAACGGCAGTTGAATACGTCCGAGTGGGCTTGAATTGGCCCGCCCAGCTAGGCGTGACAACGCGGCGCCCCTTTGGGCGCAAGGCGGAGCAACGAAGCTGGGCGGGTCAAGGCAGGCTCAATCGGGCGTGTAGCGCTTTCACCCAACGGGTGAGCGAGTTGGAAGCCAAAAAACGAAGCAAAATTAGACGCTTGTAGAGCGAGCCGAGCAGTCAACTGCCGCTTCAAGGGTTGCCGGTTGGCTGATACCGGTTGTTTGGTGGGGGGCAGTTCAACGCAGAGGCGCTGAGGGCGCTACAGAGCCCTGAAGAGGACTTTTTAGTGACTTTTTGGCACTTGGTCACCGGATTCATTGGGTTTGTTGCTATCAATTGTTGATTGATCCGGAGGCATCCCCGCACCAATCTACTGGCGAAAAAACGGACTGTGTATTTGATAGCCTTTAAATTTTAGATCTCATGTCGTTGCAAGATGG
>JANOPN010000129.1:0-2742 GCA_031421855.1 Comamonadaceae bacterium
TGACGACTCGTCATCAAAGTCGACATCAAGCAAATCAGCAACGCCTTGATCGATCGCCAGACATGCCAGCTCCTCGTCAGACTCCACCAAAAGACCCGACTCATTGATGCAATGAACCACAAAGTACAAAACTGCGCCGTCTAAGTCGCCCAAGCGGAGAGAGGTTGCCTGCGCGAGCAAGTGGGAAACCAACGACGGCGAAGCTGACTCGGCAATTGACGACTCGCGAGTCGAGTCATCGTCAGAACCTGCCCGGTCACCGCCAGCATCGGCCCACTCGGCGTTAACAGTGTCTATTTCGACCGATCCGTCGCCCTCCCAATCAGTGGGTTCGACCTCAACTTGCGCATCACCAATCGACTCGGCTTGAGACTCCGTTGAGCTGCCCGTTAGAGCAAGCTCAGAGGCTTCAAATCCATCATCCAACGACTCAACATCTACACGATCAATGTCGACTTCATCGTCCTCAAGCAAGCACGGGTTTTGCGCAAGCATCGTACTCACCTCGAGCGCCAACTCGGCTGACGACAACTGCAACATGCGAATCGACTGTTGCAGTTGCGGCGTTAGCGCCAAGTGCTGCGAGGCACGCAGCGATAGACCCAATCCTGCGGCCACCGACTACATCCGAAAATTTTCACCCAGGTAGACGCGGCGCACCTCTGGGTTGGCCACGATCTCGTCGGGTGTACCGCGAGCAAGCACACGGCCGTCGCTGATGATGTAGGCGTGGTCGCAAATACCCAACGTCTCGCGAACACTGTGATCCGTGATGAGCACCCCGATTCCACGCGAACGCAAGAAACCAATAATCCGCTGGATCTCCATCACGGCAATTGGGTCAATGCCTGCAAACGGCTCATCAAGCAAGATGAATTTGGGCTGCGTCGCGAGCGCTCGCGCGATCTCAACCCGACGACGCTCACCGCCAGATAACGCCATCGCAGGCGACTCACGCAGGTGCTCGACTCGCAAGTCGGCCAGCAACCCGTCGAGCTTGGTATTGATCACCGACGTGCTGAGGGCTTTTCCTTTTTCATCCCGTTGCAACTCGAGCACCGCGCGGATGTTGTCAGCAACGTTGAGTTTTCTGAAAATCGACGTTTCTTGGGGAAGATAGCTTAACCCGAGCCCTGCGCGGCGATGGATCGCCATTGAGTCGACCCGTGCGTTTCCAATCGATATCTCACCGGCATCTGCCCGCACAAGACCCACAATCATGTAAAACGATGTGGTCTTGCCAGCGCCATTCGGGCCTAGCAGCCCGACCACCTCACCCTGATTGACCGTTAACGAAACGTCTTTAACGACTTTGCGCGCACCGTAAGACTTTTGAAGCCCTCGCGCCTCAAGGCGGTGTGCGCCATCTGCGCCACGGGTTGTCGATGTCACGCCCGTCACGTTGCTTGCTTCAGCGTCGTCAATCGTCATTTGGGAGCAGGCAAACTGGGTGAAATTCGCAAGGTGGCACTGGTTGACCAGGGTGCGGTCGCATCGGGGCGAGGGGTCAAAACACCGCGAACGCGCCCAGCGGCGGCGGCACCAGACGCGCCACCTGAAGTCGGCGCACCAACGGGGCTGTCCACGCTGAACGACTCCGTCTTGTTATCGTAAAAAATGCCCGCCCCAGTGGTCTCATCGCTGAGCACCGCACCACGATAACGCCGCATCACCGCATTGCGCGAAAACTGAACTGTGTCAGCCCGCTCGTCGTAAACCATGGCTTCAGACTCGGCCTCGATGAACTCGTCAACCCCTTCGCGCTTTTGTCTGAAAAATACCCGCTTGCCCGCATCGGCAACAGCCGTGGCGGTTTGATACCCTTCAATGTCTTTTTTGATTTCGAGCTTGGCAGCGCGAATGATGATGGTGCCCTTGGTCAACACCACATTGCCCGACAGCACACTCACCTGCTTGAGGTCGTCGTATCGCAGCGCATCAGACTCGTAGCTGATGGGCCGATCGCGGTCAGCCCGCTCGGCGATTGCCTGGCAGCACAGCATCCCCAACAAACCAAAAAAAATCGCGGCACGAATCTTGCTCATGCTGCGATTTTAGGCCGGAACGCCCGGCAAAACCGGGCTTTTCTGCAGAAACCGTTCCGGTTTAGGCCTTACCTGCGCCCTGTTTGCGCGAGCGCTGCTCTGAGATCAAGTGGTCGACTGTCTCCAAAGCACGATTCATGGTCTGCGAGAGCGACCCGTCGGTATAAAAGCGCCCAGCGACACCAAGCGATGGCACGCCACTGACATTGAAAGCGCGCTGCAGCTGTGACGCCTTGGTCGCTTTGGTTTGAACCGAGAACGACTCGTAATTGCTCGCAAACTTCGCTTTGTCGACGCCTTGTGCTTCAACCCATGCAGCAATTTGTTCGATCGAATCCAAATTGACACGCTGATCATGAATAGCCGCAAAAATCTTGCGGTGCAATTTTTCGGCCATGCCCATCGCCTCGAGTGCGTAAAAAAGCCGCTGCTGAGGAACAAAATCATCCCTGAAGGCGACCGGCACACGCCTGAACGCGACATCTTTGGGCAACTTGGCTACCCATTTTTCAAGGTCAGGCTCAAACCGGTTGCAATGCGGGCACTTGTACCAAAAGAACTCGACGACCTCGATCTGATTTGCGGGGGACTCCACCTTTGCGGGCTTTTCGAGCGCGATGAAATCCACGCCCTCTTCAGGCTTACGCGCCTGCGCAAAAACAGGCAAACTGGCGCTGGCAATCACGCCGCTGGCCAC
>JANOPN010000130.1:0-10699 GCA_031421855.1 Comamonadaceae bacterium
GCTGCAAGACATGGGCATGCGCAACGTGGCCCACATCGAGGGCGGGTTCGATGCGATGAAGGCAGCTGGCTTTGCCACCGAGCTCCCAGCGGAGCGAAAAAGGCCCGTTTGAACGATATTTATTGATATTTTGGTGCTTGGTCACCGAATATATTGGGTTTGTTGCTATGAAATTTGATGCTGTTTTATTCGATTGTGATGGCGTGTTGGTCGACAGCGAGCCGATCACCAATGGTGTTTTGCGCGAGATGCTGGCTGAGCTGGGTTGGGTGATGACGCCGCTCCAGTGCATGACGGCCTTTGTCGGGCGTGCCGTGATTGACGAGGTCGACACAATTGAGCGGCACACAGGCGTGCGGGTCGATGCCCAGTGGATGACGAAGTTTCGTGCGCGGCGCGACATTGCGCTGACCGCACGCTTGACCGCTGTGCCCCACATTGAGCTGGCGGTTGCCGCGGCGCACGCGGCCACAGGCGGGCGAATCGCCTGCGCCTCGGGCGCAGACCGTGGAAAAGTCGTTTTGCAGTTGACCAAAGTGGGGCTGCACCCTTGGTTTGACGGGCGCATTTTCAGCGGCTACGAGATGGCTCGCACCAAGCCTGCACCCGATGTGTATTTGGCCGCGGCAGCGGCGCTGGGTGTTGAACCCAAACGCTGTGCGGTGATTGAGGACACGACCACGGGAGCGAGGGCAGGGGTCGCGGCAGGGTGCACGGTTTTTGGGTATGTGTCGTCGCATGCACTGCCTGGCACCGAGCAAGCCTTGATGAAAGAGGGTGTGAGTGAGACTTTCTCCTCTATGCAAACCCTTCAAGACTTGATACGGTCATGGGATTGAGCTGTCCACTGATTTGTGCGGCAACTGGCATGAATAAGTGAAAATAATGAGCGAGAACTCAAAGGCGCGACAACCCATCTCTGGCGAAGACCCGAGTCGCAAGGCGCTTGGCATTTGGTGCCCGCGTTGCCAAAGCCGAAAAGTCGTTGAAGGCCAGCTTGGCGAGTCGACGCTTTTCTACCCATCGCGCCCGCTTTTCAAGGCCTTGAAGGGCAAGCCAGTCCCTTTGACCAAGGCTCAGTCCTATGCCTGCGCACGTTGTGGCTTGGTGTGGAGCGAGTTGGAGGCCGAGTCTTTACAGCTCAACATTCGCAAATACGGCCTGAGCCCGCACAGCACCGATGTGATGCGTTTGGTTGCTGGCGAGCGAACGGGTGCCATTCAGCTGCCGGTTGAACCGGACGATGAATCGGCCGACGACGCCAAGAACAAGCCTCGATAGGGCGCAACACGGGTGTCGATGGCGCGGGATTGATGCCACAATCAACCAGCTGATTGACGTTTACGTCAACGTCAATTAGCCTTCCCGCTTCAATCGTGAAAGCCTGTTCGATGCCTGTCCTCAGCTCAAAACTCAGCCCCCGCAGTGCGGATTTTGTCGCCAATGCGCAGGCCATGCGCGCGGTGGTTGATGACCTTGCCAGCCATTTGTCGCGCATCGCCATGGGCGGCGGTGAAGCAGCTCGGGCCAAACATGTCGCCAGAGGCAAGTTGCTGCCCCGTGACCGCGTGCAAATGCTGCTCGATGCGGGTAGCGCGTTTTTAGAAATCGCTCCGATGGCGGCCATGGGCATGTACCCCGACCGCGATGGCAGCGACAGTGCGCCTGCCGCTGGTGTGATCGCGGGCATCGGGCAAGTCAAGGGGGTGACTTGCGTAATCGTGTGCAACGACGCCACGGTCAAAGGCGGCACTTATTACCCGCTGACCGTCAAGAAACACCTGCGAGCCCAAGAGATTGCGCAGCAAAACGCTTTGCCCTGCATCTACTTGGTTGATTCTGGCGGTGCCAACCTACCCAACCAAGACGAAGTGTTCCCGGACCGCGATCATTTTGGGCGCATCTTCTTCAACCAGGCCAACATGAGTGCGAGCGGCATCGCGCAAATCGCAGTCGTCATGGGCTCATGCACGGCGGGTGGCGCGTATGTGCCCGCGATGAGCGACGAGACCATCATCGTCAAAAACCAAGGCACGATTTTTCTGGGCGGCCCGCCCTTGGTGAAAGCCGCTACGGGCGAGGTGGTGTCGTCTGAAGACTTGGGCGGCGGCGATGTGCACACTCGCTTGTCAGGCGTGGCTGACCATTTGGCCGACAACGACACCCACGCGCTGGCCTTGGCGAGGCAAATTGTTGGCAATTTGAATCAAAAACAGACCTTGGTCTCCGGATCCATTGGGTTTGATGCTCCTAAATTTGATGCTTCTGAGCTGTACGGTGTGATCCCGACCGACACCCGCAAGCCGTTTGATGTGCGCGAAATCATCGCCCGCATTGTCGACGGTTCGGTGTTTGATGAGTTCAAGGCCCGATTTGGCACCACCTTGGTTTGCGGCTTCGCGGCGATCGAGGGCATGCCGGTTGGCATTGTGGCCAACAACGGCATTTTGTTTGGCGAGTCGGCGCAAAAAGGCGCGCACTTCATTGAGTTGTGTTGTCAGCGAAAAATCGCGCTGGTGTTTTTGCAAAACATCACTGGATTCATGGTCGGGCGCAAAGTCGAGAACGACGGCATTGCGCGCCACGGCGCAAAAATGGTCACGGCCGTGGCCTGCGCCAATGTGCCCAAGTTCACCGTCATCATTGGCGGAAGCTTCGGTGCAGGCAATTACGGCATGTGCGGTCGCGCTTATAGCCCGCGCATGTTGTGGATGTGGCCCAACGCGCGCATCAGCGTCATGGGCGGCGAACAAGCGGCCAGCGTGCTGGCAACGGTCAAACGCGACGGCATCGAGGCCAAAGGCGGGGCGTGGAGCCCCGACGAAGAAGAGGCATTCAAAGCCCCCATTCGCAAACAATACGAAGACCAAGGCCACCCGTATTACGCGACGGCCAGGCTGTGGGACGACGGCGTGATCGACCCTGCCGACACCCGACGCGTGCTGGCGCTTGGCTTGGCGGCGGCGCTCACACAGCCCGTTGGCGAGACCAAGTTTGGCGTGTTTCGCATGTGATCGGCCTCGTCAAGCACCCAACCTCACCCCCATGCTGACCGCTACTTACATCGCTGCCGCCTTGATCGTGATCGCCACGCCTGGCCCCGACATGTTGAATTCGCTCGCAATCGGCATGAGTCGAGGGCGGCGCGAGGGCGTTGCCTACGCCTTGGGCGTGGGTGTCGGGTGTGGCTTGCACACGCTTTGGGCGGTATTAGGGGTGAGCGCCATCGTCGCGGCATCCAGCACTTTGTTTGCGGCGATCAAGTGGCTGGGTGTTGCCTATTTGATTTATCTCGGAGTTCAGGCGCTGCGTGCGCCGCCTGCAGTTGGCAAGCTGAGTGAAGGCCATGCGACACCCCACGCAACACCGCAGGCGAGCATCAAGCGGCGATTTCTTGACGGCGTGCTCACCAATGCGTTCAACCCCAAGGTGATGTTGTTCTTTTTGGCGTTCTTACCGCAATTTTTGCTTCCGGTCACCGGATCCATTGACTCCGTTGCTATGCAAATGTTGTCGATGGGGGCGTTTTTTGCAGCTGTTACGACCGTTTGCTACTGTCTCCTAGCCGCATTTGGGGGGCGGATGGGTCAACGTTTGAGCACGGATCCGCGTTTTGCGCATTGGCTCAGTCGGGCCACTGGCGTGCTGTTCATTGCGTTGGCAGTGCGCTTGGGCTTTGTTGACGGTGCCGCAACGCCAAGGAGCTGAGCATGGATACTTTTGTCGTTTGGTTACAGCAATTTGCGTCAATGCTGATGTCGTCGGGTGGCGATGTCGCCGGCAGCGCCGGCAAGGTCGTTGCCAAACTGGACACCCCTGCTTTGCTCGCCTTGGCCGCAGCACTTGGCTGGGCCAGTGGCGTGCGCCTGTATTTGGTGGTGCTGATCGTGGGTTTGATGGGGTTTATGGGAGCCCTGCCGCTGCCAGAAGGGCTCAAGTTGCTGCAACATCCCGCGATTTTGGCGACCAGTGGCGGCTTGGTTTTCGTGGAGTTTTTTGCAGACAAAATCCCGGGCCTTGACTCGCTTTGGGACGTCATTCACACGTTCATTCGGGTGCCAGCGGGTGCGGCATTGGCCGCTGGCGTGTTTGGCGCTGACAGCGCGACCATGGGTGCGGTCGCTGCGCTGTTGGGCGGAACACTTGCCGCTACTGCCCATGCGACCAAGGCGACGACCCGCGCAGCGATCAACACAAGCCCGGAGCCTTTCACCAACATCGCCATGAGCCTGTTTGAGGAAGGCTTGGTCATGGGCATGATTTGGCTGGCGACCAACCACCCGTTGGCGTTTGGCGCGGTGTTGGTGATCGTTTTGGCGCTGTCGGTCTGTTTGATCGTCGTGCTGGTCAAGTTCTTGCGGGCCTTGCTGGGCCGCGTTCGCGGTTTTTTCAGTGGCGTTCAGCCGCAACAAGCAACTTTGTAGGGTGATGCATGTTTAAGAAGATTTTGATCGCTAACCGAGGCGACCAGCCGCAAAGCGGCGCAGCGGCGAAGCCAAATGGCATGGTGCGCGCCGCGCACGCAAGCGATTTCGTGTGTGCCAGAGAGATTAATTGATGTTCACAAAAATTTTGATCGCTAACCGAGGCGAAATCGCTTGCCGAGTCGCCACCACCGCCAAACGATTGGGCGTCAAAACCGTTGCGGTTTACTCCAACGCTGACGCGTCTTCAAAACATGTTCAGATGTGCGACGAAGCCGTTAGCGTGGCAAGCGGTGCAGGCAACTCCCCGCGTGACAGCTACTTGCGATGGGAGGCCATCATCGATGCCGCCAAGGTCAGTGGCGCGCAAGCCATTCACCCCGGCTACGGGTTTTTGAGCGAAAACGAAGACTTTGCGCGCGCTTGCGAAGCCGCTGGCTTGGTGTTCATTGGTCCGCCACCGAGCGCCATCAAAGACATGGGTCTCAAAGCCCAAAGCAAGCAACTCATGTCACGCGCGGGCGTGCCGCTCGTGCCCGGCTACCACGGGGCCGACCAAGATGCCGATTTACTCAAGCGCGAAGCCGATGCCATGGGCTACCCGGTGCTGATCAAGGCCAGCGCGGGCGGTGGCGGCAAAGGCATGAGGGTCGTGGAGCGCTCGGAAGATTTTGCTGCGGCCCTGGGTTCGTGCAAGCGCGAGGCAACCAACAGCTTTGGTAACGACGCGGTGCTGGTTGAGAAGTATGTGCAGCGCCCCAGACATGTGGAGATTCAGGTGTTTGCTGACACCCACGGCAATTGCGTTTCCTTGTTTGAGCGCGACTGCTCGGTGCAGCGCCGCCACCAAAAAGTGCTCGAAGAAGCACCTGCGCCAGGGTTAAGCCAACCCATGCGTGAGCGCATGGGTGCCGCCGCTGTTGCAGCCGCCAAAGCCGTGAACTATGTCGGCGCTGGAACCGTGGAGTTCATCGTTGAGCAGCGGCCCGGTGGCGAGATGGATTTCTATTTCATGGAGATGAACACGCGACTGCAGGTGGAGCATCCGGTGACCGAGGCGATCACCGGGCACGACTTGGTCGAGTGGCAGCTTCGGGTAGCCAGCGGCGAGGCATTGCCGGCGACGCAGGCGCAGTTGCAAATTCGTGGGCACGCCATCGAAGCGCGCATTTGCGCTGAAAACCCTGACAAACAATTTTTGCCCGCAACCGGGCGCTTGGATGTGTTGCGTTGGCCTGAGCACGTCGCCTTTGTGCGCAATGCAGACCAAAATGGTGCGAGCGACTCGGCGATGGTGCGGGTCGACGCCGGTGTCCGCCAAGGCGATGAGATTTCGCCGTTTTACGACTCCATGGTAGCCAAGCTGATCGTTTGGGGCGAAACCCGTGAGCAAGCACTGGCTCGCTTGGATGATGCGCTTGCGCAGACCCGCATCGTGGGTTTGCAGACCAATGTGCAATTTTTAAGGCATGTGGCCCGCAGCCCCTCGTTTGCACAGGCCAACCTCGACACGGCCTTGATCCCTCGTGAGGCTGCGTGTTTGTTTGACCAAGAACCAGTCGGGCTTGAGATGGCCGTTGCCGCTTGTGTCGCTGACGCGCTTCACCAAGAGCAAAGCCGCCCCGCTAAGGGCTCGTTTGATCGCGCCGACGGGTTTCGAGCATTTGGCGAGGCGAATCGCCGGTTTGAATTTGAGTTTGCTGGGAAGCCCACAGCTGCGACTTTGACATACGGGCGCAGCGGATTTCGGCTCGATGGCGAGCCCTTGCAGTTTGACGCTCAAGGTCACGGCTTGATGGTGTCGCACGGCGGCAAGCGCATGCTGTGCGAAGTCGTGGCGCAAGGTGATTTGCGCCATGTTTTCACGCCGCGTGGTGCCACTTGCATCGCCGTGCGCGACCCACTCGCGGTGGCTGGTGAGGCGACCCAAGAGGCTGGGCGATTGACTGCACCCATGCCCGGCAAGGTGGTGAGCTTCGCGGTCAAGGTGGGTGATCAGGTGAAACTGGGTCAAGCGTTGGCCGTCATGGAAGCCATGAAAATGGAGCATACGATTGCCGCGCCCAAAGACGGCACGGTCGCGGAGTTGTTGTTTACGCCCGGTGAGCAAGTCAGCGAAGGCGCAGAGCTGCTGCGTTTGGCCGCCTGACGAAGCCATGCTCGCGTTGCTTGGTTTTGCGGTGATGCTGTGCGCTCTGGCTCCCATTTGCATGGCGGGTGGCCAAATGGTCGCGGCCTTCATGCTGGGTCGCCAGGTGCTGGCTTGGGTTGGCTTGACGCTTGCGTGCATGGCCAGTGTGGTCATCGGCGGCGTGCTGGCATTGAATTTTGGTGCGCCGTTGATCGAATCAAACGGCGCGTGGCTGGCACCTGTGCCCGCGGCCATGATGTTGTGCCCAGTCTGGGCGTTGTACTGGCTGGGCAGCCAATGGATTAAAAAAGGAGCGTTGCAATGACTTACCCGAGCCGAGTGCGCTTGATCGATGTCGGGCCGCGCGACGGTCTGCAAAACGAAAAGCAACCTGTTTCAGCGGCGACCAAAGTCGAGTTGGTTCACCGTTTGCAAGATGCGGGCTTGACTGAGATTGAAGTCACCAGCTTTGTCAGCCCCAAGTGGGTGCCACAAATGGCCGACAACGCTGAGGTCATGGCGAATATCCAGCGCAAGCCTGGCGTGCGGTACAGCGTGCTCACCCCAAATCTAAAGGGTTTTGAGGGTGCACTGGCTGCTCGCGCAGACGAAGTAGTCGTATTTGGCGCGGCCAGTGAGTTGTTCAGCCAAAAGAACATCAACTGCTCAATTGAAGAGAGCATCGAGCGATTTGCACCCGTTGCGCAAGCGGCGCTCGCGGCTGGCATGGCGGTTCGGGGTGCCATTTCATGCACCGTGGGTTGTCCATACGAGGGCGAGGTTGCTCCGAGTCGGGTGACCTTGGTGGCTAGGTTGATGAAACAAATTGGCGTGCAACACATCGGTGTTGCGGACACGATTGGCGTGGGGACGCCGCTTAAGGTCAAGCGAGCGCTGGCTGCTGCGCTAGAGCACTTTGACGTCGACCATGTCTCAGGCCACTTTCACGACACCTACGGGCAAGCCTTGGCAAACACGTTGGCGTCGCTCGAGCTGGGCGTTTGGAACTTCGACACCTCCATTGGCGGACTCGGCGGCTGCCCGTACGCCAAGGGCGCAACTGGCAACGTCGCGACCGAAGACGTCGTGTACTTGTTGCATGGCATGGGCATCGAAACCGGGCTTGACCTCGATAAGCTGGTCGACGCGGGCGCCTACATCAGCGAGGCGCTGGGCAGAAAATCGCTCTCGCGCACGGCCAATGCGCTCTTGGCGAAACGTGTTGGTCAGTAATAGGACTTACGCAAAACCGCCCCAGCGGCGTTGCAGCTCCTAGCCGTGCTGTTCGCACTGTCGTCGCCGCTGCGCCTTGCTGGGACAATTTTGCGTAAGTCCTAAGTAACATATTGATAGCAACAAACCCAATGAATCCGGTGACCAACAGATAAAATGTCTAAAAATTCGACCATTTCAGATGATTTTGAGCCAGTCGCGTCGCCTTGTACGAGTGTGTGCCAAATGAGTCCGAGCTCGGGCCTGTGTTTGGGGTGCTTTCGCAGCTTGGACGAGATCGTCGCGTGGGGGCGCATGGGTGATGAAGCCAAGCGTTTGGTCTGGGCGCAATTGACTTCGCGCGGCATGCCCAAGCATCCTCTCGGTGCAGCCGGATGAAACACATCGATTTTTACTTTGATGTCATTTCGCCCTATGCGTATTTGGCGTTTGAGCGTTTGCCGCAGGCGCTCGAAGGCATCAGTCACAGCGTCAGCTACAAACCTGTGTTGTTCGCGGGCTTGCTGAAACACCACGGACAGTTGGGGCCAGCCGAGATTGCGCCCAAGAAGTTGTGGACGTTCAAACAAGTCAGCTGGCTTGCACGAAACGCCGGCATTGATCTGACCGCACCCGCAACTCACCCATTCAACCCGCTCGCTTTGTTGCGCCTGATGTTGGCTTTGGGGCGCGGCGACGGCACATGCAACCGCTGGGTTGCAGAAACCGCCTTTCGCCATGTTTGGGCCGCCCCACGATCAGGCAGCCTGCTTGAGGCCAGCGACGGGGGTCGAATTGCGGCGTTGGCGACGCAAATGCTCGCCGCAGGTGAACGCGCGCGTGATGCACAGGCAGTCGCTCAACTGTTGGCTGATGAAAGCGCCAAAAGGCAGCTCCGACTGAACACCGAGGCTGCGATCGCGCTGGGCTTGTTCGGTGTGCCGTCGATGGTCGTCGACAGCCAAGTCTTTTGGGGTGTTGACGCGCTGCCCATGCTGCGCGCGTTCTTGCTCAAAGACCCGTGGTTTGACACGCCAGATTGGTCTTCGAGCCCGCCGCAAGCAGGGGTTAGCCGCCCGCGTTGACACCCATGGGACTTACGCAAAACCGCCCCAGCCGCGTTGCAGCTCCTAGCCGTGCTGTTTGCACTGTCTTCGTCGCCGCGCCTTGCTGCGACAATTTCGCTTAAGTCCCAACCCAGATGGAAATGACTCGGGAAACTACCGTCTAGGGTTTTCCAGCGAATCAGGCGGTTGCTGTCGGTTTTGTCAGATAACCGTCAGCGACAAATTCCACAGTGTGGGTAATTCTGTGAAATTTGTCATGCTTTCCTTTTTAAACATCGCCCAACTGGTGCTTTTCATCGCTGTTTTGGCCCTCCTGGGTCAGGGGGTGCTGTACGTGATGGCCGGTGGGCGGCGCGATTCCAACGTGTTTTATCAGCTCTTCCAAGTGCTCAACAAGCCGTGGACCAAGGGTGCGCGGCTCATTGCGCCAAAGCAGATTTCTGACGAGCGCGTTCCGATCGTTGCTTTCCTGGTGGTCGCCGTGCTGTATGCGGTTGTGACCTTGACCAAAATTGAGTTTTGCGTGGCTGCGGCGATGCAAGGCTGTCGCTGAAACTCAACGGACATGCGCATGAACCGACTTCAACACCTCCTTGACCAGCTGCGTGTCAGGGCATTCATCTTGTTTGGCTTGCACGATCGCGCCATTGAAGTGTTGACATGCATGATTGCGCGTAACCCGAGTGACGCCTATGGATACAGCTCACGTGCACAGGTGCACATGAGCTTGAAGCAAACGGATTTGGCGCTGATTGACCTGCGCGCCGCTTGTGACCACACCGATGACGCGTTCTACAACGCGTCACACACTTGGTACAACTTGGGCTACTTGCTCAACGAGCGCGGCGAGGCGCTTGAGGCCGAGGCCGCTTTCAGAAAGTCTTTGTCCCTCAATGCTGGCCTGGATTTGTCTTGGTACGGCCTTGGCTTGGTGCTCATCCAACAAAGCCGCTTCGATGAAGCCATGGAGGCGCTCAAGAAAAACACCCAATTGCAACCCATGAGTCCGTTTGGCTGGTACCAGCTAGCCCGCGTACACATGGATCGCAAATCCCCCGACGAAGCATTGATCGTGATCAAGCATCTTCGGAAATTCGAACCCAAAGTAGCAGACCAATTGGTTCGCGAAACGGGCCTTGTTGCTTGAGAACGCTTTTGTGGATCAATTGCCCACCTAAAAATGGGTGCAGTTGATTGGCGAAAAGGGTTTTTGTGCAAGCTCATCAGGAGACTCTGTTATGCAAGTGATAACCGAAAGCCATAAGAAATATTGGCAAAAGAACCTGAACCTAACGGCCATTTTGTTGGCCATTTGGTTTGTCGTGACCTTCGTGGTCAGTTTCTACGCTCGGGACCTGAGCTTTAACTTCTTTGGATGGCCGTTCAGTTTTTGGATGGGCGCACAAGGCTCGCTGGTCGTTTACGTCGCAATCATTTGGTACTACGCTCGCACCATGAACCGTTTGGATCATGAGCACGGCGTGGCCGAGGCACAGGAGTAAATCATGGCCGGATTTTCAACAACCAATGCTACTGGCGGTGGGCAAACCAACGCCGAATTCAAACAGCAACTCAACAAGGTCTACGCTTGGTATACCGGTGGTTTTGCTTTGTTTGTGGTCATTTTGGCCATTTTGGAACAAATGGGCATGAAGCGCGAGACCATGGGGTTCGTGTTTTTGATCGCGACTGTGGGCCTCTACGCCGGTATCGGCATCATGAGCAGAACATCAGATGCGGCCGAATACTACGTCGCGGGTCGGCGTGTGCCAGCCATGTACAACGGCATGGCCACAGGTGCTGACTGGATGTCGGCCGCATCGTTCATCGGCATGGCCGGAACTCTGTACTTGAGCGGGTACGGC
>JANOPN010000131.1:0-15299 GCA_031421855.1 Comamonadaceae bacterium
ACTGCTCGACAGTTACAGCGTTGGCGATGACTTGCATCGCATTATCGACAGCATCTTCCCCGCGTGCAATCCTGGCCATGGTGAAATCTTCGGTTGTTTGGATTTCATATTATGGCTCTATTGATATGGAAATAGAATTAGAGACAAATCAATAGGACTTACGCAAAATTGTCCCAGTAAGGCGCAGCGACGAAGACAGTGCAAATAGCATGGCTAGGAGCTGTAACGCGGCTGGGGCGGTTTTGCGTAAGTCCCAATCAAATCCCAATGTCCGCCGTGCTCATGTCCGCCGAAAGCTCCAAGCCCCGCATGTCGCTGCCACCCGACGCACGCTCCAGCACACTGGACAGCGGCGCGGCACTCTCCACGCGAGTGGATTCGATGCGCAAGCGCAGCAAGTTCAGCCGTGCCCACGGCCAATACAGGCCCAAAGTCACGGCAATCAGTGCAACGTTGCGGGATTGGACGCCAAACACCCGGTCTTCATCCATGCTCACCCGCATGCGCAAGCTCAATCGCCGATCCATCGTGCGCCCCCAATTCAGTCGTTGCTGGCGCACCATCGCCATGGGTCGTAGCAACATGAGCCACGTTGCGGCGACCATGCCCAGCGACACCCAAAGCGCTTTTGTTCCCGAGTAGTACACCATGTTGCTGTACGTTCCAACCGAAAGATCGCCGACAAACTCAAATCCAAACATGAGTTTGGCGATCAAAATTGCGCCGAGCAGCAAGGCAGTCAAAGCGTAGATCGGCGAGTAGGCCACCATCACCGTGCGCCAATCCAATCGCAACTCACTTCGGGCGCACCCCAGTTGAAGTCGGCTGTGCAAATGGCGTTTGAGCTGCCAAGTAATCACGGGAAACAGTGCGAACCAAAGGCATAAAGCGACGGTTGACACCACGGTCCAGGTGCTGTGCAGGTCAAACACTGAGCGGTCAACCCCCAACCAAGCCACCGGGAAGTGAACAAGACCAATGGCGCACCCACATGCTCGTAAGCTTCCACCAACGTACCGGTGTAGCGAACGCGCAGATCTGTAGCGCCATAGCTGGTCTGGCTCATCCGAAAAGCGATGCTCGCCAGCCAAATCGCCGGCCACAACAAGGCAAAACTCAAGGCGGCAATGAACCCTGATGTCGGGCTCAAATACGATGCCAACACATACAAGCCCAAAAACAGACCACAAATCAAGGTCGGTCGCAACATGCGGCTGGGCACGCCGTGAAAGTCCAAGTGCTGCCCGTCCAACCAAGTGTGCTGTGCAAGATATTTCAGCATCGCCGCGCGACCCCAAGGAAAATACAAACCCAGCGTGACCACTGTCAGCAATGCGTTGCGCCACCACAGCTTCGCAAACCCAGTCGAATCAGCCGTGAAGCTGAGCGGGTAGACAAATGGGTGCGCAGTGGTGGGTAACCTGCTGAGATTCGAGTTCATTCGCTTAGGTACAGGTTTTTTTCAAAGGCCGATCATCCGGCATGGCTCGCAGGGGTGTGATCAAAGGCGTGAACTTCACGCAACACGTCAACCAACCGCCCGTATTCCAACCGCACCACCCGCTTGGCCCCAGCAATCGTCTCCGGGCGGTGCGCGATGATGATTCGGGTCATGTGCATGTGCCCCAGTGTTTTGGTGATGCTTCGCTCGTTAGCCACATCCAGGTGGCTGGTGGCTTCGTCAAGTGCCAACACGCTGGGTTTTTTGTACAGCGCTCTGGCCAGCAGCACACGCTGGCGTTGACCGCCTGACAGCGCACTGCCCAAGTCGCCCAGCAAAGTCTGGTAGCCCATTGGCATTTTGACGATCTCATCATGCACGCAGGCCACACGAGCGCAGGCTTCGGCGCGAATGATGTTGGGTTGCAAGTCAAAAAAGCAAATGTTGTCAACAACCGAGCCGCTGAGCAACACATCGTCTTGCATCACCGTACCAATGCGCCTTCGCACGTTCGCCAAGCCCAGCGCTTTCATCGGGACGCCACCGTAAAGCACCTCGCCCTCGTTCGGCGCATGCAGCCCAAGCAGCAATTTGAGCAGGGTTGTTTTTCCACAACCACTCGCCCCAACGATTGCCAAACTCTGCCCAGCTTCAACGACCAAATTGGCGTGTCGCAACACCCAAGGATCGCCGTCCCCGTAGCGAAAACTCACGTCTTTGAGCTCCAAGCTCGCGCTCAAGTGCTGCAAATCGTCGCTGCCTGACCGTACCATGCGATCGAATGCCTCCTCAGGAGGCTCCAACACAATGTCAGCCAGGCGCTCACCGTGCAGGCTCAGCATCTTGAGCTGCACGCCAAAATCAATCAAAGCGGCCACCCTGCCCGTGAACTGCGCTTGGTAAGCGATGAAGGCAAACATCATCCCCACTGTGAATGGGCTGGGCTGGTTGACCCCTTGCATCACCAGCCGCGCACTCAAGTAAAACGTCGCAATGCCCAAAAAGCCAAAAATCGCCGCATTCGCGGTCGAAAACCAAATTCCCATGCGCGCCGTATCTACATCGCGGTTTTGCAGGTCCACCATCAGGTTTTGCCAACGCACAGCCCGCTCGGTCTCCCGCCCGAACAATTTGAGCGGCTGCACCGCCCGCAAAGTCTCCAAGAAATGTGTTTGTTCGCGCGCACCCAAAATCAATCGCTCGGCCGCCGCTTCGCGAAACGGCTGGTAGCCCATCCACCGCACGAGTCCATACATGAGTGTCGCCAACAGCGTGATCGCACACAGCACCGGCGCATACAAAAGCATCATGCCCATTGCCGCCATCGCCATCACGCCGTCAAGCACGGCTTCGACGGCTCGCACCGTCAGCGTGCCTTGAATAGCCCCCAGAGCGCCAAAACGGCTACTCACGTCACCCAAATGGCGCGACTCAAAAAACTTTACCGGCAAACGAAGCAGGTGCACAAACACATTGCCCGACCACTGCAAATACAGGTTTTGCCCCAAGATCATCATCATCCACGACCGCGCAAATCCCAGAACAGTTTGCAACATCAGCAGCACACAAAATCCGACCGACAACACCACCAGCAAGTCTTGGTCGCTACCCGTCAGCACCTCGTCAACGACCAGTTGGTTGAAGATCGGCGCGGCCAGTGCAAAAAGCTGCAAAGCCATCGCCACGCACAACAGTTGTGCGAGCGATCGCCGCAACCCCGTCACCCGCCCAGTCAAGGCTGACAACGACACCTGTTTGCGAGCATCTACTGGCTCAAACGTCGCTCCCGGCGTGAGCTCCATGGCCACACCACTGAATTGCTGCGTCAACTCAGCCAAACCCACGCGCATTCGTCCGATTGCTGGGTCAAGCACCGTCACGCCAGTCGTTTGAGGCCCAACGCCGATCAGCCGACTGAACCACGACACATGCACCCGCTCCAAAACCACCACATGGTTAAGCCGCCAATGCAAGATGCAAGGCAGTTGAAGCTTGTCTAGTTCATGCAAATCAACCTGCAAGGCGCGAGGCGTGAGCCCGAGCGTTGAAGCCTGTTGCGCCAGCAGCCCAAGGTTTGAACCCTTGAGCGAAGTCGTGAACCGCCTGCGCAGATCATCCAAATCCATTTTCAAACCATGATGCCCCGCCACCATGGCAAGGCAGGCCAGCGTACATTCAGCGGCTTGGGATTGACGAATGGGGGTCATGGGGTGACAACGATATCAAGGGCACTTGGTCAAAATGCATCAACACATAAAATGAATTTCACATGAAACTCATGAAAATTCGAAAAAATCACGATGTAATTTTTCTAATCTATTTTACTCGAACAACATTAAATCCATTTTTTTCAAGTTCAAGAATAAGAGAATTATTTTTGCGACTTTTTATAGGAAAAATATGCCCAACACCCACCATAACGAACAGCCTCTTAGAGCCCTCAACAGCAGCAACTCTGGAAAGATATTCTGCCCACTCGTTATTTCTATTCACGTTGTGGCAAACGTTGTCAAAATCAAGTGAAGGATATTTTTTCAACAACAGACTTAGTCGATTCACATAATTTTTTTCATCTCCAAAATAAATATAATCGTACGAATCCTTGTACGCAAGATTCAACACCGAAAAATCCAATGCGGATTTGGCCAAGTCCTTAACATATTGTTCTTGATAATAATTAGATTTACAGTTTAGATCCCAAAAACCAAAAGCAGTACCGTTGACTTCTATCGCATGAAAATTTTTGTTGATAGATTTCGCGAATTTTATTGATGGCATGAGTGCGGTGGTTTCAAATTTTGACACATACTCTAAAAACGCTAATTTTGTTTTTGGGTGTCGAGCTGTAAGCTCTCTGCCCATTACGTCTGGAAGCCACAGCGGTGGCTGACTTTGAATTTTTTCAAAAATATCGATTGGTAAATTGCCATTTACAACCAACTCGCTTAAAATACCCCTAGAGTTTTCTGATAGTTTCCATGGTGATTTTCTATAGTCAATGCTGATTGTAAGAAGCTTTGAAAGAGGCGCATCACCGTGTAGCACACCAGATTGATTTTCAGCCAAAAGCCGATCCGATTCTTGGATCGCTTTTTTTACTGTTGGATGCAAATTATCCTGACCTTTTTTTACTGCGTGTGCAACTCCTTGAATATAAATTGAAGCGCTCGCTTTAGTCGCTAGATAAAGGAATCCGATTGGTTGCTCAGCTATAGCAACACCAGTGAGCAAGCAAAATGAAAGACAAATTTGCAAAATATTTCTCAGTAGCGACATTTTGGTCATTCAAATCTATAAGTAAACTCTATGGCACCAACAAGGTAGATGATGGCAATTTTCAATTATGCACACAGCACTTTTAGAACATTACCATCACATTTTTACCGTGAATGCATTATTCGGAACGAATCAAGCGCCGTAATACAATGGATCTCGTTGTGGATCAGGACCACTCGGCATCGGATTGCCTGGCGGACTCGGGGCCGGTGCACGAGGCGGTGCTGGGGCTGGATAAGTGATGTTCAGCGTTGGATCTCCGCCACCGGGAACAGACTGACTGGGGTTGCCGCCCGGGTAAATCGGCTGTGGCGGTGGCGGTGACGGAGGAGGTGGCGGGGTTGGAATAACGAAAGTTGGCGCACTAACACCTGTTTCGCCCTCCCCCGCCACCACCGCAAACAATGCCTTCAATTCAATTTCTTTCATGTCGAATCCCTAAACAATTGTGGTCGCAAAACGGTGCGACCAGCCGTTTTCTGCCCATGCGGGGCAAAAATTCGTGGAACCAGTGGCAAGGCTTCATGCCGGTGCCTTGAGTGGGTTGGCGTGGCCCCACTGCGCGCGCGCGGCGAGCACGGGCTCGAACACCCACTCCCAGATCGGGCGGCGCTCTTGGAGCAAGTCCGCCTCCAAAGACTCGCCGGGTTTGAGGGCCAGTTGTTTGCCAAACGCAGTGATGTGCTGGTGAGTGAGCGCGACCGTGATCCGGTAGAGGGGCTCGGTATTTTGGAGTGCGCCGCTTGAAGCACTGGCGTGGCCGGGCGGGAGGTCGCTTGGGGCCAATGGGGTCGCGCTGATGGCAATCACTTGCCCGTTGTGCAGTCCAAACTTTTGATACGGGTAGGCGGCATAGCGAATCAGCACAGCTTGCCCAAGGCTCACAAAACCCGCCGCGCGGCTGGGCGCGTAGAGCTGAGCGAGCAAGGTGTTGCCCAAACAACTGCTTTCAATGCCGGCGACACCCGATTGGGTCGAAACCACAGGGTCGCAGCCTGGGATCAAGGTCGCGAGACTTTGGCCCAACGTGACCATTTGCCCCGGCTTGACGAGCAGCGCGCTAAGCCGGCCCGACTTTTGCGCGGCAATGGTGACTTGTTTTCGCGAGTCGTTTTCAATCGATTCTTGCGCCAACAGTGCGAGCTGGCGGTCAAACTGAGCCTGTTCTGTCAGCCATGTGGTGCGAGATGAGCCCTGCTCCGCTTGGAGCGCTTTGATGTCGCGCTCCAACGCTGTGCGGTTGCGCGCCGAGGCTCGGTCGCGAGACTGCAATTCGACCAAGTCTTCGAGTTTGCTTTGGACTTGTGCCTCGCTCACGAAGCCGCTTTGCGCCAAAGCCACTTGGCGAGCGTGGCCTTTTTCAGCCAACTTGACCCGCTGAGCCATCAGCTCGATTTCAGTGTCG
Source organism: Comamonadaceae bacterium (assembly GCA_031421855.1). Classification (GTDB taxonomy): domain Bacteria; phylum Pseudomonadota; class Gammaproteobacteria; order Burkholderiales; family Burkholderiaceae_C; genus JAAFHN01. The sequence continues at coordinate 6,123 of JANOPN010000131.1, forward strand.
TTTTGGCGCAGCTCGCTTTGGAGGCTGCGCAGGCGCTCTGTGAGGCTGCTTAGGCGCTGTTGCGCCTGTGACTCGCGGCTGGCGCGCTCGGCATCGATTGCCGCGCGCCGCTTAATTTGGGCCATGCCGACGAGCGCGGCGGCTCCGCTGCCCCCCCCCCCCCCCCGTAACGACGTTAACTCCTGCGATTTGCGTTGTACCAACCCGATCTGTGTCGATCACAAAAAGGCTGGCCCCGGCTGGCAGTTGTTCGTCGCTGGCGATTGCGACAACCACGCCTGTTGCGCTGGCGATGATGGGCAGCGCGCCTTGGCTCGGTGCAAGCACACCGACAACGCGGGTCTTGCGGGTGAGTTCGCCCCAAGCCACAAAGCCCACCAAACTGGCCGATGCACTCAACGACAACACCGCAATCAATGCAAACGACCACGGCTGCGCAAGGCGCACACCGCCTAGCCAGCGATCTTGGTGAGACACCAAGGCCTCAGAGCGAAAGCGGACGGTGGCGGTACGTTGAAGGGGCGACTGCATTTGAATTGACGTTACCACAGCTTTTTGATTGGGCTCGGCAACCGAAAACTGAAACGGTTGAAGTCCTTCGCCTCAGCCTCGCGGCGTCAAAGCGACCTCGAAGCCACCAAACCCCGGATTTATGTGAAAAATTGGCACTCGGTCTCCGAATCAATTGGGATCGTTGCTATCTAAAAAAGACTATTTGGCGATGGCAAATTCGCTCACGCGTAGTGCTGCCCAAATCGGTTGGCCAGGAATTGTGGCATCGAGACCGACTCTTGGCGCACGAATCCGCGCGTCGCGACGTGGCCGGACATGAGCAAGTCGAGCATGGCGCAAATGCCAGCGGCTGTGGTGAGTTGAATCGCTGACATCAACTGGCCATTGACGGTTTTGGCGTAGATTTTTTTTGCAAAACTCTCTTGAGTGAGGTTGACGCACTGGGTGCCACTGACCGATACGAAGACCAAGACGACGTCTTGGTACGTGATTGGCAAGGCAGCTTCCAAGACATCCTTGAGCAGCTCGCGCCGCTCGCCCAAGCGCAGGTCGTGGCACAGCATTTTCATGATGTCGCAGTGGCCGGGGTAGCGCACCGTCTTGTAGTTGAGATTGCGCACACGCCCGCTCAGGGTCTCGCACAACGTGCCCAAGCCACCCGAGGTGTTGAACGCTTCATAGTCGAGTCCGTCGAGCGAAAAATGTTCCAACTCTTGTAGCGCGGGCGTTTCTTTGAGTTGGCCGTCAACGATGGCCTCGCAGGGGTTCAGGTACTCGTTAATCAGGCCGTCAGTGCTCCATGTGAGGTTGTACTTGAGCGCGTTGGTTGGGTAAATCGGCAACGCACCAACGCGCATGTTGACATCGCGCAGGTCGCTGAATTTGTTGGCTAAATGCGCCGCTGCGATGGAGATGAATCCTGGTGCGAGCCCGCACTGGGGGATGAAGGCGGTATTTGCGCCATCGGCGATTTTTTTCACCAGGCGGGTGCTTTGCACGTCTTCGGTGAGGTCCAAATAATGGGCATCAATGTCAAGGGCAAGCTGAGCTAAAACAGGGGTTAGGAAGTAAGGCGCGGCTGAAACGATGGCTCGCACACCCTTGATTTCAGCGATAAACGTGTCGGGTTTGGACACATCGGCCAGCACCGCGCGCGCACCTAGGGCGGCTAAAACGCCCAAACGGCGGGGATCGACATCAACAACCGTGACGGTGTAGTCACCGGTTGGCACGAGCAAGTTGACGATGGCTTCGCCGATTTTTCCGGCACCGATGAGGGCAATGTGGGTGGTCATGGCTGTGATTTGAGTTGGGTGCGGCTATTTGATCTTCAGTAGCCGTCAAAACGAAGCGTCAAATTGATCATGATGAGAAGTACATTTAATCAAAATTACCAATTTGATTGTCAAAATGAACATTTCAGCAGCAGATCAGCGACTGATCAGCGCATTGCAGTCGAACGCACGGGTCAGCATGACGGATTTGGCCGCGCAATTGGGTTTGTCGCGTACGACGGTGCAAACGCGGCTTCAACGGCTGGAGTCAACCGGGGTGATTGCAGGCTATGCCGTGCGACTGAACCCCGCCATCAATGCCGCCCGATTGGGCGCGCAAAGCCTCATGCGGATCGACCCCAAGCGCAGCGCGCAAATCATCTCCGGTGTGTCGCGCATTGCTTGCGTGCGCGAGCTCTATTCGGTCGCAGGGGAATTTGATTTGCTCGCCGTGCTGAAAGCCGACACCGCCATTGAGCTCGATACGGCCTTGGATGCTTTGGCGGGCATCGACGGAGTCGAACGAACTCAAAGCTGTGTGCTGCTCAGCCCTAAACTGATGCGCTGATATGGCGATGCGCGCGAGAAACCCGAGAACTCGTGTGTCAAACCGGATTCCACATCGGGCATTTACAGGGCACAATCTAAAGAGTATGCAAAAAGCGTTCACTCATGGCCGTCATTGATCCCGCAGCCGCCCTGGCCCCACCGGTCACGGTAGCCCTGCCCGGCATTGCACGCGCCTTGGTGATGGCCGGCAAGCTGCCGCAGGCGAAAGCCGAAGAAATCTACAAAAAGGCCCAAGCCCAGCGAACGAACTTCATTGCTGAGCTGACCGGTTCGGGTGCCGTCTCTGCGCTGGACTTGGCACACACCATGTCGCAAGCGTTTTCGTCGCCGATGCTTGACCTTGATGCCGTCGATCCGACGCGGTTGCCCAAGGGCGTGATCGACTCAAAAATCTGCTTAGAGAACCGCATTTTGGTGTTGGCCAAGCGCGGGACTCGCGTCATTGTTGCGACTGCAGACCCAAGCGATCAAGCAACGGCCGAAAAAATCAAATTCTCATCTCAACTCGCGATCGACTGGGTCATCGTCGAGTTCGACAAACTAGGCAAACTGGTCGAGACCACCTACAAAGTCGTCAGTGAGTCGATGGAGAACATCATCGGCGATGTCGACTTTGAAGAGAGCTCGATGGAGGCTCAGCCCGAAGAGGCTGCCGACACGACAGGTGGGGAAGTTGAAGATGCCCCAGTCGTCAAGTTTTTGCAAAAGATGCTGCTCGACGCCTACGCGATGCGGGCGTCTGACTTGCATTTTGAGCCTTACGAGCATGTGTACCGGGTGAGATTTCGAATTGACGGCGAACTGCGCGAGATCACCAACCCGCCCGTGGCAATCAAAGAAAAGCTGGCCTCGCGGATCAAAGTGATCTCACGAATGGACATTTCTGAGAAGCGCATTCCCCAAGACGGGCGGATGAAGCTTAAGGTTGCAGCCGACAAAGTCATCGACTTTCGCGTCAGTACCCTGCCGACCATGTTTGGCGAAAAAATTGTGATCCGGATTTTGGACCCATCCAGCGCTAAGCTGGGCATTGATGCGCTGGGCTACGACCCTGAGGAAAAAGAGCGGTTGTTGTCTTCTGTATCGCGACCGTATGGCATGGTGCTTGTCACTGGGCCAACAGGCTCGGGCAAGACCGTGTCCCTTTACACCTGCTTGAACATCTTGAATGTGCCGGGAGTGAACATCTCCACCGCAGAGGATCCTTGCGAGATCACGCTACCAGGCGTGAATCAGGTCAATGTGAACGACAAAGCGGGTCTCACTTTTGCCGCCGCGCTCAAGTCATTTTTGCGGCAAGACCCAGACGTGATCATGGTCGGCGAGATTCGAGATTTAGAGACCGCCGACATTGCCATCAAAGCCGCTCAAACCGGTCACATGGTGCTCAGCACCTTGCACACCAATGACGCCCCCACAACTTTGGTGCGCATGCGAAACATGGGCATTGCCGCGTTCAACATCGCGTCCAGCGTGATTTTGATCACGGCTCAGCGACTGACGCGTCGGCTGTGCATCAACTGCAAGGTGCCCACTGACATTCCGACTGAGATTTTGATCGAGGCTGGGTTCAAAGAAGAAGACGTTGACGGCAGTTGGTCGCCGTACAAGGCAGTCGGATGCAGCATGTGCAACAACGGCTACAAGGGCCGAGTGGGCATTTACCAAGTGATGCCGATCAGCGAAGAAATTCAACGCATGATTTTGGCTGACGGCACCGCGATGGAGATCGCCAAGCAGTCCGAACTTGAAGGCGTTCGTTCACTGCGTCAGTCCGGTTTGGGTAAGGTGAAACAAGGCCTGACCTCGCTTGAAGAAGTTTTGGGATGCACCAACGCGTGAATAGCGCTTGTGTCGACACCGAGCGAGCCCGCACCGCTCAGCCACAATACTGCCTGGAGTAGAACAACATCATGGCCACAGCAGCACCCGCAAAAAAGACAAACGGAGTCAAAGACTTTGTTTATGAATGGGAAGGCAAAGACCGCAACGGCAAAGCTGTACGGGGTGAGATTCGCGCGGCCGGTGAAAACCAAGTCACCGCAACGCTGCGCCGCCAAGGCGTACTACCGACCAAGATCAAAAAGCGGCGCATGTCGTCGGGCAAGTCCATCAAGCCCAAAGACATGATGATCTTCACTCGCCAACTCGCCACCATGATGAAGGCTGGCGTGCCCCTGCTTCAATCGTTTGACATCGTGGGTCGCGGCAACGCGAACGCGAGCGTGACCAAGCTCCTCAACGACATTCGCGTCGATGTCGAAACAGGCACATCGCTGAGCGCCGCTTTTCGCAAATACCCCATGTACTTTGACAATTTGTATTGCAACTTGGTCGAAGCCGGCGAGGCGGCGGGTATCTTGGAGGCGCTGCTCGATCGCCTCGCGATTTACATGGAAAAAACCGAGGCGATCAAGTCCAAAATCAAGTCCGCCTTGATGTACCCCGCATCGGTTGTGGTCGTCGCCTTCATCGTCGTAGCCGTGATCATGATTTTCGTGATTCCGGCGTTTAAGCAAGTCTTCAGCTCCTTCGGTGCTGATTTGCCAGCGCCAACTGTTTTCGTCATCAACATGAGTGAGTTTTTCGTTAAATGGTGGTGGGCGATTTTTGGCGGCATCTTTGGTGGCGGCTACTTCTTCATGCAATCGTGGGCGCGAAGCGAGAAGATGCAATTTGTCATGGACCGCATCATGATCAAGCTACCTGTTTTCGGCTCGTTGATTGAAAAGGCCGTGATTGCTCGCTGGACAAGAACCATGTCCACGATGTTTGCGGCGGGTGTCCCGTTGGTTGAGGCCCTGGACTCGGTGGGCGGCGCATCTGGCAACAAGCTGTATGAATACGCAACCGTCAAGATTCAGCAAGAGGTCTCAACTGGCACGAGCTTGACCGCTGCGATGGGTAATGCCAATTTGTTTCCCACCATGGTCCTGCAAATGTGCGCCATTGGTGAAGAATCGGGCTCGATTGACCACATGCTTGGCAAAGCGGCAGACTTCTATGAAGCTGAGGTCGACGACGCCGTGGCGGGTTTGTCAAGCTTGATGGAGCCCATCATCATCGTCTTTTTGGGTGGCTTGATCGGCGGCATTGTCGTCGCCATGTACTTGCCAATCTTCAAGCTGGGTCAGATTGTTTAACCTAGAAACAGCAGTTGACCGCTCACATCTCGCTACAAATGTCTGAGTTTGCTGATGTTTCCTACTTCTAACTGCCTCACCAGCTCGGTGACTTCGCTACACACCCGATTGAACCGCCCTGACGCACGCCGGGCACATTCAACTGCTGTTTCTAGGTTTAACCATGCTTGACGTTGATGCGGTGGTTTTGGTCTGGGTTGCCTTATTTGGCTTGTTGATCGGCAGCTTTTTGAATGTGGTCATTCACCGAGTGCCCAAAATCCTAGAGCGCCAGTGGGAGACGGAAGCCAAGGCAATCGTCGCGCAGCAGGCTGGCACTGAGCTGCTGCCTGATGCGTCTGAGCCCTACAACTTGGTGACACCTCGGTCAGCTTGCCCATCTTGCGGGCACCAAATCACTTGGTACGAAAACATCCCCGTATTCAGCTGGCTGTTTTTGCGTGGCAACTGCTCGGCCTGTGGTGCATGGATTGGCATGCGATACCCCATTGTGGAGGCGCTGATGTCGGCGTGGTTTGTGTACTGCGCTTGGCGCTTCGGGCTCACGCCAAGCGCGGCAGTTTGGTGCGGATTTGGCGCAATCTTGCTCTCAGCGGCACTCATCGACTGGGACACCACCTTACTGCCCGACGATTTGACGCTACCGCTACTTTGGGCAGGCCTGATAGCCGCCGCCTTGCGCTTCAAGGGTATGCCCAGCCTGACAGACTCGGTTTGGGGCGCGGTCGGGGGCTACATGTCACTTTGGTTGGTGTACTGGGCGTTCAAGTTGCTCACTCAAAAAGAAGGCATGGGCTACGGTGACTTCAAGCTATTTGCTGCGCTGGGGGTTTGGTTTGGGTGGACCGCCCTGGTTCCGATCATCTTGATGTCGTCGGTTGTTGGCGCGCTAGTCGGCATTGGCCTGAAATTCACCGGCGGCCTGCGCGAAGGCCGCTATGTGCCATTTGGGCCGTTTTTGGCGGGGGCTGGATTCTTGTCGGCCATTTTTGGCCCACAAGCCATTTTGCGCACCGTTGGGCTTTGAGGTGTTTCGGCTTGGCTTGACCGGTGGAATCGGCAGCGGCAAGAGCACGGCCGCCCACATTTTGACAAGCATCGGGGCCGAAATCATCGATGCCGACGCCATATCTCGCCGCCTCACCGCCAGCGGTGGCGAGGCAGTAGCCGCCTTGTCCCGCGAATTTGGCGCGCAGGCCATCGATTCAACTGGCGCCATGGACCGCACCTTCATGCGCAACCTGGCTTTTTCTGATCCACTGGCCAAAGCCAAGCTCGAGGCCATCATTCACCCCATGGTCCGTGCCATCAGTCGCGAGCAAATTGCGCGTTGCCAAGCCTCGCTGCTGGTGCACGACATTCCGCTACTGATTGAATCGAGACGGTCGCGCGGCCAATTTGATGCGATTTTGGTGATTGATTGCGCGGTTTCGACTCAAATTGAGCGTGTCTTGTCCAGGTCAGGTGGCGACTCGGCCGGCGTTGAGCGGATCATTGCGGCTCAAGCGAGTCGAGAAGCCCGCAGGCAATGTGCGGATTACGTGATATTCAACGACGGCATAAGCTTGGACGACCTGAAATTTCAACTTGCGACACTCGTGAAAACCCTTGACACGCGGGCGCAGCCGTTATGATCTCGCCCGTGGTTTTATACGAATATCCCTTCAACGAGCGCGTGCGCACGTACTTGCGACTCGAGCGGCTTTTTGGGCGCTTGGCCGAGCTGATCCAGCGCGACACGCCGATTGACCATCACCAAGCGCTCACCACGTTTTTTGAGATTTTGGATGTCGCAGCACGCGCTGACCTCAAAACCGACGCACTCAAAGACTTAGAGAAGCAAAAGCAAATCCTGAACGCCTACCGAGGCAACCCCTCAGTCATGGCAGATCGGCTCGACGCTGCGATTGCTGAGCTTGACGGCTGCTTTCGAAATCTCAACGCCATCAATGGCAAAGTGGGCCAAAGCTTGGCCGACAACGAATGGCTCATGAGCGTGCGCAGTCGCGCCATCATTCCGGGCGGCACTTGCGAGTTTGATGTTCCGGCCTATCACGCCTGGCAACACCGCGACGCAAACGCTCGTCGTGCAAATTTGGGCGACTGGCGCGCCGTGTTGCTGCCGCTGTCCGACGCGATTGACTTGCTGCTGCGCTTGCTGCGCCAGTCGGGCCAGGCACAGCAAGTGATGGCGCTCAATGGGCATTTTCAGCAAAGCTTGCCCCAAGGGCGCACATTTCAGTTGCTGCGCCTGCGCGTGGACCGAGCGCTCGACTTGGTGCCCGAAATCAGCGGCAATCGCCTCATGATCTCCGTGCGCTTGGTGCGAATCGGGGACGACTTCAAACTTGCCGGATCGCACGACGAAGCCCGGCTTGAGTTGACCCTTTGCGCGTAACGCCCCCCGAAATCACACCGTGAGCACGATCCTTCGCCAAGTCCCCTGCCCACAGTGTGGCACGCCGACGCCCTACCGACTGGACAACTCGAGCCGCCCGTTTTGCTCCGAGCGCTGCCGCGACATCGATTTTGGCGCGTGGGCGTCGGAGTCATTTCGAATGCCGGCTGACGCACCCGATGACGACGATATCGAGGCGCCAAATCGACATTGAATCCAATTGCATGTCGGCAAATTGGCGCACCACATTACTACCATGTTGATAGCAACAAACCCAATAGATTCGGTGACCAATGGCTTAAATGGTGCCAAAACGGTGCTTACCATGCCTTTCAGCAGCTCCCCAGCGATCATGACGCCCCGCTTGCAGTTGGAGCCGCTCAGACCTGATCACTCAGCCGCCATTTTGGGCTACTACCTGCGCAACGCCGACCACCTCAAACCTTGGGAGCCGACACGAGGCGCCGCCTTCTTTGAGCCCCAGTCTTTCGCTACAGCAGTCAACGGATGGGTAGCCGCCTGCGATGCCGGTCAATCCCTGCGATTCATCATCAAACACCGCGCGACCTCGCTTGGCGGTGAGTCGTCTTGCATCGGCGTGGTCAACTTCACCCACATCACACCCTTGCCGATGCTGGGCTGCAACTTGGGTTACGGCTTGGACGCCCACTTCGAAGGCCTTGGCCTGATGCGTGAGGCGCTGCAAGCACTCGTGCAACACATGTTTAAAGCGCATCGCGTGCACCGCATCGCCGCCAACCACATGCCCGCCAACCTGAAAAGCGCGGCGACTCTTCAAGCGCTGGGCTTTCAAGTCGAAGGCCTTGCACGCGCCTATTTGCACATCAACGGCAACTGGGAAGATCATGTGCTCACCGCGCTGGTGCATCCGGACTGACGCGGCGACATCGGTGACGCTCGGCGTGCACGCCCGCGTCAGTCGTGGTTCGCCAACACATTGTCACCGCGCACCAAGGACGGTTTCCAGTGCCTCTATGTGTTCGTCGTCAGCTTGTCGAATCGGGGCTCGCAAATCGACCTGCATGTCGATTCGATTCACATCAAATTCAATAGCAACAAACCCAATGAATCCGGAGACCAAGGCCGGATTCGATCAAAAAATTCGGTTTTAAGACCCAGCGTTGTCCAATCCAGGTATGAGCCTCAAATTCGTTGAGCGCGTGGAGAGGGAGAGGGTTGAAGGTTTGTCGGGTTGCCAGTGTAAGAGCTGGCGTGTTTTGGTGGTTTGATGCGGTTTGGCTGCTCGTCCCAAGCGTCC
>JANOPN010000132.1:0-3100 GCA_031421855.1 Comamonadaceae bacterium
CCAAAGCCCAAGCATGTGGTCGCGGCAAGTTGCTACCCAGCACATGCACACCATGAAACGCCAACAAGCCGCCCGCAGCACCCCGCAAAACCCAATCAACGGTCAATAGCGCATTCATGGGTGTTTGAATGGTTTAGGACTGACGCAAAACCGCCCCAGCCGCGTTGCAGCTCCTAGCCGTGCTATTCGCACTGTCGTCGTCGCTGCGCCTTGCTGGGACAATTTTGCGTCAGTCCTATGGTTGATATTCACTGGTGAAGGTTGGTCTCGAATTCATAGCAACAAACCCAATGAATCCGGTGACCAAGTGTCAGTATTCTGCAAAATTCATGTCGAAACAGCAACGGGTGGGCTTTTGAGGTTGTCGCAACTTCGCGAGAATTTGACGCCTTTCAATTTAGGCTAAGCGAGAAGCGGTAGGCTTTGGCAGCGCTAAGTCCCGCGCTTGTTTGGGTGACATCTGAAACCATCTCCGACACGCTCGGTAAAACGTGCTCTCTTCGGCAAAGCCCAGCAAAGATGCGATGCAATCCAACGGCACTTGCGCGTCGCGCAGGTAATTTTCGCTGAGCTGGCTGCGCAGGAGGTCGAGCTCTTTTTGAAACGAAGTTCCTGCCTCGACGAGCCTGCGCTGCAAGGTGCGGTCACTCATGCACAAGTCACTGGCCACGTCGCGCCGCATGACGCGACCAATGGCTAAGCAACGCACGAGGCTTGTGGCCAGTTGCCTTTTGATGCTCGTGGGATGAAGTTCGCGCACAAACTCCTCCACAACACGGTCATGCAGCTGGCTCAAGGCAGCATTGGCTGTGGGAAGGGGCAATTGCAAGTCTGATTTGCGCACAAGCAAGGCATGACAGGACGCATTGAAGTGCGGGCTACAAGAAAACGCCAGCTGGTGACGTCTGAGCTCACCGGGAGCCGGATACGCAAGTTCCACGCCCAATGGCACGATGTCGCGGCCGGTCACCCAGCGACAAAATGCCAAGAATGTCACGATGGTGTAGTCCAACCGGGCAGCTCGGCCGGGGTGGGGTGGCTCCATCGGTGTCACCTCAATGCGGCAACCATCAGGAACGTTGATGACACGCAGATCCACAGCATCTGAGACGACCGCGCAATACTTTACAAGGCGCTCAATCGCCTGCGCAAGGTTTTGACAGGACATCATCGAGTAGGCCAACACATCAAAGCTGGTGGGCTTGTCAGTTGGCGCGCGACTCAGTGCCACAAAAGGCAATTTGCTGCGTTGCTCAGCCAGCATCCAAAGTTGATCAACTTGTTCGACTGGCATTCTGCTGCTAGGTTGCTCCAGCGAACGCAAATCGAGGCCTGCCTCTCGAAAAAGTGCGGCGACGTCGAGCCCCTGTGCGCGCAAATGATCGGCCACACCCCGCATCCAAGCTGACGCAATGGTCCATTGGTTGTGGTTTGAGCTGTAAGGACGAAGCGTCGCCTCTTGGCCAGTGGTGATCATGTTGGCATCTTTAGGACTTACGCAAAACCGCCCCAGCCGCGTTGCAGCGCCTAGCCGTGCTGGTCGCACTGTCTTCGTCGCCGCGCCTTGCTGGGACAATTTTGCGTAAGTCCTTATTTTAATTCAGCACACGTCTCTGGGTAATTGAAGCGCCGACCACACGGTTGGCTGCATGAAGCCAGTAATTTGGCCCAGCAGGCCATGGCGACGATGAGCCGTTCTTCCTACGATTGCCGCTTTGAAGCCACTGAAAGAACCCACGCCATGAAAACCCGATTTAAAACCCGACTGACAGCCAGTCTAAATTCGCTGTTCAAAATTTCTCTGGCTGCCGCCGCGTTCACGCTCGCCAGTGCAGCCCAAGCATCCAACGACTGCAAAGAAATCAACCCCAGCCTGCGCTTGACGGCAGTCAATTCAAAGACCATGACGGCGAGTGACGGTCTGTGTTTGCGTTCATTTGCATGGCAACCCACACAAATGCCAGTGCGCGGTGTGGTGGTCATTACCCACGGCATTCGAGACTACGCAGTACGCTATCAGCGCTTTGCCGAACAGCTCACAAAGCAAGGTTTTGCGGTATTTGCGCAAGACTTGCGCGGGCACGCGCATTCGGGTGGCGATCGGCAGCGTTTTGATTCCATGGCGCGCATGGTGCAAGACACCGACATGATGGTGAACGAAGCCAAGCAGCGCTATCCCAAAGTGCCGCTGTATGTCTATGGACACAGTTTGGGTGGGTTGATCACCAGCGCCTATTCACTTGACCATGCAGACAAATTAAGCGGCGTGATTTTGAGTGGTGCCGCATTGAAGCGGCCGCACAGTGTGTCGGGCTTCAGCGCGGGTGTCGCCCAAATCGTCGCAATGGTCGCGCCGGGCTTGAAGGTTGTTCAAGTGGATGACAGCGAGTTCTCTAAAGACAAAAGCGTCATGGCAGCCTTGGCCAGCGACCCCCTCGTGAGCCGCGACAAACTGCCAGCCGCGACAGCCGCCGCAACACTCAAAGCCATCGCTGATGTGCAAGAGCGCATGGGCCGGCTGAAGCTGCCGCTGATGGTCATGTACGGCACGGCAGACAGCGTCAATCCGATTGAAGGCAGCCAAGCGTTCATTCAGGCCGTGGCCAGCACTGACAAAACCTTGAAAACCTACCCTGGCGTGTACCACGACATGCTCAACGAGCCTGAACGCGACCAGATCGCGGCGGACATCATCGCGTGGCTGGTTGCACGAACGCAGTAGATGCAAAACACGTTGGCAGTTGAGCCCGTTGAGGCGGTCGGTTCAAGTGCGAAGCATGTAGCCAAATGATTGGTGCGTAGGGCCGGGGATTGATTCAACACCCGGGTCGCGTCTTGCATTCGCATTTGGTGCGACATCAGCTTCTTGGCCGGATTTCGGTTCTATTTAAATAGCAACAATCCCAATGAATCCGGTGACCGAGGGGTCATTTGATCCAAAATTTGCCCAGTAAGCGGTAGCGTTGTCCAATCCAGGTATGAGCCTCAAATTCGTTGAGCGCGTGGAGAGGGAGAGGGTTGAAGGTTTGTCGGGTTGCCAGTGTAAGAGCTGGCGTGTTTTGGTGGTTTGATGCGGTTTGGCTGCTCGTCCCAAGCGTCC
>JANOPN010000133.1:0-22979 GCA_031421855.1 Comamonadaceae bacterium
CAGCAGATTGTCACGCTGACATACCCGCACATTGGCAACACCGGCGTGAACCCCGAAGACGTGGAGTCACGCAAGGTGTTTGCCGCAGGCTTAATCATCAAAGATTTGCCTTTGGTGGTGTCTAATTTTCGTGCCACTCAAAGCCTAGGCGACTACCTCAAACAAGCAGGCACTGTTGCCATTTGTGCCATCGACACCCGCCAACTAACCCGACACCTGCGAACCCACGGCGCGCAAAACGGCTGCATTTACGCGGTGCGCAGCGATGAGTCGATTGAAGTGGCAACCCAACGCGCTCTGAACTTGGCTAAGGCCGCACCCAGCATGTCAGGCTTGGATTTGGCCAAGGTCGTGAGCGAAACCGCACCGTACCAGTGGACGCAAGGCGAATGGGTTTTGGGCAAGGGCTACAACGTGCCGACCCATGAGCGTTTTCATGTGGTTGCTTTCGACTTTGGGGTTAAGTTCAATATCTTGCGCATGCTGCGCGCGCGCGGCTGTCGCATCACCGTTGTGCCCGCGCAAACGACGGCCCAAGACGTGCTGGCACTCCAGCCGGACGGCGTGTTTTTGAGCAACGGCCCTGGCGACCCCGCGCCTTGCGACTACGCGATTGCTGCGACGAAGGCGATCATTGGGGCCAGCATCCCAACCTTTGGCATCTGTTTGGGTCATCAAATCATGGCTTTGGCCAGCGGCGCTAAGACCTTCAAAATGAAGTTTGGCCATCATGGTGCCAACCACCCGGTCAAAGACCTGGACTCTGGCCGTGTCAGCATCACCAGCCAAAACCATGGCTTTGCTGTTGACGAAGCCACCTTGCCCAAAACCTTGCGTGCCACCCACGTGAGCCTGTTTGACAACACCTTGCAAGGCCTTGCGCGAACAGACAAGCCGGCATTCAGCTTCCAAGGACACCCAGAAGCCAGCCCAGGCCCGAACGACATTGCTTATTTGTTTGACCGTTTTGTAGGCATGATGAAGGCCGAGCATGCTTGATTGGCGCGGGTTGATGCCGTTTTGCTCGCACTGCCGTCCCGCACAGCCAGCTTTCAACGTTGACTTCACCTTGGGAGGTAGTTTATGGACATCTCACTAGAAATTACCGGCCTCAAAGGTGTGGGTGACATGTCACTCAAACTGCAGCCAAATAAGCGCGCCTACGTGCTGTTCGGCCGAAATGGGTCAGGCAAGACGCAGCTGTTGAAGGCATTACTGCTCTACTGGCTTGAGTACCATCGAGACAAAACGAGCCCGAGTTTTCAGACGCGCGGCGGCGAGGGGTTGTTGTTCGAAGCCGCAGTGGGATGCGTGGGGACGGTCTCTGGGTCGACGCTCGATATCGGATTTCCAAGCGCCACGTATGAAATGACCACCGACTCCCAAGCAGTCCTACAACAATCAACGTTGTCCGGGGTGTTTTTGCTCGACGCGAAATCGCGCATTGATTTGATCGAGACCGGGATTGAAGAGCGGGTGATCGGCACGCTCGCCCAGCGAGCAGCCCGAGCCCGCAGTGAGAGTCACCTTCAGTTGAACCTGTCGCCCGTCATAACGGGCGTGCTCGAAATGCAAACCACGGCCCGTTGGTTTGTGAGTCGTGCACAGGCATCGAACCCATTTCAATCGGACGCCGATCAAAGGGGCAACGACGTGCTTGCCGTTCTTGACATGATGCACAGGGTTGACCCGCGATTTGGAGCGGCCATTGCTGACCTTCGAATCAACAGCGATGAATCAGTCTCGTTGCGTGTCGACGGAGAGTTAAGACGACTGCAAGAGCTTAGTTCAGGCTTCCTCGCGCTGGTGCGCCTGCTCCAAGGAATCGTGGACCGATTGGGATCGTTTTCCAGCTGTGCTGACTTGTGTGAGGTGTCGGCACTCATTCTCATCGACGAAATCGAAAGCCACCTCCACGTCGAATGGCAAGTACAAATTGTCGGCAAGCTCAAGGATCTCTTCCCTAATTGTATTTTCGTGATTGCCACGCATTCGCCGCTGGTGCTTGCACAGGTCGAAGATGGTGAAGCGTATGTTCTCGAGCGCGGGCACGGCGGCGTTGTGTGCGCTCAGCCCATTGCACGGCCCGCGCGCCGAATGATGGTAGATGTCCTGCGAGATGCAACCGGCGTTGACCTTGATGAGACGAAGCTGGCCTTTTCTGATCGAGACTCGCAGGCCGATTTGAAAAGTGCGTTGCGCATGATGCTTCCTGCGGCGCCGACCCAATGACGCGGGTCTTTCTGGATGCGAATCTGTTGATTCACGCGTTTGACCCGGATTCCACCGCAGACATTGCTTTGAAGTCCGATGCGCAACAGTTCATTGGCAATTTGACGGGCGATCCTGCCACGCGGCTCTTCATCACGCCGTTGATTCGATACGAAGTGCTTCGAGGCATTTCCCCCTCAAAGGTGGAGGACATGGCCAAGGTACTGGATATGTTCACTCAACTCAGCGTTGAAGCCGTCGACGGCGACGTAGCGGCGTCGGTTTTCCGCGCTGAGCGCATGACGCTAGCGCCAGATCAATTTGCACCCATCAGACTTATTCACAAACATTCGTTTGACTTGCTACATGTCGTTTGCGCGAAGCGAGCAAGTGCGGCGTTTGAGTCTAGTGATGCAAGGGCCAAGAGCCTATTTAATTTAGTCTGCACGCGCAATTCCTAACAAACCATGCCAAAACGAACAGACCTCAAAACCATCCTCATCATCGGCGCCGGGCCGATCATCATTGGCCAGGCCTGCGAGTTTGATTACTCGGGCGTTCAGGCCTGTAAAGCGCTTCGTGAAGAGGGCTTTCGGGTGATTTTGATCAACAGCAATCCTGCGACGATCATGACTGACCCAGACACGGCGGACATCACGTACATCGAACCCATCACGTGGCAAACCGTTGAAAAAATCATCGCCAAAGAGCGCCCAGATGCATGCTTGCCGACGATGGGCGGGCAGACTGCGCTGAATTGCGCGCTTGATTTGTGGCGACACGGCGTGCTGGCAAAGTACAACGTCGAGTTGATCGGTGCCACGCCAGAGGCGATTGACAAGGCCGAAGATCGGCTCAAATTCAAAGACGCGATGACCAAAATTGGTCTGGGCTCAGCTCGCTCAGGCATCGCGCACAACATGGACGAGGCGTGGGCTGCACAAGACAAGCTTGGCTTTCCCACTGTGATTCGCCCCAGTTTCACACTGGGCGGCACCGGCGGCGGAATTGCGTACAACGCTGAAGAGTTTGAGACGATCTGCAAGCGCGGCCTGGAGGCATCGCCCACCAATGAGCTGCTGATTGAAGAGTCCCTGTTGGGGTGGAAAGAATACGAGATGGAGGTTGTGCGCGACAAGGCCGACAACTGCATCATCGTGTGTTCAATCGAAAACCTGGACCCCATGGGCGTGCACACCGGGGACTCGATCACGGTTGCACCCGCGCAAACACTCACCGACAAGGAGTATCAAATTTTGCGTAATGCCTCACTGGCCGTGCTGCGCGAAATTGGCGTTGACACCGGGGGCAGCAACGTTCAGTTCTCGATCAACCCGGTTGACGGACGCATGATCGTGATTGAGATGAATCCGCGCGTGTCGCGCTCGTCTGCCTTGGCATCCAAAGCAACCGGGTTTCCAATTGCCAAGATCGCCGCCAAACTGGCTGTGGGCTACACCTTGGACGAGTTGCGCAACGACATCACGGGTGGTGCGACGCCTGCGAGTTTTGAGCCCAGCATTGACTATGTGGTTACCAAGATTCCGCGTTTTGCGTTTGAAAAATTCAAAGACGCCGACGACCGCCTCACCACGCAGATGAAAAGCGTGGGCGAGGTCATGGCCATGGGGCGAACCTTTCAAGAGAGCTTTCAAAAGGCTCTGCGCGGTTTGGAGGTCGGCGCAGACGGGATGAACGAGCACACCCAAGATTTGGAAGTGCTTGAAAAAGAGCTGGGCGAACCCGGCCCCGAGCGCATTTGGTATGTGGGCGATGCATTTGCCCAGGGCTTGAGCGTCGAGCGTGTGCACGAACTCACCAAGATCGACCGCTGGTTTTTGGTGCAAATCGAAGAAATCGTGAAGATTGAGCTGTCAATCGATGCCCACACGGCCCAGCACGGCGCCAGCGCGTTAGACACACTGGGCGCAGACGATCTGCGCGCGCTCAAGCAAAAGGGCTTCTCAGACCGCCGACTGGCCAAGCTGCTCAAAACCAGCGACAAAGCGGTGCGCACTGCGCGGCGCGACAAGGGCGTGCGACCGGTTTACAAACGCGTAGACACTTGCGCCGCGGAGTTCGCAACCGACACGGCTTACATGTACTCAACATACGATGTCGAGTGCGAAGCGCAGCCGACAACCAACAAAAAAATCATGGTGCTGGGCGGTGGCCCCAACCGGATTGGTCAAGGCATCGAGTTTGACTATTGCTGCGTGCACGCTGCGCTGGCCATGCGCGAAGACGGCTACGAGACCATCATGGTCAACTGCAACCCCGAGACGGTGTCAACTGACTACGACACCAGCGACCGCTTGTATTTTGAGCCGCTCACTCTTGAGGACGTGCTGGAGATCGTCGACAAGGAAAAGCCAATCGGCGTGATCGTGCAATACGGCGGCCAAACTCCGCTCAAGCTCGCACTCGACTTGGAGCGCGAAGGCGTGCCGATCATTGGCACCAGCCCCGACATGATTGATGCCGCAGAGGACCGCGAGCGGTTTTCGAAACTGCTGCACGAGCTAGGTCTCAAGCAGCCGCCAAATGCGACCGCCCGAACCGAGGCCGAAGCGCTTGAAAGAGCCGCGGCGCTGGGATATCCCCTGGTGGTGCGCCCCAGCTACGTGCTGGGCGGGCGGGCGATGGAAATCGTTCACGAACAGCGTGACTTGGAGCGCTACATGCGCGAAGCCGTCAAAGTCAGCCACGACTCGCCCGTGCTGCTTGACCGCTTTTTGAACGACGCCATTGAGTGCGACGTGGATTGCTTGCGTGACAACACGGGCGCCACCCTCATTGGTGGCGTTATGGAGCACATCGAGCAAGCGGGGGTGCACAGCGGCGACTCGGCCTGCTCGCTGCCGCCGTACTCGTTAAACAACGACACCGTCACCGAGCTCAAACGCCAAAGCGCAGCGATGGCACAGGCATTGAACGTGGTCGGGCTGATGAATGTGCAGTTTGCGATTCAGCACCGCGATGGACGAGACGTGATCTATGTGTTGGAGGTCAACCCCCGTGCCAGCCGCACGGTGCCTTATGTGAGTAAAGCAACCGGTATTCAATTGGCCAAAGTAGCCGCTCGCTGCATGGCCGGGCAGTCGCTTGCGTCGCAAGGCATGACCAAAGAGGTCACTCCGCCATATTTCAGCGTCAAAGAAGCCGTGTTCCCGTTTGTCAAATTCCCCGGTGTGGACACCATTTTGGGGCCTGAGATGAAGAGCACCGGCGAGGTCATGGGCGTGGGCAAAACCTTTGGTGAAGCGTTCGTCAAAAGCCAACTCGGTGCAGGCACCCAGTTGCCGCGCTCAAGCCCAGACAAACGCCGCAAAGCGTTTTTAACGGTGAAAAACAACGATAAAACCCGTGCAGTCCAAGTTGCTATCGCGCTAGCTGCTATGCATTTTGATGTCGTCGCAACCCGCGGCACGGCGGCTGCACTGGCTGCGGCCGGCGTGCCGTGTGGCGTGGTGAACAAAGTCACCGAGGGTCGGCCGCATGTGGTCGACATGATCAAAAACAACGAGATCGCACTCGTTGTCAACACGGTCGAAGAGCGTCGCAATGCCATCAAAGACAGTCGAGCCATTCGCACCAGCGCGTTGCTTGCGCGAGTGACGACCTTTACCACAATCGCCGGTGCTGAGGCGGCAGTTGAGGGCATGAAGTACTTAGACAAGCTCGACGTGATCTCGGTGCAAGAGATGCACGCCCAGTTGACTGCAGTTTGAGTCGATTTGGGCCTGATTATTGTTGATTTGTGCTAATTTTGGCCCTTGTTCACCGGATCTATTGCGTTTGTTGCTATCTTTTTTGATAGTCTAAAACGACGCTGAATCTTGGCATAATTCAGTCAGTCTTTGCAAACCGCCGAACGCTCGCGTTCGGCGGTTTGCTTTTGTAAACGGCAAAAGTGACCAGGTCGCTTGCGCCAAGCTAGAGTTAAACGAACTTTTTGGAGTGTTGAATTGGCCACATTGCCCATCACCAAACGCGGCGCTGAGACCCTCAGGGTGGAGTTGCATCGGCTTAAGACGGTCGATCGCCCTTGGGTGGTTAACGCCATTTCTGAGGCCCGTGCGCAGGGTGACTTGAGTGAGAACGCCGAATACGACGCGGCCAAAGAGCGCCAAGGCTTCATCGAGGGGCGTATCAAAGATGTTGAGGGCAAGCTGTCGGCGGCGCTGGTGATCGACACCAGCACATTGGACGGCGAGGGCAGGGTCGTGTTTGGCGCGACGGTTGAGCTCGAAGACGAATCGACTGGTACGCGAGTCACCTATCAAATCGTGGGTGAAGACGAGGCTGACATCAAGGTCGGTCGAGTCAATGTCTCAAGCCCCATTGCGCGAGCCATCATTGGCCGCTCAGAGGGCGACAGCGTGACGGTCGTAGCACCCGGCGGCGAAAAACATTACGAGGTGATCAAGGTCACCTACATCTGAAGGCATCGAAGCGACGATTTTGGGTTGATTTCATGAAAAAAATGCCCTTGATCGCCGAATCTATTGGGTTGGTTGCTATCGAATGCATAGCAACCGACGCTGTTCGCAAGTTCAGCCTTGAGCTTGCTTTTTGATCGAACGTTGTTTGGTTTTGGCGGTTTTCAAAATGCCGGCGCGCGTGAGGCGCTCGTTGCCCAGCACCCGAACCACTTTGACTTCAGGCCGCTGACCGCCGCGCGAGCTGTACTTCAGGGTCTTGACGTCTTTTGGGCCGGGCATTCGGTCTTCAGCACGTTCGCTGGATTTGATTTTTTCAACCGGCTCACGCCACAAAACCAAGGTTTTGCCGATGTGTTGAATGGGTGCGCAGTTCAAGGTGTCGCACAACACAACATACATTGCGTCGCGGTCTACGCGCTCAGACGAGCCCATTCGCACCTTGATGAGGCCGTGCGAGTCGAGTGCCAAAGACACTTCCTTCTTCACGGCGTCGGTCAAGCCGTCGCTCCCAACCAGCACCACGGGATTGAGGTAATGCGCCTCGGCGCGGTGGGCTTTGCGCTGTGCAATGGTGAGTTCAATTTTGGCCATCGTTGATTATCCCCGGTATCGCGTTGTTGGTGCAGGGCCAAGCGCTCTAAAATCAGAGCAACATGAAAATTCAGAGCAAAAGCAAAAAAGTCAATAAAGCTTGGCTCAACGACCACGTCAACGACACGTATGTCAAATTGGCCCACAAAGACGGCTATCGGTCGCGCGCCGCGTACAAACTCAAAGAATTGGACGAAGACTACAAGCTGATTCGCCCCGGCAGCGTCGTGGTCGACTTGGGCAGCACCCCCGGGGCATGGAGTCAGTACGCCCGGCGAAAGCTGGCCCCCAAAGACGCGATGGGCGGTGGCGCGGCGAGTGGATCGTTGAACGGCACCATCATTTCGCTTGACCTGCTGCCGATGGACCCAATCGACGGGGTGAATTTCATTTTGGGTGACTTTCAAGACGACACCACCTTGGCTGAGGTACTTAAGCACCTCAACGGCAAGCGGGTGGATGCCGTCATTTCAGACATGGCCCCCAATTTGTCAGGGGTTGCAGCATCGGACGCCGCGCGTTTGGCCAACTTGGTCGAGCTGGCGGTTGATTTTGCGCAAAAACACCTCACGCCGACGGGCTCGCTGACCTGCAAGCTGTTTCATGGGGGCGCGTATGACGACATGGTCAAGTTGTTTAGAGACACCTTCAAGGTTGTGAAATGCGTCAAACCCAAGGCCAGTCGTGACAAATCGTCTGAGACCTTCATCGTCGGCATTGGCCTCAAAGCCGCTAGCGCACAAACCCATTTGGCAATGCCCTTACCAGGGTAGGGCGGCTCATTCGCGAAGAGGCGTCGCCACCCTTGAAAAGCCTACAATTGACCGCAAGTGCTGTGCACAAGATTCATGTAAAGGTTTGCTTTGAACAATAACCAATGGTTTTCCAAAATCGCCGTGTGGCTGGTCATCGCCATGGTGCTTTTCACCGTGTTCAAGTCGTTTGACGGCCGAGGCGGTGCAGCCGGGGCGACGACAACAAACTACTCAGATTTCTTGGACCAAGTTCGCAACAAGTCGATCAAGCAAGCCACGATCGTTGAGGGCAATGGCAACACCGAGGTCGTTGCGATCACGCAAGACGGCAGCAAAGTTCGCACGATTGGCACGTACCTCGACCGCGGCTTAGTTGGCGACTTGATCAGCAACGGCGTGAAGTTTGAAGTTCAAAAGCGCGAAGAAACCGGTTTGCTCATGCAGTTGCTGATGAGCTGGGGCCCGATGTTGCTGTTGATCGGCGTTTGGGTGTACTTCATGCGTCAAATGCAAGGCGGCGGCAAGGGTGGGGCGTTTGGATTTGGCAAGAGCCGCGCCAAAATGATGGACGACACCAACAACAACACCACCTTCGCCGATGTGGCGGGTTGCGATGAGGCCAAAGAAGAGGTCAAGGAAGTCGTAGACTTTTTGAAAGATCCAACCAAATTTCAAAAACTCGGCGGGCGCATCCCGCGCGGCTTGCTGTTGGTTGGCCCACCCGGAACCGGTAAGACGCTGCTCGCGAAGTCGATTGCGGGCGAGGCCAAGGTGCCATTCTTCGCCATCTCGGGCTCGGACTTTGTCGAAATGTTTGTGGGTGTGGGTGCAGCCCGTGTCCGCGACATGTTCGAAAACGCGAAGAAAAACGCGCCGTGCATTATCTTCATTGATGAGATCGACGCGGTTGGCCGCCAACGCGGTGCAGGCTTGGGCGGTGGCAATGACGAGCGCGAGCAAACCCTCAACCAAATGCTGGTTGAAATGGACGGGTTTGAGACAAATGTCGGCGTGATCGTCGTCGCTGCGACCAACCGCCCCGACATCTTGGACGCAGCCTTGTTGCGCCCGGGTCGTGTTGATCGGCAGGTTTACGTGACTTTGCCTGACATTCGCGGTCGCGAGCAGGTGCTCAATGTCCACATGCGCAAAGTGCCCATTGGCCAAGACGTCAGCGCAGCCATCATCGCTCGCGGCACGCCAGGCATGAGTGGTGCTGACCTGGCCAACTTATGCAACGAAGCCGCTTTGATGGCGGCACGTCGAAACGCCCGTGTGGTTGAGATGCAAGACTTTGAGAAGGCCAAAGACAAAATCTTCATGGGCCCAGAGCGCAAGAGCATGGTCATGCCCGAAGAAGAGCGCCGCAACACGGCGTATCACGAGTCCGGTCATGCCTTAATTGGCAAACTGATGCCCAAGTGCGATCCGGTCTACAAAGTGACGATCATTCCGCGTGGGCGCGCCTTGGGCGTGACGATGAGTTTGCCGACGCAAGACCGTTACAGCTACGACAGCGAATTCATGCTCAGCCAAATCAGCATGCTGTTTGGTGGGCGCATCGCGGAAGAAGTGTTCATGAACCAAATGACCACGGGCGCAAGCAACGACTTTGAGCGCGCAACCGGTTTGGCCCGAGACATGGTCATGCGCTATGGCATGAGCGAGAGTCTCGGCCCTGTTGTCTATGCCGACAACGAGGGCGAGGTGTTTTTGGGCCGCAGCGTGACCAAAACCACCAACATGAGCGAGTCAACCATGCAAAAGGTGGATGCAGAGATTCGCCGAATCATCGACACCCAGTACAGAGTTGCCCGCGACTTGATCGAAGGCAACAAAGACAAAATTCATGCAATGGCCAAAGCATTGATTGAGTGGGAAACCATCGATGCTGACCAAATCGACGACATCATGGCAGGCAAGCCCCCGCGCGAGCCTAAAGACTTCGTACCGCGCCCTGGTGCGGTTGGTGGCGGCGGGGACGGAGAATCGTCGATTGCTGTTACGCCCGTCGCGACGGCTGCGTAGCGCAGTCCTGGCTTTGTTTGGGCGTATTTAACGCCGCCCATGACACATTCGAAAGCCCGCGAATCGTCAGGTTCACGGGCTTTTTTTCGTTACCGCCGACACCTGTCGCAAAACCTTCACAAAGCCATCACCGCAGTGTCATGTCGGGTGTGGACACTGAACCTGTTGCAATTTCAACGGCTTCAGGAGTACCCAATGGCCCAATTTTTACTTAACGACGACGATTCAACCAACCCCGCCGCCAATGATCACCTCAATGCGGTGATTGCACGCGCCGTTGCTGCGCAGCCATCACGTCGGCGGATGCTGATGGGTGGATTTGGCATTGCGACCGTGCCATTTTTGGCGGGCATGTCGGGTTGTGGCGGTGGTAGCGATGCGGTAGCTTCACCCGCTGTCGCGCCTTTGCCGCCGGTGGTCACACCAACGCCCGAACGCATGCTCGGATTCAAGGGCGTTTCGACCTCCATGACCGACAAAATCGTCGTGCCGGAGGGCTACACCGCTCAGGCGCTCCTGCCTTGGGGCGACCCCATCAATGCGACCGGCCCCGCATTCAAAATAAACGCCACCAACACCGCAGTTGAGCAAGAGCAGCAAATTGGCGATAACCACGACGGCATGTCGTTCTTCGGCTTCAACGCGGCGGGAAACGGCTTGGGCGACCGCAGCGACGAAGGGCTACTGGTGATGAATCACGAGTACATCAACCCCGAGTACTTCTATGCACCAGACACCGATGCGGCCAACTGGATGCTGCCCTTCACCTTCGAAAAAGCCCGTAAGGCACAGGCTGCGCACGGTGTGAGCGTCATGCACATGCGAAAGAGCGCCAGCGGTGCGTGGGAGCATGTTCGCGGCTCACCCTACAACCGCCGCATTCATGGCAACACGCCGATTGGCGTTCAAGGTCCAGCAGCGGGGTTGGATGCGATGAAGACCGCGGCCGATCCAAGCGGCACCCAAGTACTGGGAACCCTCAACAACTGCGGCAATGGTTTCACCCCATGGGGCACTTACCTGACTTGTGAAGAAAACTTCAACGGCTATTTTGGCTGGAACGGCACGCGCACGCCGACCGCGTTGGAAAATCGGTATGGCATGACCCAATCTGGCTTTGGCTACCTGTGGCACACGGTTGACTCACGCTTTGATATCAATGCGACGCCGAACGAGCCCAACCGCCACGGTTGGATCGTCGAAATTGACCCGTTTGCTCCCGCAGGTCAACCACTCAAGCGCACAGCGCTCGGGCGTTTCAAGCATGAAAACGCGGCGCTCACCGTTGCCACCAACGGCAAAGTGGTCGTCTACATGGGTTGCGATGAGCGCAATGAGTATGTCTACAAGTTTGTGTCAAGCGGCACGTTTGATGCGGCCAACCCGACCAGCAATGCCAACCGCAATTTGTTGAGCGAAGGGACCTTGTATGTGGCCCGGTTTGATGCTGGCACCACATTGGGCGACAAAATGGGCACGGGTGTCTGGATTGCGCTGATTCACGGCGAGAACGGGCTCACTGCGGCGAACGGTTTTGCGAACCAAGGCGAGGTGATGATCAAAGCACGGCAAGCCAGCGACCGGGTTGGCGCCACCATGATGGATCGTCCTGAGTGGGTCGCAGTGAATCCCAAGAAGCCAGGCGAAGCCTACATCACACTGACCAACAACAACCGGCGTGGCACGACCACGGCGAGCAGCAACAACGTGGCTGGCACATCAACGGCGGGCAGCTCACGCCCAGCAGTCGACGAAGCCAACCCCCGCAGCAATAACGTCTGGGGTCACATCGTGCGCTGGCAAGACGGTGTGGCTGATGCCAGCGCTTTGACGTTCACTTGGGACATCTTTGTGATGGCGGGCCAGCCATCAGTCGCCACAGACCGTGCGCCCAGCGCCAACATCAACGCAGAAAACTTGTTCAACAGCCCTGACGGCCTGGCGTTTGACAGCTCTGGCCGCATGTGGATCCAAACCGATGGCAGCTACGCCAACACGGGTGACTTTGCCAACATGGGCAACAACCAAATGCTGGTAGCAGACCCCACCACCAAAGAGATTCGCCGCTTCTTGGTCGGGCCAAGTGGTTGTGAGATCACCGGCATTTGCTTCACGCCTGACCGATCGACCGTTTTCGTCAATGTGCAGCACCCGGGCGAAGTGGGCAGCCATCCGCGTGCGCCCAAAGATGCGGCAGGTGTCACGCTGAGCGACAACGCAATTGCCCGTAACCCTACGGCATTTGCCACGTGGCCAGCAGAGTCAGGCACCCGCCCACGCTCGGCGACTGTTGCCGTTCGTCGGGTGGATTCCGGCCCTGTTGGCGGCTAGTACTTAGAGGACCATTGATCGTTGGTCATTCATTTCTAATCGTTGTCTTGGCCCTGACTGATTCGCCAGTCGGGGCCTTTTTTTTGCGCGAAAATCCGCCAATGACTTCACGCACTTGGCGCACCACGCGTTTTGATATTGACTTGAGCCGACCTCGGATCATGGGGGTTGTGAATGTGACCCCTGACTCGTTCTCGGACGACGGGCTGAACGGGCGCATCGGTGACAACACCCGAGAAGCCTTGGCACGCTGCGAGCGTCTGCTGAGTGACGGCGCGCACATCCTGGACATTGGCGGCGAGTCAACCCGCCCAGGTGCAACGCCGCTTTCGCTCAAAGAAGAGTTGGCCCGCGTGATGCCGGTGGTGACCGAGGCGGTCAAGTTTGGCGTGCCGATTTCGGTGGACACCTACAAGCCACAGGTGATGCAGTCGGTGCTGGACTGTGGCGTGGACATCATCAACTGCGTTTGGGCGTTTCGCCAAGCGGGTGCAGATGAGGTCGTGCGCGCTCATGGTCGTTGCGGCTTGGTCGTGATGCACATGCACGGTGAGCCCGAGTCGATGCAAGTACAGCCCATGGTCGGTGAGGTAGTGGCTGAGATACTCTCTTTTTTAGAGCAACGAATTCAATGGATACTTGGACCAGATGGTGATTTGTCACGAATTTGCATCGATTCTGGCATCGGATTTGGCAAAACCGTCGCGCAGAACTTCGAGCTGCTGCGCAACCAATCACGCTTCAGCGCCATGGGTGGGTCTGTGCTGGCGGGCTGGTCTCGCAAGTCGTCTTTGGGTACCGTGACGGGCTTGGGTGTTGCCGATCGGTTGATCCCTAGCGTGGCTGCTGCCGTGCTGGCCGTTGAGCGCGGTGCGCATGTCGTGCGTGTTCACGACGTTCTTGAGACATCTCAGGCGCTAAAAGTCTGGCTCGCGGCTCGATAATGCAGCCTGCGATCAACAATATCCGGGGCGGCAGATGAATAAAAGGCAGTTTTTTGGCACCGATGGCATTCGTGGAACGGTGGGTCAGTCGCCCATCACGCCGGATTTTGTGCTCAAGCTCGCGCACGCGGTAGGACGCGTGCTGCGGCGAACCGAGGCCCGCCCAACAGTGGTCATCGGCAAAGACACCCGCATCAGCGGCTACATGCTCGAGAGTGCGCTCGAGTCAGGCTTCAATTCTGCTGGCGTTGACGTGATTTTGGTGGGGCCACTGCCCACGCCGGGTGTTGCGTACCTCACTCGGGCGCTCAGGGCCAGTTTGGGTGTCGTGATTTCAGCCAGCCACAACCCATTTGCTGACAACGGCATCAAGTTTTTCAGCGCGCACGGCACCAAGCTCGACGATGCATGGGAGTTGGCCGTCGAGGGTGTGTTGGACGAGCCGCCGCATTGGGTGGCATCGGCTGAGCTGGGCAAGACCAAGCGGCTTGACGACGCAGCTGGGCGCTACATCGAGTTTGCCAAGAGCACGTTTGACAATAACTTAAGCCTCAAGGGCTTGAAAATAGTCGTCGACGGTGCGCACGGCGCGGCCTACAACATTGCCCCCAAGGTGTTTCATGAGCTTGGCGCTGAAGTCACTGCCATTGGTTGCTCGCCAGATGGCATGAACATCAACGACGGATACGGCGCGACGCATCCAGAAAATTTGATCGCAACGGTTCGTGAAACGGGTGCGCACTACGGCGTCGCGCTTGATGGCGACGCCGATCGATTGCAAATCGTCGACCACTCCGGGCGGCTGTTCAATGGCGATGAGGTGTTGTACCTCATGGTTGCCGAGCGGTTGGGACGAGGCGAAGTGGTCCCGGGCGTTGTCGGTACTTTGATGAGCAACTTGGGCATCGTAAACGCCCTCACGGAGCGCGGCGTGGCGTTTGTTCGGGCAAAAGTCGGTGACCGTTATGTGCTCGAGGAGCTAGAGAAAAACGGCTGGCTCTTGGGCGGTGAGAGTTCGGGACATTTGCTGGCGCTGGATAAACACACCACTGGTGACGGCATCGTGAGCGCGCTACAAGTGCTACAAGCCTGCGCCCGCACGGGTCAGACGCTCGCGCAAATGTTGGACGGCATCGTGCTTTGCCCCCAAACCATGATCAACGTCCGGTTAGCGCCAGGCACCGATTGGGCTGCCAAACCCGGTTTGAAAGATGCTTGTGCAGCGGTTGAGGCCACACTGGGCACGCAGGGGCGGCTTTTACTGCGCGCAAGCGGTACCGAGCCATTGGTTCGGGTGATGGTCGAGGCGTTCGATGCGGAACTCGCCAAACATTGCGCCGAGCGCATCGCGGCCGTGATACGCGGGTAAGGCGGTGACGCCAGAACTCATTTTGCCGCTGGCCGTGGCTTTGTTCGTTGTGGCCATGCTGTACGCCAGCGTGGGCCACGCGGGGGCGTCCGGCTACATCGCTGTCATGGGTTTGGCTGGCTTGGCGGTGGCGGTGATTCGTCCCACCGCGCTGATGCTTAACATTTTGGTGGGTACCGTCGCAGCTGCACAGTTTGCGCGAGCCGGGCACTTCAATTGGCGGCTTTTTTGGCCCTTTGCGATCACGGCCATTCCATTGGCACTGGTGGGTGGCTTTTTGGTTTTGCCAACCCGTGCGCTGGAGGTGCTGTTGGGCTTGGTGCTCTTGCTGTCGGCAGTTCATTTTTTTTGGCGACCCGCAGAGCGCACGCAATCGGCCTCGCCGCAATTGCCTGTTGCGCTCGGCTTGGGTGCATTGATTGGTTTGTTGAGTGGACTGACCGGCACCGGGGGAGGGATCTTTCTCACGCCGCTGCTTCTGCTGGCGGGCTGGGCTCGGGCCAAACAGGCCGCTTCGGTATCGGCCCTGTTTATTTTGTGCAACTCGATTGCAGGATTGGGAGGCTATGTTCTGCGCACCCAAAATTGGCCAAACGTTCCTTGGCAGCTGGTCGTGGCCGTGCTCGTGGGGGGTGGCTTGGGCGCGTGGATGGGCGCAACCCACCTGAACCCAAGTTTCATCAAACGCCTGTTGGCCCTGGTCTTGGTGGTTGCGGCTTTTAAGCTTCTGGTCAAGTAGGCGCAGGTGACTGGCCTAAATCGCTGGACAAATAGCCAGCCAAGCCCCAGCCCAAAACGGCCCCGACGCATTGCGCGGCGACAAAACCCATGGCGTCAGCCGGTGCAATGCCACTGAATGTGGTGGTGAACATCCGTCCAACTACGGCTGCCGGGTTGGCAAAACTCGTGCTTGCAGCGCTCCAATAAGCAGCGCCGATGGTTGCCGCGACCCAAACAGAAGCCTTGGCATTGGGCACTTGGCTGCTTCGTTTGATCACAAACAAAAGTGCTGCCGTTGCTGCACATTCAGCCAGCCATTGACCCGTGCCACTGCGCGAGCGGGTACCCCATTCGATCAACGGCAGCTCAAACATCGCGTGCGCGAGCATCACACCAGCAACTGCGCCAGCCAATTGAGATGCTATAATTAATATAGCGACAAATTCAATGAATTCGGTGACCAGGGGCTCTTTTCCCATTAAAAAACCGGTTTTGACCGCTTTGGGCGGCCCCATGAGCAGGGTGACCAACGGGTTGAATTGCGCACCACTGATTGGCCCCAAGGTCTCAATCAAGACATAAAGCGCAAACACCGTGGCCAAGGTGTTTGCCAAAAGCGCAACAGCGTCGTTGCCGCCGCTCAGACGCTGCGCCATGATGCCGGAGCCGACCACGGTGCACAACAGCATTGCGGTGCCGATGAATTCGGCGACAAGTACCTTGCGCAAAGCCGACGTCATGCTTGACCCAAAGCAGTTAAGTTCGCGGCCAAACGCTCTGCAGTGAGCTGCTCATCAGGCAGCTCGACCAAGGCCCGAATGCGTCGATCGATCTGAACCAACAGCGCATCAAAAGCCAGCCGCTTGGTCGCATCGCTGGCATCACCTGCGCTTGGATCGGCATAGCCCCAGTGAGCTCGAGCCGGGTGGCGCGAGCTGATCGGCCCTGAAAACAATGGGCAGGACTCCCCGGCAGCGCTGTCGCAAACCGTGATGACCGCATGCAGCGTCGGCGCGTTAGGCGCGACAAACGCGTCCCAACTTTTGCTGCTCAAACCGCCAATGTCGATGCCGTTTGCGGCCAAAGCCGCCAAGCCCAAGGGGTTGGGTTGCTGGTTCTCGCGGGGCGAGCTGCCCGCCGAGAACGCCTCAAACCGCCCGCCCGCATGGTGGCGAAGCAGCGCCTCGGCCAAAATGCTGCGGGCAGAGTTGTGGGTACACACAAACAAGATGCGCGTCGGTACGCACTGGATAGTCGAGCTCAGCAGCATGCGCTGGCCTTCTTTGCGACTGGAATCACGTCGGTCGTGCTGCGTGGCGCACAGCAAGCTGATCCTGAATTCGTAGCACCCGAGTCAATGGATTCGGTGACCAAAGGCATATTATTCATCAAATTTGCCGTTGCCGATGCTTCGTTGAAGGTCGGGATCGAATCCAACGTGTGAAATTGCTCCCAAGCTACACCTTGAGGATCGGTCACCCAGTGTTTGGTGCTGCGGGCGTAGCAACAAGTGCCGGTGCCTTCGTCCAACATGGCTTTGTCGGCGGCCACGGCCTGCGCCATCATTTGCGGCAACTGAAGCGCGTCATCGGTCTGAAAACCCAAGTGGTCAATGCCCGACGACTTTCCCCGCGTTGATATGGCGAAGTTGATCGGCGGGTCTTCCAACATCCATTTGGCGTAATCTGATTCCACTCGGGTGGGCTCAGTGGCAAACAGCGCGCTATAGAAGCGCAGGTTCTCGCTCAAGTCAGTGACGTGCATGTGCAGATGAAAGCGTTTCATGGGATCTCCTGGGGACAACAAACAACAGATGGAATGGATTCGGACTCCGCGCAAGGCTCGCCTTCGCAACAGTGCGCCGTGAGGTAGCCGAGCAGGGCATTCATTTGGGCAAACGCCGCGCGATACACCACAAACCGCCCTTGTTGCTCAGCGCTCACCAGCCCGGCGTGGCTCAGCTCTTTGAGGTGAAACGACAGCGCGCTTGGCGCAATGCCAAGCTGAGCGGCTATGGCTCCAGCAGCAATGCCCTTAGGCCCCGCGAGCACCAAGGCACGAAATGCACGCAAGCGCTGAACTTGCGCCAAGGCCGCCAACGCAACCACGGCACCGCGTTCGGCAATCAGCGGTGCCGGTTCGTCTTGTTTCGTCGGCATGAGCGTGAGCGGTTGTGCGAGCATGTTGCAATTATATCAATATTTCAATAATTATTGAATAATAAAACTTATCGCGTCACCCACTCTTCATTCAGCTGCAACGGGCTTGTCACATCACCTGACGAAACTGTCACTCATCAACAGGAGAGCACGATGCGCGACTTCCCCGTCCCTACACTTGGATTTGAACAAATGCTGCCCCAGTCGGGCTCAGGTACTGGTTTTTTTGGGCGCGCAGGCCAGCCTGCGATTCATGCCCTGCGATCCACCCATGAATTAACCCGCACACCCCGCGAGTCTGCAGCGATTCACGCGACTTGGGCCGTCAACTTAGATGAGGTTCGCGAGGCTCAGCGCCTTCGCTACAGCGTTTTTGCTGATGAGATGGGCGCGCAGCTGACTTCGCCGCTGCCGGGTCATGACATCGATGCCTTCGACGACTTCTGTGAGCACTTGATCGTTCGGGCTGTTGACACCAACCAAGTGGTCGGCACGTACCGGGTACTGATGCCCGATCAGGCAAAACGCATGGGCAGCTGGTACACCGAAACTGAATTTGACCTCAGCGATTGCCGCTTAACAAGGGCCAGCACGGTCGAACTTGGCCGCAGCTGCGTTCACCAAAGCCACAGAACGGGTCCAGCAATCTTCGCGTTGTGGTCAGAATTAGCGAGCTTCATGGCCAAACACGACATGGAGACCATGATCGGCTGCGCCAGCATTCCCATGCGCTGCGCCGGTCAAGCCTTTGCGCTTGGGCCCTCCATGGCGGCAAGCGTCTTTCGCAAGCTGGGCTCATGCGTGGCTGAGCCCGGTCACCGTGCCAAACCCTTGTGCCCGTTACCCATCACCGAGCTCGATGACTCACTCGATGTCGAGCCGCCGGCGCTCATCAAAGCATACCTTCGCCTAGGGGCTGGCATTTTGGGCGAGCCCGCCTGGGACCCAGACTTCAATACGGCAGACCTGCCCATGTGCATGCGCTTGGGCGACTTGCCCTCTCGGTATCGCAAGCACTTCACGCGCAAAGCGTGAACCAAGAAACAGCAGTTGACCACTCGCATCTCTTTATAAGTGATTGATTTTTCATGTGTTTTTGGCTTCTAACTGGCTCACTGGTTGGGTGACTTCGCTACACACCCGATTGAACCGCCATGACGCACGTCGGGCGCGTTGCTCCTCCTTGCGCCCAAAGGGGCGCCGCGTCGTCGCGCCTTCCCGGCACACGTCACGGCGGCCCACTCGGGCGTGTTCAACTGTTGTTTCTAGGTTGAAGCCGACGCCGAGTGATTTGACACAAAACCGTCACAGCACTCGCTGAAACTAAGGGCCATGAAATCCACCATGACAACTGACGTCGCAACTACTTTGCCGCTTGAGCCGCCGGCCAACGCAAAATTGCCGAGCAAGCCGCGAGAAAAGCGCGCACCGGTACTCGTGCCCTTGCTTGATCGCGATGTCAGTATTTTGGCGTTTCATGCGCGGGTTTTACACATGGCGCAGCGTGAAGACGTTCCGCTGCTGGAGCGATTGAAGTTTTTGTGCATCGTGTCGTCCAATTTGGACGAATTTTTCGAAGTGCGCGGCGAGCCCCATTTGACGGCCTTTCAGTCAGGTACGACCACCGAGTCTGCAAGCCCGAAGTCATTTTTATCCACCAGTGAGCGCGCGCACGCCTTGGTTCTGAGCCAATATCAGTTGTTCAACGATGTGCTTCATCCAGCGCTGGCTTCTGCGGGCATTGGATTATTGAGTCACAACGAGAGAACATCGGTTCAGCGCAAATGGGTCGAAAAGTACTTCAATGCCCAAGTCCGGCCACTTTTAGTCCCCGTTTCACTCGATCCGTCGCACCCATTTCCGCAGGTCGCCAACAAGTCTTTGAACTTCATTGTGCAGCTCAGCGGTCGCGTGGCGCTTGGGCGAGGCAACGAAGTCGCCATCGTCAAAGTCCCGCGTGCTTTGCCACGGATCATCCGCCTGCCTGAGCACTTGAGCCCAGGCGTCGAGTGTTTTGTGTCGCTCACCAGCGTCATTCGGGCGCACTTGGGTGAGATGTTCAGCGGCCGGGTGGTTGAAACCTTTTCGCAGTTTCGGGTTACTCGGCACTCTGATCTTGCGGTCGACGAAGACGAAGTCAAAAACCTACGCACCGCGTTGCGACAAGGTCTGCATCAGAGAAATTTCGGTGCGGCTGTCCGAGTTGAAGTGTCCAGCAGTTGCTCAGAAGAACTCGCCCAGCGCCTGCTTCAAGAGTTTGGCCTGCCCCAGCAGTCGCTGTACCGGGTCAAGGGCCCGGTCAACTTGGTGCGCTACATGCAACTGTGCGACATGGTGGAGCGAGAGGAGTTGAAGTACCCGGCTTTTTTACCGGAGTGGCCGACTGCCTTTTCGCCCAGCTTGCCGATGTTGGCGCAAATTGCGAAACGCGATGTTCTGACCCATCACCCGTTTGAGTCGTTTGACGCCGTGCTTCAAATGTTGCGGGAGGCGGTCAACGATCCAGAAGTTCTGGCGATCAAGCAAACCATTTATCGAACCGGATCCGACCCGCGCATGTTGGATTTGTATCGGCAGGCTCTGAAAAGCGGCAAAGAAGTCCTGGCCGTGGTCGAACTCAAGGCCCGATTCGACGAAGAGGCGAACATCAACTGGGCAGAACAGTTGGAACAATTGGGTGCGCAGGTTGTATACGGCGTGGTGGGCTTGAAAACCCACGCCAAAATGTTGCTCATCACGCGGCGCGAGGGTGGCAAATTGCGCCGCTACGGCCACGTCAGTACCGGCAACTACAACCCAAAAACGGCGCGGCTGTACACCGATATCGGCCACTTCACGGCCGACGCTGCGATGACCGCTGACATGGACGCTGTCTTCTCGCAGCTCTCTAGCCACTCGCCGACTGGCCGCCTCAAGCGGCTCATGGTAGCGCCCCAAGGGCTGCACGCGGGCATGATGCGCCGAATCAAAGAATGTGCGGTGGTTGCCTCAAAGGGCGTGAGCGCGCGCATCGTGGCCAAAATGAACGCATTGACCGATATTGCGTTGATTGATGCGTTGGTTGCCGCTGGTCAGGCCGGCGTTCAGGTTGACTTGATCGTTCGAGGGGCCTGCAAGTTGGCCCCGCAATTGAGCGGCGTCACTGACAACATACGGGTTCGTTCAGTCGTGGGGCGTTTTTTAGAGCATTCGCGAATCTTCTACTTCAAACACGGCGACACCGAGTCACTCTATCTCGCGAGCGCTGACTGGATGACGCGCAACATGGTGCGTCGAATTGAAATTGGCTGGCCGATCGTGGATCCGCTGCTGCGTGCTCGCGTGATTGATCAATGCCTTGAGCCGTATTTACTTGACAACATGGATGCGTGGAGCTTGAAAGCCGATGGCAGTTACGTGCATTGCGCCGCAAAAATCAGCCCCAAAAAGTTGACGAATGCGAATCTTGCGGCTACCAAGTCCTCAGACGGGCGATTCAGTGTCCACCAAAGTCTGATCGATGCACACAGCGAAACGCGTCGCCAATCCGTCACGAGCGAACAAGCCCGAGTTCGGGCGACAGCGCGGCGTCACAGATAAACCCATTCAGGCGAGCAAAGACCGTGGATTTGATCTTGTGGAGACACGCCGATGCTGGAATCGCGGGCGAGGGCGACGAAGATTTGCTTCGCCCCTTAAGCGCCAAGGGCAACAAGCAAGCGCAGCGGATGGCGCAGTGGCTTGCCAGGCAATTGCCCGAGTCAAGTCGCGTCATCAGCAGCCCTGCTCAACGAACGATCGACACCGCAAAGCACCTAGGCCGACCGTTCAAAAAGCGCCTTGAGCTGTCGCCTGATGCGAGCGTCGATGATTTCCTGGGGTTGATCTATCGACCAAACTTCAAAGGGACGACGGTCGTTGTCGGCCACCAACCGACGCTGGGCAACGTGGTTGCCCAGCTGGTTGGCATTTCAACTGACGGGGCTGAATCCGAAATCGACCTAACCCATTTGACGGATATGTCGGATACCCATACCGAGTTGCGTCCCACCGTGAGCATCAAGAAAGGTGCAGTTTGGTGGCTGAGGCGCAAATCCGCGTTTGAGCACGCTCGCTGGGTGGTTGTGACGGTTCAAACGCCCGAGCTGCTGTAGAGAGCCCTCTGAGCGCTCATTTGCCCTTGCGACGTCCAACTTTGAGAACGGCCAAGCCATTCAATCCGGCGACGAGTGCAGCGGGCTCCATCGACATCAACAAGACAAGTCCAAAGCGCAACAACTCGCTTTTCTTGGATTCACGCCCTGCAATCAGTGTGCGTGCTTTGAGCGTTGCAATGGCAGCGTACTCTTGGGCAGGCATTGTGAAGCTGTCACGCACAAGCTTGGCAGGTTTGGTCAGTGCGGGCACATCGGCGGTTGACGCGACTGCGCGCTTGGCGGGCTTTGCTGGTTTCGTTGCTTTTGCAGCCACCTTGGTTACCGATTTAGTCACCGATTTAGTTACTACTTTCGCCACAGCTTTCGTGGGCGCTTTTGCTTCAAGAGCAGCGGCGCTTGTTTTTGCGACTGGTTTGGTCTTTTTTGGCGCGGCTGGTGCGGGTAATTTGTTCGGTTTGCGCGCAGGCACTGATGGGCTGACAGCCGCCGGTGCAGTCGCTGACGTTGTCAATGGTTTGGCGGTGTTGGGCATGATGAGTAAGTCCTTTAAAATGGTGTAAATAGTTTATACCATTTAAAGAAGAATAGAGCACAAAACATGCAGTCCGCTCAAGCGGCGCTCAGGAAACCACCACCAAATTGAATTCATGGTCGCTTTTGGCCCAAGCGTTGACTTCTTCGCGCAGCAAGAAAAGGCTTTGCGGGTATTCCCGAGCCCAATCGGCCGAGACCTCAAAGCGATAGCCTTCGTTGACACAAACCAGCCGTGTTCCGCGCAGGTTAGGTGTTTGACGGGAATGACACAACAACACGCTCAGGCGAAAGCACAGCAGTGATGCCATCAGCTCCATGTCGGTGCGGTCGATTTCCAGTTTGCGCAGTTTGCCGCGTTGACCCAACACAAACATGCTGAGACGCTGCAACTCACCGAAAGAAAATCCGGCGATTTCGGCGTTTTTCAAGATGTATGCGCCGTGCCTGTGCCCCTCTACAGGCGAGACGGCATGACCAATTTCGTGCACTTGCGCAGCCCACGACAGCAGGGTCTGGCAGCGGTGATGCGCCTCTGTTGGCCAATTCCGTTGTTGCGCCAAAGGCTCAAGCAACACGAGTGATTGTTTCAAAACGCGCTCGACTTGCGGGGCATCAACGTACAAGCGCTTTGAAAACGCGGTCAAGGCCGAGCGTCTCAGGTCCGTCTCGGCTTGTGGTGAAAGCAGTTTGAAGAGCACGCCATGTCGAAGCGAGCCGTTTGCAACCCGCATGGAATCGATATCCAACACTGCAAAA
>JANOPN010000134.1:0-4588 GCA_031421855.1 Comamonadaceae bacterium
GCTAGAGGATCGCATCGTCAAGCAGTTCATAGCCGCGCATTCTCGCGAGGTCATCGACCGGCGCGCACTGTTCGCAACGCCAAAACCCATGAGGTTAAAGGCCCTTGGGCGAGTAAAGCCGAGCGCGCAAGAGATTGCAAGCAATCCTCGTTCGCGCAGCGCGGTTATGCGTATTTGTCAACGAACCGAGGTCGAAATCGCGGGTGGAGTCACGCCATGATTCGCATCAACTTGGTCTTAGTCGTCGCGGTAGTCGGCAGCGCGATGGTTTTGGTTCACACCCAGTACCAATCACGCAAGCTTTTCGCCGACAACGAAAAGGCGACCTCTGAGTCGCGTCGATTGGATATTGAACGTGAACGCCTCAATGTCGAACAGCGCGCCCAGTCCGTTCCGATTCGCGTAGAACGATTGGCCAAGGATCAGCTTTCGATGCGTGGAACATCCCCAGCCATTACCCAGTACGTGCGACTACGCGCAAGCACGCCAGGGCCAGATGCCCCTGCCATCGCAACCAAGATCGTGCCATGAGCAAACCCGTCAATCTAAATTCAAGTCCCTTGTTGCTCGCCAAAATTCCGTTGGGGCGCAGCCGATTCGCTCTCGCCATCGTGGCGCTGGCATTCAGCGGCTTGGCAGCAAAAGCCGCCTACATCCAAGTCATTCGAAACGATTTTTTCATCGATCAAGGGGAAAAACGCTTTGCTCGGACTCTGGAGCTGACCGCGAATCGCGGTCGCATTTTGGACCGCAACGGCTTAATTCTCGCGTCAAGTGTGCCGGTTCCAAGCATCTGGGCGATTCCAGAAGACGTGGAAGCCGATACGACCCAATTGACCCAGCTGGCCAAGCTGCTGGACATGCCGTTGCAAGACCTAAAACAAGCACTGCTTGATGAAGACAAATCATTTGTTTGGCTCAAACGCCAAGTCGATGAAACCGTTGCTCAGCAGGTGATGGCTTTGGGCGTCAAGGGCGTGTACCAGCGCAAAGAATACCGCCGCAAGTACCCGGAAGGCGAATCTGCCGCGCACATCATCGGGTTCACCAACTCTGACGACAAAGGCATTGAAGGCGTCGAGCAGAGCTTTGAAGCGACCTTGGCTGGGCGGGTTGGATCGCGGCGGGTGCTCAAGGACCGCATGGGTCGCATCGTCGAAGACATCGGGGAGACCGTGGCACCTGTCGACGGCAAGGACTTGCAGCTGTCGATTGACAGCAAAGTGCAGTTTTTCGCTTTCCAAAAGCTGCGCGATGCGATTGCCGAGCACAAGGCGAAAGCCGGTAGCGTCGTCGTGCTGGACGCACAGTCTGGCGAAGTGTTGGCGCTTGCGAACTTTCCTAGTTATTCGCCTGACAAGCGCCAAGCGGTGCCAATCGCGTACAGGCGCAATCGCGCGCTGACCGACACATTTGAGCCGGGTTCGACGATGAAGCCTTTCATCACCAGCCTCGTTTTAGAAAAAGGTCTCGTCACGCCCGATACACCGATTCAAACGGCACCTGGCAAGATCACCATCGAAGGAGCGACCGTCGGCGACGCTCATCCGCACGGCATGCTCACGGTGGCCGAGGTGTTGCAAAAATCCAGCAACGTGGGCACGGTCAAACTCGCGATGCAGACTCAACCGCGTGAGATGTGGGAGTTTTACAGCCAAGTGGGATTGGGTCAAAAACCGCAGGTGCCGTTTCCCGGTGCCGCGACCGGTCGACTTCGGCCGCACAAATCGTGGAAAAAAATCGAACAGGCAACCATGAGCTATGGCTACGGTTTGTCGGCCAGCTTGTTCCAGTTGGCGCATGCTTATACGGTGTTTGCACGCGACGGCGAGTTTGCCCCTGTGACGCTCACCAAAACCTCGGTCCCTGTGAATGGCGTCCGCGTGATGAGCGCGGTTCATGCGCAACAAGTCAGGAAAATGCTGCAAATGGCAGCAGGCCCGGGCGGCACGGCCCCAAAGGCCCAGACATTGGGGTACTCGGTAGGTGGCAAATCAGGAACCGCTCGAAAACAAGAAGGTAGGGGCTACGCGGATAAAAAATACCGCAGCTTCTTCGTCGGGCTAGCACCACTGGACAACCCTCGAATCGTTGTGGCGGTGATGGTCGAAGAACCGTCGGCAGGCGTTTATTACGGCGGCGAGGTTGCTGCACCCGTTTTTGCCGAGACCGTGCAGCAAACCTTGCGAATGATGGGCATTCAGCCTGACATGCGGGTCAAACCTCAAATAGTTGCGGCAGTGGCAGAGGAGCCGGTGTGATGCTGACAAGCGACACCAGCGGTTTACGCCAATTCGACACCGCTGAAGCGGCCAGCGACTGGCTGCGCTTGCGCGGTTGTATATCGCTTGAATCGGACTCGCGTCGAATCACCCCAGGCGGTGCCCTCTTGGCTTGGCCTGGTCGCAAGTTCGATGCCCGCGATCACGCCAAAGCCGCACTAGCGGGCAACGCCATCGCAGCATTAGTCGAAGCAGAAGACTCAGCTCGGTACGACTTTGATCCAATGCAGGTGGCAAGTGTCAAAAACCTCAAGCAGCTGGCAGGCGCCATCGCTGACCAGTTTTACGGCAATCCCAGCGCGTCGTTGTCGGTCGTTGCGATCACCGGAACAAACGGCAAGACTTCGACCGCTTGGTGGCTAAGCCAAGCGCTTTTGACCAATTGTTGCTTTGTGACGGCTCGCAAATCACTCCTAAATTATGAGCAACAAAGTCAATCAATTCGGAGACCAAAGGGTGAATTGAGCGAAAAATCAGAGATTTCTTGCCTCATGGTGGGCACTTTGGGCCACGGGCAAGTGCCGCACGTCACGAGCGGCGAATTGACGACACCTGATGCTGTCACACTCCATCAGCTTTTGGCGCAGGCTGTCGATCAAGGCGCAACCAGCGCAGCCATTGAAGCGTCTTCCGTTGGCATAGCCGAAGGCCGCCTGTCGGGCGTGTTCGTCCGCGTTGCTGTATTCACCAATTTCAGCCATGACCACCTAGATTACCACGGCGATTTGGCAAGCTATTGGCGCGAAAAGCGCCGACTTTTCGACACGCCAGGGCTTCAAGCCGTGGTGATCAACATCGACGACACAAAAGGCCGCGAGCTTGCAGCTGACCTCAACAACGATCGCGCGGAGCCGTTGGACATCTGGACGACCTCACTGGATCAGAATGCCCGGCTTTCCGCAACAAACATCACCACCATGCCCAGTGGCATGCAATTCGATGTCGTCGAGAAAGATCTGTCAAATGAGATCGTGTCGCGAGCAACCGCTATCACACCGAGCTTTGGGCACTTTAATGTTAGTAATCTGCTGGGCGTGATCGGTGCGCAGCGCGCCTTGGGCATCGGCTTAGGACAGGCGACGGCGGCGTTGATACAGGCTTTGCCCGTGCCGGGACGGCTCGAAATCGCGAATCCGAGCGACGACGCAGCCGCGCCGATTGCTGTGGTCGACTATGCCCATACGCCTGATGCCTTGGCAAAAGCCCTCAAGGCAACCCGAGACCTCGCGACCGCACGCAACGGCAGGCTTTGGTGCGTTTTTGGGTGTGGCGGTAACCGGGACGCGCTCAAACGCCCGCTGATGGCGAGAGCAGCGCAATTGAACGCAGATCACGTTGTGCTCACGAGCGACAACCCAAGGTTTGAGCGCGCAAGTGACATCGCAGCGGATGTGAAGAAAGGGTTCACAGATCCTGGCGAAATTGCGGTTGAGCTTGACCGCGCAGCGGCCATCGAATGGGCCATCCGCCACGCTGGCGCGCATGACGTGATCTTGATTGCTGGCAAAGGCCACGAGGCATACCAAGAGATCAACGGCATCAAGCACCCGTTTTCCGACCGTTCTGTCGCGCAATCGAGCTTGACCAAAATCCGCACAGAACGGGGATTGGCATGAACACGACGCTAGCCCAAGTCGCCACTTGGCTGACTGACTCGCGCATTCGCGGCGACGCACAAACCCAAATTTCGCGCGTGCATACCGACACCCGAACCCTTCAGCCAGGCGATTTGTTCGTCGCAATCAAGGGCGACAACTTTGATGCGAACGACTTTTTGGCCCAAGCCAAGTCAAAAGGGGCCAGCGCCGCGCTTGCACATCCGCATGCCGCGACTCCGCTCGACGCGGCAGGCCTTGCCGGCATCGAAGTGCCTGACACGCGCCGGGCGTTGGGTGAACTCGCGCGTGGGTGGCGAAATGTTTATCACGGGGCGTTGGTTGCCGTGACGGGCAGCAACGGCAAAACCACTGTGACGCAAATGCTGCTGGCAATCTTTACTGCGCATGTCGGTGTCAAAGCCCATGCAACCCGCGACAGCTTCAACAACGACATTGGTCTGCCGTTGACGCTCTTAGGACTCACAGACCAACACACGCATGCGGCGATCGAAATGGGGATGAATCACCCAGGCGAAATCGAATGGCTAGCCTCATTGGCGCAACCGACAGTCGCTTTGGTCAACAACGCGCAGCGAGAGCACCAAGAGTTCATGGGCACCGTCGAGGCGGTGGCGATTGAAAACGCCACCGTGTTTGATCACGTGCGGCCAGGTGGCATTGCGGTTTTTCCAGCAAACGACGCGCACA
>JANOPN010000135.1:0-2605 GCA_031421855.1 Comamonadaceae bacterium
TCGTCACAGAGAAAGTGGGCGAACTTGAAAACCGCAACTACGCGGTGATTGTGGACGAGGCCCACAGCTCGCAAAGCGGCGAGCAGGCCGCCGAACTCAAAGGCATCTTGAACGAAGCGGGCATCAACCAGGTGGCGGAACAGCGCGTTGAATATGACGTGGTGGATGACCCCGTGGACAAAGCCGTGCTGCGCAGCGCCTACCGCGCATCGCTGCGCCGCGGACAGCAACCCAACATCAGTTTCTTCGCCTTCACGGCAACGCCGAAGTTCAAAACCTTGTCGGTCTTCAACGAAGCGGGTGATGACGGCAACGCGCCGTTTCACCGCTACACCATGCGCCAAGCCATTGAAGAAGGCTTCATCTTGGATGTGCTGAAGAACTACACCACCTACGACACCTATTTCGGCTTGATCAACGCGACTGCCGATGACCCAATGGTGGAGCGCAAGCAGGCCGCCAAGGCACTGGCGAGGTTCATGCAACATCACCCGCATAACCTGGCCAGCCGGGTGGAGGTGATGGTGGAGCACTTTCGCACCCACACGCGTCACAAAATTGGCGGGCGGGCCAAAGCAATGGTCGTCACGGATTCACGCCTTTCAGCGGTGCGCTACAAGTTGACGATGGACAAATACATCGCGCAAAAGGGCTACCAAGACCTGCGCACGCTGGTTGCCTTCTCAGGCACGGTGGCAGACCCGGATTTCCCTGACAAAACCTACACCGAAGAATCAATGAATGGCATCAAAGAAAGCGAGCTGCCCGCCAAATTTGCCACGGACGATTTTCGGGTGCTGCTGGTGGCAGAAAAATACCAGACGGGGTTCGATCAGCCCTTGCTGCACACCATGTATGTAGACAAAAGGCTGGACGGCGTGCAAGCAGTGCAAACTTT
This sequence comes from Comamonadaceae bacterium, assembly GCA_031421855.1. Lineage (GTDB taxonomy): Bacteria > Pseudomonadota > Gammaproteobacteria > Burkholderiales > Burkholderiaceae_C > JAAFHN01. The sequence continues at coordinate 899 of JANOPN010000135.1, forward strand.
GTCGCGCCTCAACCGCACCTGCGCGGGCAAAGAAGACACTTTTGTGCTCGATTTTCGCAACAAGCGCGAAGATGTCTTCAGAGCCTTCAAACCGTATTACGAAGTGACGCAGCGCCAAGACGACCTAGACCTGCCAATGCAGCTGTACCGGCTGCAAACCCAGCTGCTGGCCGCCCACGTTTTCTCGGACGAAGAAATGCATGGGTTTTGCACGGCCTACTACGGCGCGAGCGGGCTGACGATTGCAAACGCGGCTTTGAACCGTTGGCTTGACCCGGCGGTTCACAGGTTTGCGGGCTTGGAAAGCGAAGACCTTCAATTGGAATTTCGGGCCAGGCTCAAAAGTTTTCTGAGCTTGTATGGCTTCGTCGCGCAGGTGATTCCGTACCAAGACACCCAACTTGAAAAGCTATTCACGTATTTGAAATACCTGAGTTCAAAAATGCCGCCTGTCGGGCATGGGCAAATGCTTGACCTAGGCGACGACGTGCAATTGAAGTACTACAGATTGCAAAAGATCGAGGAAGGGCAAATACAGCTGGGCACCGGCGATGCGATGGCGTTGCCCGGGCCAGGTGAAGGCGGCACAGGCAGCAGCGACGACGAGGAACTGCCGCTGTCAACCTTGGTGAAGCTGCTCAATGACCGCTTCGGAACGGCCTTCACAACGGCAGATCAACTGTTTTTTGACCAAATTGAAGCCCAGGCGATGGCTCGTGACGATATTCGGCAAGCCGCACAGGCCAACACAATTGAGAATTTCAAACTGGTGTTTGATCAGGCTCTCGACGGTCTTTTCATAGACCGGATGGAAGGCAATGACGACATTTTTCGGCGCGTGATGCAAGACGAGAAGTTTCGATCGGTCGCTGCGGGCTATTTACTTGACCGGGTTTATCGCCAAGCGCAGACAGATCAACCATTGAGTCAGTAGTGGGGTTTTTGCGCAGTCAACTCAGTCAATTCGGCGAATTCAGTCGTTCACCTTGAATGTGGCCTTGACCAGGTAGTGACTGAGCGTAGGATTCGCAAGGCATGAGCACCGAGGGCAAACCCATGATCGCAATCACCATCACGCGCCGCGATTGGCTGCGACTGAGCGTCGCGGCTTCAATGGCTGCGACCTCCTTCTTGCCATTCGCTTTGGCAAGAGACATCCTCAAGCTTGGCCAAACGGTCGTCGAAGATGCCACTTGGACAGACCCCGCTCGCCAGCGCGAGGTGCCAGTTCGCATTCGCTGGCCGTCCGCAGGCCTGCAAGTGCCTGCCGGTGGGCGCAAGCTCATCATTTATTCGCATGGGCTTGGCGGCACGCGTGCGGGCGGTGAGGTTTGGGGGCAGGCTTGGGCGGCTGCGGGGTTTGTGGTTGTGCACTTGCAACATGCAGGCAGCGACCGCGACGCGGTGCGTGCGACAGGTTATTCGGTCAAAAGTGCCAGGCTGGGCCAGCAATTGCTTGATCGGCTGGCCGATGTTGGCTTTGCCATCGACAACATTCAGGCTTTGCACGCTGCGGCTCAGCCCAAATGGACGGACATTGACGCCCAATCGTTCGGACTGGCTGGCCACTCGTTTGGTGCAGCCACCACGCTTGGCATGGCGGGTCAGCGCTATCCCACGGGCCAATCCATTAATGAGCCCCGATTGGCCAGCTTCATTGCCCTATCACCCAAGGCCAATGAGCGCAACCCCCAAGGCTTGGCCGCA
>JANOPN010000136.1:0-30606 GCA_031421855.1 Comamonadaceae bacterium
GGCGGGCCTTACACGGACATCGTGACGCTTGGCGCGAATGGCGCATGGCGTTGAAGCACGTGACGCGTTCAATGCAGCGGTTGGTTCGCTTACACAACGAATGAATGCACGCGCCCAAGCCAGCACGACCTTGGTTGAGATCTTGCAAGGCATTCAGAGGCTTGCTCCGATCGCGCTGGGTGGAGATTTGAGCCACGCATTGCAGGTGCTCGATCACTTTAAGGCGCAGCATGTGCAAGAGCTTGCGCGAATTGAGGCCATGCATCAGTGCGCGCTGAGCGCGTCACAGGCCACGGCATTCGCAGGGTTGATGACGAATGCGGGGTTTCGAGATGCCCGCGCGAACGCATTGGAGTGTTCGCTTGGGTTGGTCGCCTGGGTCGTCACGGCGCACCGTTGACCTAGCAATTCTGCATCTGAGCTTGGTTTGCACAAACCCCGCAGATTTCGTAACTCGCTTGTTCCTGCCGTTAACCCTTGGTTCATGCTTTTGCGGAAAGCCCTAGGCTAATTCCTAGGGCTGCGCGCGGTTTTTATCACTCATAATCCGCGTCTTGGGCGAGCCTGCGAGTCAGCGGTTTGTCATTTTTGTGCGGAGCCACACTGGCCCCTGATTTTGTGAATTTTTGGAACGGATCATGAAGACATCTCGCCTCCTGCAAACCATTTGCGGCGCCGCCATCGCGCTGTCCGCGCTCGTGTTCAGTGTTTCTGGCTCCGCCCAGGCTCCTGCTTCGGCTCCTGCTGCGACCGCGCCTGCAACTACGTCTGCTGCTTCACCTGCCGCTCCTGCGGTGGCGGGCGGCATCTCGAAAGCCGATGCGGCGAAACTCGGTACAGCAACCGCTGAAAACCCGTACGGCCTGAAGGCACTGTGGGCGCACGGTGACTTGGTGGATCAAATCACCTTGGTGATTTTGATGATCATGTCGATGGCCAGCTGGTACGTGATCATCACCAAGTTTTTTGAGCAATCGAAGCTGTATCGCCATGCCAACGATGCGACTGCGAATTTCTGGACCGCACCGACCGTAAAAGCCGGAGCTGAAGCCTTGAAAGCGGACAGCCCATTCAAATTCATCGCGGAGTCGGGCTTGGAAGCCACGAAGAAGCATGACGGCTTGCTGGGTCACATCGACTTGAACAGCTGGGTTACGCAGTCGATTCAACGCTCCATCGACAACATCCAGAGCCGCTTGCAAGAAGGCTTGTCGGTGCTGGCGACCGTCGGCTCAACTGCGCCGTTTGTCGGCTTGTTCGGCACCGTGATGGGCATCTACAACGCGCTGGTAAAAATTGGTTTGACCGGTCAAGCGTCGATTGACAAGGTGGCCGGCCCGGTGGGGTCCGCCCTGATCATGACCGCCATTGGACTTGCTGTGGCTGTGCCTGCGGTGTTGGGCTACAACTGGCTGGTTCGCCGCAACAAGGTTGCAATTGAGAAGGTGCGCGCCTTCGGCGGCGATTTGCATTCGGTGATTTTGGCCGACAGCGGCCGCAAGTGACGGCATCGTTAACCGATAAGTCGGAGGCTGCAATATGTCAATGAGCATAGGCTCGGATTCTGGAGACGACGACACCGTCCTCTCAGACATCAACACGACGCCCTTGGTCGACGTGATGCTGGTTTTGCTGATCATTTTCTTGATCACCATCCCGGTTGTCACCACGTCGGTCAAGGTCGAGTTGCCAAAAGAAACACTGCAAATCCGTGAGGCCAAGGCTGAGAACATCATCATCTCCGTCGACACCCAAGGACGTGTTTTTTACTACGACTCGCTGATCAAAAATCAACGCGACTTGGTTGATCGATTGAAAAAAGTGTCAGTGCTCGATCCTCAGCCCGAGGTTCACATTCGCGGCGATGGGGCGGCGAACTACGAAGGCGTTGGGCGAGTCATTTTGGCTGTTCAACGGGCTGGCATCGTCAAGGTTGCCTTTTTGACCGAGCCACCTGCGCTCGGCGGTTGATCAGGAGCCCAATATGTCTATGAATGTAGGAAGTTCGTCCGGGTCGGACGATCCCGAACCGATGATGGACATCAACACCACGCCATTGATTGACGTGATGCTGGTGTTGTTGATCATGCTAATCATCACAATCCCGGTGCAATTGCACGCGGTGAACTTGGATATGCCGACCGGTAACCCACCTCCCAAATTGGTTGAGCCAGAGGTGGTGAAGCTTGATGTGGATGAGCGCGGGCAGATCTTCTGGAACGCCGAATTGGTCGGAAACCGGGGCGATTTGGAGCGTCGGATGTCTGAATCGGCGGCTAAAGCGGTCCAGCCGGAGATTCATCTGAGGCCGAACAAGCTGGCAAAGTATGAGGTGGTCGCCCAAATTTTGGTGTCGTCACAGAAAATCGGTTTGACCAAGCTTGGCGTGGTCGGCGGCGAACAGTTCTTGGAGTAGCGATACCGATGTTGACCGACTACGCAACCCAGTCGCGAAACAACAATAAGAAAAAGCCGGTTGGCTTGATCGTTGTTGTTCTGCTTCACGTCCTCGTGATTTACGCGATGATGTCGGGCTTGGCCAATAAAACACTTCAGATTGTCAAGAAACCTCTTGAAACCAAGATCATCGAAGAAGTTAAACCGCCACCGCCTCCACCACCACCGCCTCCCCCCGAGGTGAAGAAGCCAAACGAGCCACCACCGCCCCAGCAGGCGCCACCGCCCCCGTTTGTGCCACCGCCTGAAGTGCAGGTTGCTGTTCAGTCAAATGCACCGCAGATCACCTCAAGTGCTGAGCCACCCAAACAGGTGTACGAGATCAAACCTCCGGTACCACCAGCCCCACCTGCACCGCCCGCCCCGCCTGCACCTCCACCGCCGAAGCCGACGCTTCGGGGTGTCGTCAAGGCCGCGAAATGTACAGCTAGGCCGGCGCCGGAGTATCCGGCCAAGGCGCAGTCGGCTGGTGTTGGAGCTGAGATCCGTGTTCACATTTATATGGGCAAAGATGGTGCTCCGGTTGACGTGAAGATCATCACGAACACCGCACCCGACAACGCCTCGCGTCGTTTGTTTGCGGCTGCGGTCACCGAATCCGCCCGAGGGTTCCGCTGTGAAGGCTCTGACGAGACGTACATTTTGGAGCAGGACTTTGGGTTTAAACCCGAGTGATGTTCTGAATGTGACCATAAAAAAAGGCCCCTCGGGGCCTTTTTTTTGGTTAGAACTTACGCAAAATCGTCCCAGCTAGGCGTGGCGACAAAAATAGCGTGAACAGCACGCCTAGGAGCGGCAAAGCCGCTGGGGCGGCTTTACGTGAGTCTTAAGGGTAAAACCGACTCACTGCGCCGGTGTTGCAGCCACTGCGCGGCGAGCGCCATCGAAACGGTTTTCCCAGTAGGCTTTGTTCATGCTCTCGACCCGCACTTCGCCGCCCGGGCGCGGGCTGTGAACGAAACGGTTTTCGCCGATGTAGATGCCCACATGGCTGAACGAGCGCTTCAGGGTGTTGAAAAACACCAAGTCGCCGGGTTGAAGTTCGGTTTTGTCAATTTGCGTGGTGACTGCTGCTTGCTGCTCAGCCTTGCGAGGCAGCAACATGCCCGTCATTTGGTGATACACGGCACGCACGAAACCGCTGCAATCAAGTCCGCCATGCTCGGCGCTGTTGCCACCAAGCTTGTACGGCACACCAATGAATCCCATGGCGTGCACGACCAACCTTGAGGCTGCCTCGGACAACTGCGTGGCGCTTTGCTGAATTTGCCCCACCAAGCCACGTTCGCGCAAGAATTGCACCATTTGATCGGGCTGAACGGCAGAGGCGGGCGCTTCGGCAGGCTGCGCGTGCGCCCACCCGAATGAACTGGCGCAAACCACAGCAACGACTGTGCGAGAAAACGCTGTCCTGCGGCTGAGAGGCCCGACATCGATTTTTCGAAAAATAGTCAAACAAATCAAAGACATACACCGGCATTGTCACGCGAATCGAGTGCCGAGTCAAGCTGCCGTTAAACCCTGGCTCGATACTCATGACTTCAGTGCTGCCAGCCGGTTCTTCTCGGTCGAGGACAATACGCTGACAACTACTGCTTGACCAAAACACCATGACCCTCGAAGCCGCCGACTGCCAATTGATTCTCATTGACCACCAAGGTCACCTGATGCCCGCGATTTCGGATGGCGCACTGGTGCTGCAGCGGGCAACCGTGTTGGCCCGCGTTGCGACCATCATGGGTGTACCCATCTTGGGAACCGAGCAAAACCCGGCCAAGTTGGGCCCGATCGCCGTTGATTTGCGTGAGCTTTGTCGCCAGGTTTTGCCCAAAATGAGTTTCAGCGCGTGCCGCGACGGTCTGGTCGATTTGATCGACGCAGCAGGCACACCCAAGGCTTCACCGAACGCGCGGTCGATCCCTAAGCATTTGCAAAAGCCCGTCGAAAATCAGCGCAAGCATTTGGTGCTTGCTGGGTGCGAAGCGCATGTGTGTTTGCTTCAAACTGCGCTTGATTTAATCGAAACCGACGAGTTCGACATCACCATCGTGGTTGACGCTTGCGGCTCTCGAAAAAATAGCGACCGCGACGCGGCGTTTGACCGCTTGGCAAGCGAAGGCGCGCAGTTGATCACGACTGAGATGGCCGCGTTTGAGTGGCTTGGCACCGCCGAGCACCCGCGTTTTCGCGATGTTCTCGCGCTCGTGAAGTAACCAACGCCCGCCTGCGGATTGTGTCTGTCGTGCAAATGCTCGAACGCTGTCATCAATCGCCTCACATCACCCGTTAAGCACGAATGAAACGAACCCGAAAAATCCGCGACTACCTCACTGCTGCCTTGTGCGCGTCAACCGTTGCATTCGTCCATCACTCGAGCGTTGCCCAACCCGCCGGTTCAGTGCCGATCTTGCCGCCCGGTGTGGCGGAAAAAATCGCCGCCACCTTGACTCCGGCCCCTACCGTTGCTGACTTTGCGGTGTTGTTCCGCTCGCGGCGGTTTGCTGAAGTTGAGCGTGTCGCCAATGCCCGTTTATCCGTTGATCCAAAAGACGCGGTGTCGTTGGTCGCCAAAAGCAGTGCCATCGTGGGTGTCGGTGCCAGCTCGCGCCTAGACGAAGCCGCGAGTCTGGCCGAGCGCTGCGTCGAGGCGCAACCCAACTACTCAAATTGCCATGAGGCGCTGGGCAACGCGTTGGGCACCAAGGCGATGACCGGTGGCATCACGAGCGCTTTAGGCTACGCGACCAAAATCCGCGACGCTTACAAGCGTGCGGTGGAGCTTTCGCCGACCAACCACATGGCGCGGTTCTCACTCTTGCAGTACTACAGCGCGGCCCCCAGCTTTTTGGGTGGAGGCAAGGGAAGGGCCAAAGAGTTGGTGGAGCAAACTCGGGTGAGCTATCCCGACGCAGCCAAATTGCTGAATGCGGCTGTTTTGTTGGGGGAGGAGAATTTTTCCGTCGCAGAACAACTTGCTTTAGAAGTTGACACCCGAAGCAACGACGACTTGGCCCAACAACAGCGCGTGGTGTTGTCTGGCGTTGGTGCCAAGTACGTCAACGATAGAAAATATGCCGACGCGCAGCGCGTGTTTACCGAGTTACAGCGTCGCTACCCGCGCAACGAGATCGGTGTTTATGGCTTGGGACGTGTACAAGCCAGCCTAGGCAAGCACCTAGAGGCGGTTGCACTGTACGACGAGGCCATTGCCATCTACCCCGGTGCGACCATGTTGTACCGCCGCGCGCAAAGCCTGCAGGCCTTGGGTGACAAAGCCGCGGCGATCAAATCCTATGACGCAGCCTTGGCCGCCCGACCCGCACTGGGCAAAAGCAGCACCAATGACGCAAAAGAGCAGTTGGCAGCTCTCAAATCGTGATCTTGATGACTTTTTGGCACTTGGTCGCCGGATTCATTGGGTTTGTTGCTATCAAAATCAAAGTGAATTGGCGCCGATCAGTACGTGATGGTGAGCGTGCGCGCTTGTGATCCGTTGCATGTGGCGGCGGCGCAAATACCTGACTGGCCTGCAATCATGTTGGCGTTGACCGTGAAGCCTTGCGCGAACCCTGTGCCGGTGCTTGATGCGCTGCTCAAGGCCAGCGTGTAGTTCAGTCCAACAATGGTGCCGCTCGTTGCATCCAGCGCCAGCGTGTAGGCGGTTGATGCGGTGCAGCTGACGCTGAACGCTGTATTGCCCGTCAACGCAGTGGTGCGAAATGAGTCGTAATTCAACGCCAACGCACTCGGGGCTGAACTGATGTAGCAAGACGACGGCTTGCTCACCGTCAAGCCGATGGTTCCGGTTGATTGAACAGTCCCGGTTCGGCTGGTGAGCCGAACGGTGACGCCAACTGTCAGGTCGTCGTAGATGCCCGCAGGTTGTGCCACACCGCCGTAGTTGGCTTGGGTCACCCGGGCATAGTACGGAAAGGAGAAACTTTGAGATGTTGTGGCAGCCGAGCTGAACGTGATCGTGGGTTGCAGGCCTCCGCCCGTTGCGTTTCCTGGTGCCCTGCCGTTGCCTTCTGACCAAGCGCCCGTGAAGCCGCTGTTCCTGTAGACAGCGTAGTTCATCTGCTGGGCACCTGTTTGACGGGTCATCTCGCGCCCCGCTGTGCCGTCGGGGTTCTCGCCCAAACCCAGTCCGATGTAGATGACTTGCGTCAGCGCGTCAGTCGTGAGGCGTGAGCAAGTCACGGTGATGCTGCCTGTGAAGTCCAAGTTGCCCGAAGCGGGGGTCGTTCCCGAGGCGCTGGTGGCGCTTAAGCCGGTGCATGCGATCGCTGCATGGGCTTGAGTGGTGACCCACGAGGCGGCAAGCGCCAATGCCGTCATGCAGCCAAGGCGCGAAAACGCCGAGCCGCTCAATCGCCGGTTTTTGTGACTCATCGCGTCACTCCTTTGCAAACAATCGGACCGATGCGCTCAATGCCGTCAATTTTGGCGGCATCGGGTAGCTTGACATCAAACGTGCAGCTTGCCCCGCCGTATTTCAGCCGAATCGTGTTGTTGGACTGCAGTCCCGTGACGAAAGTCTCGCCGCGCCGAGCGACAAAAAACTCTTTGGTGTCACCAACCAACTCCACATCAGCACCGGCAGGTGCTTCAAGCCCGTCGCGCAACACAATCTTGATGAGGGCTGATCGCCCGCTTCGCACCGGAAAACTCACTTTGACACCACTTCGGGCCGATGGCACCACCACTTGCTCGATGTTGTCAATCTCGGCACCAATCGGCAGCTCGGTGGGGTCCAAGCGGATGCTGTTTCGCTGGTACGGTTGCAAGCGTGGCAAGAACGCCGCGCCGTTTGCATTGGTTTTGGTGCTGTTTGAGCCTTGAAACCCAACGCCAACATCCGCGTAGCCGGGCACCTCGACAACTGCAAAGCTGTCTTGTACCCGCCGCGTGGTGAAGAGCTGGCCATCAATCAAGACAACGGCGCTTTGGAGTCCCAAACGCAGGTTTTGTTGTTGGCTGGATGCGCTGACATCGGCCGTGGCCAGTGCCTTGTCCACTTGCCAGTAGGCTCCGGCCTCGCCATAAGTCTGGTTCGCTCGGCGCCCTGCCAGCGCTCGCCAACCCAAACCCGTGTCGGACTTCAACCCTTTGCTGAAGCTGGTGTACGCGTCGGTTTGACCGCTTCGGTGGTTAACAGTTGACGACGAACTCAAGCCGTTGTCAAACGGAACGCTCAAGCTCATGCCCACGGCGGTGCTGGGTTTGGCCACACCGCTACCGGCGGCGCGGGTTGCGCTGATGCTGATTGACGCTCGTTCGCCCAATTTGAGCCCGTAGTTGGCGCTGGTCGTGACGATCGTGCCTTGTGTGAAGGTGTTGATCGTCGCCAAGCCCACGCCAAGTGAGCCCATGGTTTGGCTGGCGTACGAGTAGTTGAACGCCGCCTCGGAGCGGTTGGCAAACGAGCCCGCTTGCTGGCCCAAGGGGTGGTACGACTGGGTTGCACACACCCACCGGGTCGCAAACCCGTGGCGCAAGTTGTTGTACTCCAGCCCAACCGTGGCTTCGCTGCCTTGTCCTGCCGTGCGGTCCGTGCTCAAAGCAAGGCTGGCATAGCCGAGCACTTGGCCGGGTAGGGCGGCATTGATGCCCGCACCCAGCGTTTGCGTGTCGCGGCCCACTTGCCCTGACACTTCGGCGGTGATCTCTTTGCTCAAACCGCGTCGCCACAAGCCTGAGGCAAACACCGCGCCGTATTTCGCGTTTTCAACACCCAAGTCTTGGCGAACCGAACCCAACTCGGTGCTCCAGTCGGTCAACCCGGCTTCCAGCAGGCTGCTGTGGCTAAAAAACGGCTGGACCAGCACGGTTTCACGCCCGAGCACGTCGCGCACAACCATGCGCACTTGGCCGCTGCCGGTTAGCAGGGGGAAATTGTCAATCGCAAACGGCCCAGTGGGCACGTTAGATGTCTGCCTCAACACATCGTTGACATACAACTCGACGGTACTCGGCGCGTTTGATGTGCCCTTGATGGTGGGCAAGGGTTGGCTGATGAATCCGGGGCTGAGACCAAAATTACGGCTCAATTGCAGCCCGCCAAAATACGTGCTGCGCGTGCCCACGCCCGTGCGGGTGGCGCTGTCGCCGACGCGAACCGTGAGATTGCTGTCCGGGAAATCGCGCGTGAATGTCGTCTCCAAGCGTTTGACGCTGCGTTTTTCGCTCGAATTGCTGCCCAGCAAGTTTCGACCCACAAAGCCCGAACTCAACACCCCCCACGAACCCGACAACCCCAACTCGGTCAATGCGCCCAAGTCGCGCGTGGTCACGTTGGCACCACCGCCCAAAAAACGGTTTTCATTGAAGTTGAGGTCATAGTTGAGGAAGAGCGCCGCTGCGATGGGCGACAGCGCGACTCGTTCTTGTACTTCCGTCGTCAAGCGCGTCGCGGCAAATGCGGTTGACGAGAAAACCAAGTCAACTGACTGCTCGGCCAAATTGAGCCGAAACTGATAGCCCGCAATGCTCGTCAGCGGATACCACTGCTGGCCTCGGTGGCTGATGGACGGTGTGCCGTCTTTGCGGTTGACGCGCCATTGCTCGATTGCGTCTTCGGTCGCGTGCAATATGCCGCCTGCGTCGAGCAGCACCCAACTGCCCGACGGTGCGCCGTTGATCTTCACGTCGAGCGGCAACGCTCGACGCACAGTCGGTGCCGAGTCGAAATTGGGTTTAGGTTCGATTGGCGCGGTAACCCCCCCCGCGACCACTCCCGCAACGGCCGCGGCAACCACCACGGGTTTGCCAGTCATGGTTTGGGCGTCAAACCGCAAAGCCAAGGTCTTGGCTTTTTGATCGAACGTGGCCTCACTGCCGCGCACCGACGTGAGGGCAAACCAGGTTTGTTGCTGGTGGCTGATGCCCTGTGCATTGGGGCGGCGGCGCACTTGCCAGTGCTCAAACGCTTGGGTCGACGCGTACAGGACACCGTCGCGATCCAAAATTGGCCAAGAACCAACCGCTTGCCCGTTGACGGTGACTTGGGCGCTGAACTCAGCACTGGGTGGCGTTTGCGCGTAGGTGCCCGTTTGCGCCGAGAACAGACCGATCACGGCAACGGCCGCAGACACACTCAAACCGGCCAAACAATTTGCCGCGATCGACTTCAGGCGAGAGCTGCGAGCTTGATGGGGGCGAGCGTGTGGGTTGGTGAGCGGCATGGTTGGCGACGCGTGCTGCTCAGCACAGCGGCCGCTCAGGGCAGGCGAACAGCGAAGCTCTGGTCTTTGCCGTCGTCAAACGTGATCTTCAATGTGGCTTCGCCCGCAGGCACAGGTTGCGCTGCTGCCAAACCGACTGACTTGCGAGCACCCGGCAAAATGTATGCGCCACCTTCAAATCGAGCCAAAGTCGTGTCGCCACGGTTGAGCAAAACCTCGCGCATTTGCGCGTAGGCCGTGCCGTTGTTGGCGCAACTCACGGCCAACGCCGCGCCTTCGCGCGTTGCGGAGCAGTCCATCTCGCGTTTGGCCACCGGCGGGGTGATGAACACCGGCAGCGACAGCGCCAAAGCGATCGGAACTTGAATGCCGGTGGCTTTGGGCGATGTCGCTTCAGGAATCTCGCGAACAATCATCCGGTAGGTCAACTGCTTGCTTGCATCGGCGGGCTTGAGCAAAGCCAAGCGCACGACTTGGCGCGCTTTGGGGCCGAGTTTGATGATCGGGGGCGACAACACCATGTCTTCGGTCAGCACCAACTCATCGGTGCCATCGGCCTTTTGCGACCAAACATTGATGTCGGCTTGCAATGCAACCGGTGTGTCGCCTTCGTTGGTGATGGTCACAGCAACGGCGCGGTCGCGCGGGGCCATGTAGATGCGAACGGGTGTGACGGAAAACGTGCCGGCAAGCGCTGTTGCCGCAGGCAGCATGCCCGCACAGAGCGCCAAAATGCCCAGAGCAAAAGGGGTTTTGAATGCTTTGCCGTTTAAAGGTGTGCGTGAAACAGGGCAACGGTTGGGGGTTTTTTGAGCGCTCATGCTCAAAAGCTTACCAACAATTCGATGCCTTTGTCACTGTCTGTGAGGTCAAGCACGCGCAAAGCTGTCACGGTGCCTGTGCCAATGCTGGCATCTGACGACAAACCTGCACCGACATTGGCACCGGTTCCATTGGCAAATGCGAATCGGAACGCCCCACCGTGGGTTCCAACAAATGGTTTGTTTGACTGTGGCTCAATGCTGACAAATTGGCTCCCCGAGCAGGTCACTTTGACCATGGCTTGGGTTTGTTGGCTCAAACTGCTGCTGACGCACACGCCTGAGTCGTTGACGCCGTTGAGCCGGATGTGAACCTGAAACATGCCCACCGCCGTGCCCGCTTGCGACACCGGTGCGGTGAGGCACACGGCGACTAGGGCTAAGGCGAGGGCGGCACGCATGGTCTCAGGTTTCGCTGGGTCGATCAGTACGTGATCGTCAGGGTGCGCTGCTTGTTGGCTGAGAGGCTGTTGTTACAGCCACCGCTGGCCGCGCAAGTACCGGCTTGACCTGCGATCATGCTGCCAGTCACTGCGTACAACTGATCCGCGCCGGTGCCGGTCAGTGGGGGTGGCAGAACGATGGTGTAGGCCAAATTGGTTGCGGCATCGGTGTACGCTAAACCTGCTTCCAATGCAAACGAGGATGGGATCAAACCAGTCGTGCACTTCAGAGTGAAGCCGCCGCCGGTGGATCCTTGCACGCCCGTTTGGAATGACTCGTAAGCAAAAGTCAAATCTGTCGACGTGGTTGCGATTTCACATTTTGGGGTCAGTGTGATGTTGACGTTGAATGTGCTGGGGACGGTGGCCGCTTGTGCGCCGGTTGATGCAACCAAGGCAGCGCCCATGGCGAGGACGAGGGCGGAGATGCGTGCGAATTGTTTCATGATGTATCCAGACTTTTAAAAAATTACGTTTTGGGTTGACTACTTCAAACATTTGTCGCGCACTGTCTGCGCCACCTGTTACGGACTGTAATTGAAATGAGCGGGTTTGCACTGACCGTTCGTCGCGCCCAGCCTACCGTTCGTCAGATCAATTGACTCAAACATCGACTGCATCACGGTTTGCTTGAGGCCCGAGTGCGTCAGCGTCACGAAAGCGCTGAGTTTGACACTGCGTCGGTGAGCGTGTTTGATGCAAACGGTGTCATTTTTGATAGAAATTGCCCATTGGTCACCGGATTCATTGACTTCTGCGCTATCAATATTGAATAAACCCAAGTGTGCTCAACGCCATCATAATTTCGCAAAACATCCGAGGTGACCCATGACAAACCCATCGCCCACTCAACTCGCAGAGAACACCCCTGGCTTTGCTGCGCAACATGCTCGTTCACTCAGCGACAGTTCGGGCTTTTGGGCCGAGCAGGCCAAGCTGATTGACTGGCAAACCCCGCCTGGCGCCGGTGGCCAGCCGATTTGTGATGTGAGCAACCCGCCGTTTTACCGCTGGTTTGCGGGAGCCACGACCAATTTATGCCACAACGCGGTTGACCGCCACTTGGCAAGTCGGGGCGACCAAGCGGCGCTCATCTATGTGAGCAGCGAAACTGGCGTTGAGCGCACATACAGCTTCAGCGAACTCCATGCCGAGGTGGTGCAAGCGGCTGCGGGGCTTAAAGCGCTGGGTGTTGGCAAGGGTGACACGGTGTTGATCTACATGCCCATGATTGCGCACGCCGTGTTTGCGATGCTCGCGTGCGCGCGCATTGGCGCGATTCATTCGGTCGTGTTTGGCGGTTTTGCCTCGGTGAGCTTGGCCACGCGCATCGAAGATGCCACGCCCAAAATCATCATCAGCGCGGATGCAGGCTCGCGCTCGGGCAAGGTCATTGCATACAAACCGCTGCTTGACGAAGCGATTCGGTTGTCAAGCCACAAGCCGCTGGGCGTGATCTTGCACGACCGGGGGCTGGCTCCCATGAGCTTGGTCGCCGGACGCGATCACGTCGCCTCGGTGTTGGCTGTGAGCGTGTCAACCGACGATGTGCCCTGTGAATGGGTCGATGCCACCCACCCCAGCTACACCCTGTACACCAGCGGCACAACCGGCCGCCCCAAGGGAGTGCAGCGCGACACCGGGGGTTATGCCGTGGCCCTGGTCGCCAGCATGAAGTCGATTTTTCAGTGCGACCCGGGTGATGTCTACTTCTCAACCAGCGACATCGGCTGGGTCGTTGGCCACAGCTACATCGTGTATGGGCCGCTGCTGGCGGGTTGCGCGACAATTTTGTACGAGGGCCTGCCCACGCGCGGCATGGACGGCGAGCCTGACCCCGGCATTTGGTGGCGTTTGGTTGAAAAATACCGCGTGCGCGCGATGTTCAGCGCCCCAACCGCCGTGCGGGTGCTCAAAAAACAAGACCCGTCGCACCTCAGCAAATACGACCTCAGCAGCTTAAAAGCGCTCTATCTGGCGGGTGAGCCGCTGGATGAGCCCACCGCGCAGTGGATTGCCAAGGGCATCAACAAACCCATCATTGACAACTATTGGCAGACCGAGAGTGGCTGGCCTATTCTCACCGTGGCCAATGGCATCGAAGCCAAAGCCAGCAAGTTTGGCAGCCCTGGCGTGCCCATGTTGGGCTACCGCGTCAAGCTGGTGCACGAGACCACGGGCGAGGCGCTGACCCAGCCTAACCAAAAAGGTGTCGTCGTCATCGACGGGCCCACGCCACCCGGATTCATGCAAACCATCTGGCGCGACGATGCCCGCTTTGTCAGCACCTATTGGAAAAGCATCCCCGGCCAGCTGGTTTACAGCACCTTTGATTGGGGCATTCGCGATGCGGATGGCTACTATTTCATCTTGGGCCGAACCGACGACGTCATCAACGTCGCGGGCCACCGCCTGGGCACCCGCGAGATCGAAGAAGCCATCTCGGGCCACCCCAACATTGCCGAAGTCGCCGTGGTCGGTGTAGCCGATGCCCTCAAGGGTCAAGTCGCCATGGCTTTTGCCATCGTCAAAGACACCTCGACAACCGGCTCAGTCGCGGCGCAACTCGCGCTTGAGGGCGAAGTCATGGCCTTGGTTGACAAAACCTTGGGCGCAGTTGCCCGCCCGTCAAGGGTTCGATTCGTCACCGTGCTGCCCAAGACCCGCAGCGGCAAACTGTTGCGCCGCGCCATCCAAGCGGTGTGCGAAGGCCGCGACCCCGGTGACCTCACCACCATAGAAGACCCCAGTGCGTTGGATCAGGTGCGGGCGGCTGTGGCGGGTTGAAAACACGATTTTTTGACTCATTTTGGCAATTGGTCACTGGATTCATTGGGTTTGTTGCTATGAATATTGATATGACCAGCGCGGCTCGATCATTTGTCGCATTGACGCTTGGCATCGGTTTGGCGGCCTGCGCGGTCGTCCCCACCGACCCAACCGTCGCCCGCCCAACCATGGTGAGCGTTGCACAGTGGGGTGGAGCGGCATCAACCGCAAGCCACGTCGTGCCGCAGCGCATCGACCGCATCACCATCCACCACGGCGGCGTGGCGTGGAAGCGTGACGCCGATGTGGCGGCCTACATGCGCCGCTTGCAGCAATGGTCGCGCCTGACCAAGCGCTGGTCTGACAGCCCCTACCACTACATCATCGCGCCAGACGGCCGCATTTTTGTCGCCCGCGACGAGGGCGTACCCGGCGACACCAACACCGAATACGACCCAAAAGGCCACGCTTTGGTGATGCTGCTGGGCAACTTTGACGAGGCCCAACCCACACCCCAACAACTGGCAACCACCGTCAATTTGGTCGCCTGGATCGCCAGCCAACACCAACTGACGGCCGACCAAATCGCGTCGCACAAAGACTTCAGCTCGCAAACCGCCTGTCCCGGTAAAAACTTATCCGCCCACATCGCCAGCGGCTGGCTGCGCAGCGCAGTAGCCGCCCGCATGCAAGGGCAACCCGTGCCCGAGATGGCGGTTTTGGGTCGCTAGGCTGCGTTTTGACGAGATATTGGCACTTGGTCACCGGATTCATTGGGTTTGTTGCTATGAATATTGAATACTCAAGCTACGCTAACCAGCCAATCGTGAAAACACCCTGTGCCGGTGACGCGGTATGCCAAGGCAATGCGCAATGAGCCCCAACGCAATCAAGATCGTCGAATACCAAACCCAATGGCCGGCTGAATTCGACCGAATCGCTACCACCTTGCTCGACGCTCTTGGGGCGGATGCGCTGCGAATTGACCACATCGGGTCGACCGCCGTGGTCGGTCTTTGCGCAAAAGACATCATTGACATCCAAGTCACCGTTGGGCAGCTTGATGACGGCATTGCTCAAAAATTGGTTGACGCCCGCTTCTCATTGCACACCGATTTGTGGCGGCACGACCATGTGCCGCCGGGGTTTGACGCCTCTGAGCGAGACTGGATCAAGCTGTTTTTCATGCAAAAGCCCGACCAGCGTCGCTGCAACATCCACGTGCGGCAGCTTGGCAGCGCAAACCAGCGGTACGCGCTATTGGTTCGCGATTTTTTGCGTCACGACTCACATGCGGCGCAGGCCTATGGCAGACTCAAAAGCCGACTGGCCACATCGCTTGCTGACCCAGACGCTTACCCCGACGTGAAAGACCCAGCGGTTGACCTCATTCATCTGGCCGCCGAGCGTTGGGCGTTGCAAAGC
Organism: Comamonadaceae bacterium; assembly: GCA_031421855.1. Lineage (GTDB taxonomy): Bacteria > Pseudomonadota > Gammaproteobacteria > Burkholderiales > Burkholderiaceae_C > JAAFHN01. The sequence goes on from JANOPN010000136.1 coordinate 15,100, forward strand.
GGTTGGGGCGGTTTTGTGCCAGTTGTACCCCTCTGACTTGTTTCGAAAGTCCAACTCGTGACCCTTTCTACCTGGCTGGTCTTTGTTGCCGCCGTGTTTGTTCTCACCGTGACGCCCGGCCCCAGCGTGCTGATGTGCGTCTCGACATCGGTGCAACACGGCCCGCGCCGCGCGCTGATTGCCATGCTGGGCAGTACCTCGGCCATTGCCGGCATCATGTTGTTGTCGATGCTGGGTCTGGGCACGGTTTTGGCGGCGTCGGAGGGGCTTTTCAATGCGCTCAAGTGGCTTGGCGCGGCATATTTGGCCTATTTGGGCATCACGTCGCTGCTGTCCAAGGCATCCCGCATCGCCGTGCCGGATGCCGCGTCATCGACCTCGAATGCCCGATCTTTTTTTGCTCGAGGCATGTTGGTCGGTGCCAGCAACCCCAAGGCGCTGCTGTTTTTTGGCGCCTTGTTCCCGCAGTTCATCGACCCCGCAGCGCCGCAAACGCCTCAGTTCGTGATCCTTGGGGTGACCTTCATCTTCTTCGAGCTGTTTTGGTTGTCCGTCTATGCGATCACGGCAGCAAAAGCCAGGGCTTGGCTGCAACAACCGCGCAGGGCGACGCTGTTTAATCGCATCACGGGCATGGTGTTTTTACTGGCAGCAGGCCTGCTTGCGACGACCAAGCGCGCGTGAGCGTGAAGACCCAGCGCGAGAGACGACACTGATTCTCAAGCGATGAATCGCATGTCCGAAAACGGCTAGTTTGCGTCGGTGAGCTGCGTATCATTGCCACCATGCTCAACCAAACCGATGAATTTCCAATTGATCAAGACCCGCGCTATCTGGCCATGGTGGCCCGTGATGCTCGGTTTGACGGGCGGTTTTTCACTGGGGTGACGACGACCGGCATTTATTGCCGGCCCGTTTGTCGGGTCAAGCAGCCTCGGCGCAGCAGTTGTGTGTTTTTTGACTTGGCCGCGCAGGCTGAGGCGGCTGGTTTTCGGCCTTGCATGCGGTGTCGGCCTGAGCTGGCTCCGCGTTCGGTTGCAGGTCTCGGCAGTGGGGCGTGGTCGCACACCGACGCGTCGCGAACGCTGGCTTTGCAGGCGATGGCGATGTTGGACAACACCGAGTTCGGTGCTGACGCCCTCACGCCCGGCGTGTTGGCGCAGCGGGTGGGCGTGAGTGACCGGCATTTGCGGCGGATTTTTGAGGCGCAATTTGGCGTGAGCCCGTTGCAGTATTTGCAAACTCGGCGCTTATTGGCGGCCAAGGCTTTGCTGACCGACACGAATTTATCGGTGGCGCAGGTGGCGGCGAGCAGCGGGTTTGCCTCGGTGCGGCGCTTCAATGACGCGTTTGCCGCTGCGTATCGCATGGCACCCACTCGGTTGCGCAAAGAGGGCGCTACTGCGTCAGACGAGCAGGCCATTTGCAGCTTGCGACTGGGTTACAGGCCGCCGCTGGATGTGGCCAGTTTGCTGCATTTCTTCAAGACTCGGCAAATCGACGGTATCGAATCAATAGCAACAGACCCAATGAATTCGGGGACCAAGAGCACAATTTGCATCAAAAATCCGCATTCGACCGTGCTGAAGCCGCTGGCTGACTTGGTGGGCTGGGTGACGCTGCGGTTTGACGAGCCACGCCGTTTTGTGGTGCTGCGCATGAGCCCCAATTTGCAGCTGGTGTTGCCCGATGTGGTGTTGCGGGTGCGGGCTTGGCTTGACTTGGACGCAGACCCGCTGGCGATTGACGCGGTGATGGGTGCGGACTTTGCTGGCCGCTCGGGCCTGCGGGTGCCCGGCGGGCTGGATGGCTTTGCCTTGGCGGTGCGCGCGATTTTGGGTCAACAAGTCACTGTGGCCGCTGGGCGCACGTTCACGCAGCGGGTGGTGAGCCGCTTTGGGCGCGCGGTTGAGACACCATTTGCTGAGCTGAACCGGGTGTTTCCGACTGCAGCCGAGTTGGCTCGGGTGCCGCCCGAGTCCTTTGGGGAGTTGGGCATCGTCAAGCAGCGCCAAGCCGCTTTGATTGGTTTGGCGCGCGCGGTTGAGAGCGGGGAATTGGTGCTGAAACCCAGCTCGCCACCCCAAGCGACCATGCAAATCTTGACCGGTATCGCTGGCATTGGCGAGTGGACGGCCAACTACATCGCCATGCGCGCGCTGCGCTGGCCAGACGCTTGGCCTGCAGGTGATGTCGCACTGCAACGGGCTTTGGGGATGAGTGACGACGCGCGAGCCAAACCGATGGCAGCCAAAGCCGAATGCGAGCGCTTGAGCACCAAGTGGCGACCGTGGCGTGCATACGCCGTCGTGCGGGCTTGGGACACCTTGAGTTAGGACTTACGCAAAACCGCCCCAGCGGCGTTGCAGCGCCTAGCCGTGCTGTTTGCACTGTCGTCGTCGCTGCGCCTTGCTGGGACAATTTTGCGTAAGTCCTTTGAATAATCCTGTTTGAAAGAGAACCATGACATTCCACCCCGACACCACCACCACCACCTGGGCCAGCCCGCTGGGCGAGGTCATCATCGCCGCCAGCCCGCTGGGCCTGTGTGGGGTGTGGTTTCACGACCAAAAACACCTTCCTGAGTGGAAAATATGGCCTTGGTCACCGGATCTATTGACTCCGATGCTATCAAAAACTAAGCGTTGGTTAAGTACTTATTTCGATGGAAAGGGCGCGTCTGCCATGCCCGAGCTCGATTTGAGTGGCGGCACGGTGTTTCAGCAGGCCGTTTGGCGGGCGCTGCTTGCCATTCCGAGCGGAGCCACGCAGAGCTACGGCGCGCTGGCTGCGGGCTTGGGCGCGCCCAATGCAGCGCGGGCGGTCGGCGCGGCGGTGGGCAAAAACCCGATTTCGATCATCGTGCCTTGCCACCGGGTGATGGGAGCCAGCGGCGCGTTGACCGGGTACGCGGGCGGGGTCGTCAGAAAGCAGCGGCTGCTTGAAATCGAAGGTGTTGCGCTGGGCTCAAACGTGCAGGCGGTGCTGTTGTGAGCGCGGGTCATGCGGCACCCGGCGCCAGCACTTGGGTCGTTGAGTTTGTCGCTTTGGCGGCAATTTGGGGCGGTAGCTTTTTGTTCATGCGCTTGGGTGCGGCAGACTTTGGGCCGATGACGGTTGCGTTTTTGCGCTGCGCGATTGCGGCTTTGGTGTTGTTGCCTTGGTTGGCATACCAAGGGCGCATGAGCGGTCTGCGCCAGCACTGGGGCAAGCTGTTGATCGTTGGTACGCTGAACTGCGCGATTCCGTTTTCGCTGTTTGCGTTTGCCGTGGCCCACATCACGACCGGCCTTGCCTCGGTTTTGAACGCCGCAACCCCGCTCTTTGGGGCGCTGGTGGCGTGGCTTTGGCTTAAAGATCGCCTAAACGCATCTCGCGTGGTCGGTCTTTGCATCGGTGTGGCGGGCGTGATCATGTTGGCCAGCGGCAAAGCCAGTTTTGCGAGTGGGGCGTCGTTGTCGGCTTGGGCGGTGCTCGCTTGTTTGCTTGCGACGTTGCTTTACGGTTTGTCGGGCAGCTTCATCAGGCGCTACATGGGGGATGTTCACCCCAGCGTCACGGCCACGGGCAGCCAAATCGGCTCGGCCGTGTCGCTTGCGGTGCCCTCAGCGCTGACGTGGCCTGCCGTGATGCCGGGCGGGCAGTCTTGGGCTGCGATTGTGTTTTTGGGCGTGGTTTGCACGGCCATAGCCTACATTTTGTATTTCAGGCTCATGACAACGGTTGGGCCAGCGCGGGCGCTGTCGGTGACGTTTTTGATCCCCGTGTTTGGCGTGGTGTACGGTGCGGCACTGCTTGGCGAAGCCGTCACGAGCTGGATGCTGGTTTGCGCGGTCGTGATCGTGGTCGGCACGGCCTTGGCGTCAGGCGTGGTGAAGTTCTCAAAGCGCTGAGACGCGATGAGCGATCTTGGATAATCCGAGCATGTCGTCATCAGCCCGTCAAATCAAGGCCGCTCGGCTGGTGCTGAGCTTGCCCACCAGTTTGCTCAAGCCGCGCAACCCCTTGGTCGCAGCCGCAATCGCGCGCAAGGCGGGTAAGCATGAAAAAACCCGAAAAGCGCAGCGTCGGCAGGCCAAAGTCGGCTTGGTCCGCGAGCTTGCCCCTTGAACGTCAACTGAGAGTGTCCATGATTGAAATGAAACGCCGTGCCTTGCTCAATGCGGGTCTTGCCGGGGCCGCTCTTGCGGCATGCAACACGGGCGCGCTCGCGCAAACGAAGATCCCGCTTCGGATCTCAACCCCGGCAGTGGCTGACGATTGGCACGCCAAGATGTGGACGGTGTTCAAAGACAGCGTCGACAAATCAGCCCCTGGCGTGTTTGATGTGCAGATCAATCTGAATGCGGCATTGTTCAAACAAGGCGCCGAGCCGACAGCGATGGCTCGCGGCAGCCTGGAGTTGGCCGCAATTTCAGCGTTTGATGTGGCCAAGTTAGTGCCCGAGTTTTCAATTTTCACGGCGGGGTACGCGGTTCGCGATGCCGCGCATCAACAGCGCATTTTTAACGGCCCGATTGGGCAAGAGATGTTTAAGTTGGTTGCCCAAAAGATGGACATCACCGTGCTGGCAACCGCGTATTTGGGTACGCGCCAACTCAATTTGCGTGAAGCGCGACCCGTGCGCGTGCCCGCTGACCTCAAAGACATCAAGCTGCGCATGCCCGGCAGCAAAGAGTGGCTATTTTTGGGTGATGCTTTGGGTGCGAGAGCCACGCCACTGGCATTTGGCGAGGTGTATCTGGCACTCAAAACCGGCACCATCGATGGCCAAGACAACCCGTTGCCCACTGTGAAGGCAGCCAAGTTTCACGAGGTCACCAAGCAGTTGGTGTTGACCAGTCATTTGACTGACGGCTTATTTTTAGCCATGAGCAGCAAAGCGCTTGGCGCGCTGACTCCAGCTCACCAAGCCGCAGTGAAGCAGGCCGCAGCAGCGGCAGCGGCGTTCAACAACGACAACCGCATCAAGGAAGAGGGCGAAATTGTGGCGTTTTTCCGCTCGCAAGGCTTGCAAGTCACCACGCCTGACGTGGCGGCTTTTCGCACCCATGTGCAAGCGGCATACATGAAGTCAGACATCGCCAAGGCTTGGCCTGCGGGTTTGTTGGATCGCATCAGTGCAGTCAAATAACCCCGCTGGGGTGTTTGCGCCGCGTGGTTTGGGGCGCGTTTTGGAGGCTTGCCAGCGGTTGGCCAACGCGCTGGGTGCGACGCTCTTTATCGCCCTGTTTGTTGTTTTCGTGATCCAGATCGGTGCTCGGTTTGCGTTTAACCGCCCCATGCCATGGACCGATGAGTTGGCCGTGATTTTGTACACATGGATCGTGCTTTGGGGTTGCACGGCATTGGTGCCGTGGCAAGGCCATGTGGCGTTTGACTCGGCGGTTGATGCCATGCCCAAGCGTGTCGGTCGCTTGATGTTGGGTCTCCAATGGATCGCAGTGGCCGCCTTGGTGACTTGGGCAATCCCCGCGTGTTGGGACTATGTGCAGTTCATGCAGCGCGAGGCAACGCCGGTCTTGGGGTGGTCTTATCGCTGGGTGTTCATGCCCTTTGTGGTGATGTTGGTGTCGATTGTCTTGCGCTGCGCCTGGCAGTTTGCAAGCTTGGCTCGGGCTAAGGCATGACGGCCGGTTTGTGGACGCTGCTGGGCGTTTTGGTGGCCTTGATTGTGTTGCGCGCGCCAATCGGGTTTGCCATGTTGGCCGCAGGCATCGCGTATTTGATTACCACCAAACAAGACCTGGGTTTGGCCGCTGAACAGGTGCTCAACGGCATGATGAGTGGCTATGTGCTGCTGGCTGTGCCGATGTTCATTTTTGCGGCCAATGTCATGAATGCGGGCTCGATATCCGAGCGCATTTTTGACGCTTGCCGGGTGCTGGTTGGGCGCGTGCAGGGCGGTTTGGCGCAGGTTGATATTTTGGTGAGCGTGGTCTTTTCGGGCATGAGTGGCAGCGCGATTGCAGACGCGGCGGGTCCGGGCTTGGTCACCATCAAGCAAATGTTGAGTAAGCCCGGCTACACGCCGGGCTTTGCCGGTGCGGTGGTGGTGGCCAGCGCGACGATTGGCCCGATCATCCCGCCGTCGATTCCGATGGTGATTTACTCTTTGGTGTCGGGCGCGTCGGTCGGTGCTCTTTTTATGGGCGGCGTGGTGCCGGGCTTGCTGATGGCCTTGGTGTTGATGGCGTGCGTGCACGTGATGGCAACACGGCGCAACATGCCCCGCGAGCCGGCGATGGCGCAAGGGGCGTGGCGGGCTGCGCTTTGGCGCGGAGTCGTGCCGCTGAGTTTGCCTGTTGTGCTGCTGGGGGGGCTGTACAGCGGCGCGTTCACGCCTACCGAGGCTGCGGCCGTGGCGGCCTTGCATGCCTTGGTTTTGGCGACTTGGGTTTATCGTGCCTTGAATGCCCGTGCGCTCGTGGCCGTGGTGCTGGAGTCCGCGAGATCGACGGCCGTGATCGCGATCATCATTTCTGGCGCTTATTTGCTCAATTACGCACTCACGGCGGAGGCAGTGCCGCAAAAGCTGGGGCTCGTGATTGCAGGCTTGGACCTGACGCCGCTGTTGTTCTTGCTTTTGGCAAACGGCCTCTTTTTGGTCTTGGGGTGTTTTCTGGACACAACCGTGATGTTGTTGGTGTTTGTGCCGATGCTGCTGCCGTCGGTCAACGCGCTGGGCATTGACTTGGTGCATTTCGGCGTTCTCATCATCGTCAACATGATGATCGGGCTGATCACGCCGCCTTTTGGCATGTTGCTGTTTGTGACGCATGCGCTCACCGGCATTGCGGTGCGCGACATGCTTCGCGAAGGCTGGCCCCTCGGGCTGGCATTGTTGTTGGTGTTGCTCGCCATGACGATTTGGCCTGCAATCGTCTTGGCGTTGCCGCAGGCGATGGGTTACGCGACCCGTTGACGACGGCGCATTTTCAAAACGGTTGGTACAACCCAGAGTGCAACCACGATGAGTAACAGCGTCAGCGACATGGGGCGCTCGAAAAACACGGTCCACTTGCCTTCGCCGATGGCAATGGCATTTCGAAGCTGCGCTTCGGCGAGTGGCCCCAAAATCATGCCAACGATGACGGGAGCGGTCGGAAAATCAAAGCGACGCATGAACACGCCCACCACACCAATGGCGTAGAGCAAAAACAGATCAAACGCCGATTGGCGCATGCCGTAAACCCCCACGGTTGCAAATATCAAAATGCCCGCATAGAGCCAGTGTCGCGGAATTTTGAGCAATTTAACCCACATGCCCACGAGCGGTAAATTCAAAATCAGCAGCATCACGTTGCCGATGTACAGCGAAGCAATCAAGGCCCATACCAAGGCCGCCGAGCTGGTAAAAAGCTGTGGCCCGGGCTGAATGCCGTAATTTTGAAATGCGCCGAGCATGATCGCCGCGGTGTTGGATGTGGGAATACCCAGCGTGAGCAAGGGGATCAGGGTTGCGGTGATGGCTGAGTTATTGGCCGCCTCGGGTGCTGCCACGCCTTCGATTGCTCCGACGGTGCCGAATTCTTTGGCGTTTTCGCCCTGGGCGAGTTTTTGTTCGGTGGCGTAGCTCAAAAACGTTGGAATCTCCGAGCCGCCAACTGGAATCGTGCCAAACGGAAACCCAATGAATGTGCCGCGCATCCATGCTGGCCACGAGCGTTTCCAGTCTTCTTTGGTCATGTGGATGCGGCTCATCTCATGCTGAACGCTCTTTTGCTTGCCCTCGTACAACACGGCATATAAGGCCTCGCCAACCGCGAATAAGCCCACGGCTACCAACACAATTTCGATACCGTCAAGCAACTCCGGCACGCCAGCGGTGTACCGGGCCGTGCCCGAGATCTGGTCCATGCCGACCAAGCCCACGGCCAGTCCAATGAACAAAGCCGTCAGCCCACGCAATCGACTCGCGCCGAGCAGGGCGCTGACGGTGGTGAATGCGATCAACATCAAGCAAAAATACTCGGGCGGCCCCAGTTTGACCGCGAATTCAGCAACCACGGGGGCAAAAAGCGTCACCAATACGGTGGCGATGGTTCCGGCTACAAATGAGCCGACTGCTGCGGTTGCCAGTGCGGCACCGGCACGCCCATTTTTGGCCATGAGGTTGCCCTCCATCGCCGTCATCATCGAGCCAGTTTCGCCTGGCGTGTTGAGCAAAATCGACGTGGTCGAGCCGCCGTACATCGCGCCGTAGTAGATGCCGGCGAAGAAAATCATCGAAGCCGTTGGGTCAACCTTGAGCGTGATCGGCAGCAGCATCGCCACAGCCACCGCTGGGCCAATGCCCGGCAAGACTCCAACTGCGGTGCCAATGACGCAACCGACAAACGCCCAAAGCAAATTGATGGGCGTGCCTGCGGTGATGAACCCCTGCAGGAGGTTGTTCCAAATGTCCATGGCTGGTTCTCTTTTAGGGGATTTCGGGGGCGCTCTGGCGCGAACGCGCTCAGAGCCAACCGGTCTTGGTCAAGCCAGGCAAGTTGACGTTGAGTGCCAAGGTGAACAACCAAAACACGGGGGCGGCGATCGCCGCGCCCAATCCAAGGTCAACGCCAAAACTTTTCATGGTGTTTTCTTTGGCCTGAGTCGCAAGCCGAAACCCGCGAGCGGCGAGCGCAAAACAAAGTGCGCAGCTCAAAATAAACCCGATTGACTGAATAAAAGCCGCGTTTGCTAACAGACCGGCTGACACCCAAGCGAATGAAGCCCAGTCGGGTGTTGCATCGGGCCCATCTGATGCCGCAGATGCGTCAACCGGCCATCCGCCTTTGAGCGCTTGCCAAAGCAGCACTGCCCCACACGCAGCCAAAACCACGCTCACCACCCCGGGCAAGAAGTTGGGACCAACGCCGCCGTAGCCAGCCTCGCTACTGAGCGAGGCTGCCCCAACCGCAAAGACCCCCGCCAGCGCCAACAGACCCACTGACGCAGCGGCCTGTTTGCGCAACAAGGGCTTCACAACATGCCAGACAAGTGCATCACGGCGCGCAGCGATGCAAACTCGTAGTCAACGAACGAGTCATATTCTTTGCCCGTCAGCAACGCGGGGGTCCATTTGTTCTTGTCCAGTGCATCGGTCCAAGCTTTGGTCTTGGTTGCCGCGACAACGAGTTTGGTCAACTCGTCACGCTGGGCGGCGGTGATGCCGGGCGCGCCATAAACACCGCGCCAGTTGCCGAGGATCACGTCAAAGCCTTGCTCCTTCATGGTTGGGACGTCAATGCCTTTGATGCGTTTGTCCGATGTCACGCCAATCGTGCGCATTTTTCCGGCTGCGATGTGCTCAGCAAACTCGCTGTAGCCGCTGCCGCCAACCGTCACGTTGCCGCCCAAAATGGCCGCCGTGGCCTCGCCGCCGCCACGAAACGCGACATAGTTCACGCGCTTGGGATCAACCCCGACAGCGCGTGCCAACATGCAAGCAGCGATGTGCTCCGTCGACCCACGTGAGCCACCGCCCCACTTGACGGAGCCCGGGTCTTTTTTGAGCTGCGCGACCACGTCTTTCATGGTTTTGAATGGCGAATTGGTCGGCAGCACGAACACGTTGTACTCACTGGTCAAGCGCGCAATTGGTGTGCACTGGGTGATGTTCACGGGTGGTCGCCCCGTGATGATGCCGCCCAGCATGACAGCACCCATCATGATTAATGCATTGGGATCGCCCTTGGTGCTGTTGACGAACTGCGCCAAACCGATGGCACCGGCCGCGCCGCCTTTGTTGTCGTACTGAACGCTGTCGGCCAACTTGCCGTCAGAGATGGCCTTGCCCAGCGCGCGGCCAGTCGTGTCCCAGCCGCCGCCGGGGTTTGCAGGAATCATCATCTTCAAGGCGACAGCCGCTTGAGCGGGAGACATCGCCGCAAGCCCAACGGTTGCGAGGCCTGAGAGTGCGGTCAAGCTTTTGAGAAATTCGTCGCGGCGCATGGTGTAGCCCTTAGTTGGTTAATGAGGTGAGCAATCATCATGCGAAACCCCAATTTCTGGCTGTCGCTGCGCTGTCAATTGGTGCGCGACAACGCTGTTGGATGCTGGGCGCGATGTTGTGGCAAAAATCGCGCGTTCAACATAAAATCCCAGTAAAGTTGTATGTCGCGCACTGTCGCGCGGGAGTATTTTGTCGAAATGATCCAGTGAAATCGTTCGAAATCGTTGTTGGTTCATGTTTGGGTGCCATGGCGCTGTCCATGGGTGGCACGGTCGCAGCGGCCGATCTAAGTGCATCGGGTGCGCTCGATCAACGCCAGCGTGGCAACCAGCGCAAGGTGTTTCGCGAACCGCTGGCGGTCAAAGCTCGGCCGGGTGTCTCCGAGGCCCAAGCCAAAACGGGCGACATCCCCACGCAAATCGCATTCGATCATGCGGTTCGGGTTGCAGGGTTCGAATTTAGCGGCGTGACCATGCTGGGCGAGCCAACGGTTCAAGCCATCGTTGCGCCCTTTGTCGGCAAGGCTTTGCGCTGGCGCGATTTGCAAGCCGTCGTCACCGAGTTGAGACTGGCGTACCACCGCCGAGGCTATTTGTTGGCCGACGCGTATTTGCCCGAGCAAGATTTTGGCGCCGCTGGCTCGGTCGTCACCGTTCGCCTATCGGTGCTTGAGGGCCGGTTGGGCGCGATTCGCTACACACCTGTCGCCGGGTCTTTGCGGCTTGACCCGTCTTGGGTGCGCGATGCCTTGCCCCAGAGCTCGACGGTGCTGTCTCAAACGGCCATTGACGACGTGCTGGCTCGCTTAAACGCGATTCCTGGCGTCGTGGCGCAGGTGAGCACCAGCGACGGCGCTGCCAAAGGCACGTCGGATTTGGGTGTTTCGGTGACGGAGGCAGGTGTTTTCCAAGGAGACTTGACCGCGTCGTTTGAAGAATATTCAGCGATCTCAAGCCGATTGGCTTTAAACGATCAATTGGGGCGCGGCGACCAATTGCTTGCCCAATTGTTGTTTTCGCAAGGGCAGCAATGGATGCAGTTGCAGGCGTCCTCGCTGTTTGCCAGTCCGTCTTTGCGAGTGGGCGCTCGACACGCTCGACTGGTGCAGCAAGCTGGCGGCGTTGGCGTGAACGCCGCGCTCGCAGGGCGCGCAGACGCGACTGGGGCGAGCGTGGACTGGGTCGTCAACGCCCAAGCGACGGTTGGCGCGGCGGTTGAGCGCAAAACTCATGTCCTCGGTGGCGGTGTGCTCGGGCAGGATCGCCGTTTGGCTGTGGGTAGTTTGGTTGGCACTTGGCAAGACGCGGTTGGCCCGTTCAGCTTGCTGGCCCACGTCCACGCGCGCGGTGGCAGGGTCACGCTGCACGCGCCGCTTGACGCGGCACGAGACTCCGCAGGGGCCAACATCGCAGGCAATTTCGTCGCGGTTCGATACGCTGCGCAGGCTCAATTGCGGGTTGGGCGGGCGAGCGATCTGCGCTTGAGTGTGAGCGGGCAGCATGCCTCCAAGAACCTCGACGCCAGCGAGGCTTTTTCGGGCGGCGGCCTACTTGGCGTGCGTGCATATCGCGCCGCCGACGTTGTCGGCGATGAAGGTGCGGTGCTGAATTTGGAGCTCGGACGCCAGTACGGCCCCAATCTTCGTGCCCATCTGTTCGTTGAGGGCTCGCAAATTCACGTCAACCGCGACCCATGGCCGCAGTGGCGTGCCAGTAACCCCGCGTCAGCCAATAATTTTGGCGTGGCTGGAGCAGGTTTCGGCATCAACTACGCGGGGCTAGACGGCTGGGTCATGAGCACCGTCGTCGCGTGTTCGCTTGGATCTCGCCCGCCGGGGTTGCCCGCTAGCACTCGAACGCGTGCTTGGGCTTCAGTGACTCGCAAACTGGGTTAGATCGACACAAATGAGGTTTTTTTGAGAATCGACAAGTGGTTGTGGGTGGCGAGATTTTTCAAAACGCGAAGTCTGGCACAAGACCAGCTTGACGCACACCGCATCAACGTCAATGGTCAAGTCGCAAAACCGGGGCGTGAAATCCGCGTCGGCGATGTCGTGAGCATCCGCCATTTGCAACACGTGCGCAGCTTCGATGTTGCGGCGCTGTCCAATATTCGCGGCCCAGCGGCGGTGGCGCAAGGTTTGTATTTGGAAACCCCCGACAGCGCGGCCGCACACGCCATTTGGCTCGCAGGCCATGCCCGCAACACCGACCCCGCTGCCGCCTTGGCTGGCACGCGACCCACCAAACGAGACCGACGAGACCTTGCCCGCGTGGCCGACGCCAGCGATCCATCATGGGACGACCGATGGCGAGCCCAAGTGCCATGAGACATCAGGCGTGAACCAAGGTAAAAAACCTTCGGCGTTCATGTCATAATTCGACAACGGAGCGATGACCGAGTGGCCGAAGGTGCTCCCCTGCTAAGGGAGTATGCGGTGTAGAGCCGCATCGAGGGTTCGAATCCCTCTCACTCCGCCAAAGAACTGGTCGGCACGCGCCATGCGCATGTTGACCCTCAAAAAGCCCCTCAAATCTCTGGTTTGAGGGGCTTTTTTGTTGGCTTTTTTGACCGCAGGTTGTCAACGCAACCGCAATGAATGCCATGGGTCTGCTCTCTGGGGGCTGAGCGGCTCGGTTGGGTCAATGCTCAGCTTGACGCGGCCGTCCTGAACCCCGACAGCACGTCAACCCGGTGCGGCAGAAAAAAGTTGCGATAGCGTGGGTGGCGCATGCGTGGCCGACTCCACAGCGAGCCGCCCTTGAGTACCGAGTGGTTGCCAAACCAAGGTTGCGAGTATTCGCGGTAGGGGTCCATCGTGAAGCCCGGATACGCCTCAAAGCTGCTGGCCGTCCACTCCCAAGCCTGGCCCCAAGAAAACGCGCCACCGTGTTGGTGTTGGGCGGCCTCCCACTCGTGCTCCGTCGGCAGCCGACGACCACGCCAAGCGCAATAGGCCTGTGCATCAGTCAGCGTGACGTGGGTCATGGGGCTGCCCGGCGCCCGGCTGTCTGACGCGCATTGCGAGGCGCGCTCAAACTGCCCGGTGGCGCTGAGGTATTGCGAAAACTCGGCGCGGGTTACCAAGTCCGAATCAATTTCGAAACGCGCCAGCGCCACCTCGTGCTCCCCGCGTTCGTTGTCAAAACTGAAGCCCGCGTCGCTTGAACCGGTCAACCAGCGATGGGCCTCCACAACCAATTGGCGGATTGGCCGAACCGAGCAGGGCAGTTGCGCGGGTGCGATCAAACCCAAATCAAGCGCCATCATCGAAAACGCTTCGCCGTGCATGTCTTCGTGGGCGAGGCAAAGCCGATAAAAGTACAAATCGGCGTCGGTATTGGGGGTGCGCTCAAGCAAACTGAGTGTTTGTTTGAGTGTGGTGTCCAAATACGATTGGGTCTGGGCCAAATCCAACTGCGGCAAGGCCCAGCGGCTTGGGTGCCCAACGGTGCTGGAGTTGTACCAAATGTCGGCCTGCGGCAACATGGAGGGCAGGCGGTTTGCCTCGGCATCGGCGTGTCGGCCGTGCGCACGCTGTGTGTTGCGTGCGATCCACCATTCTTGAAACCAAGCGACATGCCCCAGCTCCCACAGCGGCGGGTTCAACACCGGGCGCATCGGCACATCAAAACCAGGCTGCAAGGCTGCCTCGTACGCAGCGAATTGCGCTGTCGTATGATCTCTGGCGTCTTGCAGCGCCCGGGCCAAAGTGGCTCGATCGGCGTGGCGAATCAGCGTTGGATCGGCCAGCGCGGCACTCAACAGCGGTGTTGTGTCTTCTCGGTTCATGCTCTCAATCGTGTCAGTCGTCCAAATCACCATCGTCAGCCCAAGCGTCCAGGTTCGCAAAACAGCGTCATCAATCAATGGTAACGCCCACACAGCTGAGCGTTGGGCGCAGATGCTACAAAACTTGGGCGCGAATACGCGCTGCGCCCTGAATTGGGCTCCTGGCGATGAGTCAGCCGATCTCTTGATCGCCTTACACGCTCGGCGCAGCAGCGACAGCGTTTTGGCTTGGCGCCAAACCTGGCCCCACAAGCCCGTTGTCGTCGTTTTGACTGGCACTGACCTGTATCGAGACATCCGAACCGATGCTTCAGCCCAAGCCTCGCTTGACATCACCAACAAACTGGTCGTTTTGCAAGACGCCGGTCTGGATGAGCTTCGCCCAGAGTGGCGGGCCAAAACCGATGTGGTGTACCAATCGACCCCAAAACTCGCCCATGTGCCGCGACTCGACGCATCAGCGCCGCTGGATGTGCTGATGGTTGGGCATTTGCGCGACGAAAAAGACCCTGCCACCTACATGCGCGCGGCGACACGGCTCACACGGCGCACCGACCTGACTTTTGCCCACGCCGGCGGCGGTTTAGATGCCCAATTGCACCAAATGGCCCTTGACACCCAAGCAGCGTGCCGCAACTATGTCTTCTTGGGTGCACTGACCCACGACGAGACGCTGGCCCGCATCGCGAGAGCCGATTTGCTCGTTCACGCCAGCGTGATGGAGGGTGGGGCGCACGTGATTTTGGAGGCCGTGCAATCCGACACGCCCGTGCTCGCCAGCCGAATCAGCGGCAACATCGGCATGCTGGGTGGCGACTACAGCGGCTACTTTGAGCTGGGCGACGACCTCGCATTGGCCTCATTGGTTGAGCGGTGTCGCGACGACACCGGGTTTTTAAACCACCTGCGCAGCCAGTGTGCGGCGCGCTCACATTTGTTCGAGCCATTGGCTGAGCAGCAAGCACTGGCGCGGCTCATCGCCGGACTTTGAGTCGGTAGCGATGAGTAAGAAGACCCACGTCAGCCAAACGCCTGCTACTGCCTGGCTCAAATCGCACAACGTCAGCTACAGCGAGCACCCGTACGCCTATGTTGACCATGGCGGCACAGCAGTCAGCGCCTCGGCTTTGGGTGTGCCTGAGCACCAAGTCGTCAAAACACTGGTCATGGAAGACGAGGGTGGCCAGCCACTCATTGTCTTGATGCACGGCGACTGCACGGTCAGCACCAAAAACCTGGCGCGGCAAATGGGTGCTAAAACCGTCCAAGCCTGCAAACCCGAAATCGCCCAGCGCCACAGCGGCTACATGGTCGGCGGCACTTCACCATTTGGCACCCGCAAAGCCATGCCCACGTACGTTGAGCGCAGCATTTTGGCGCTCGACATCATCTACATCAACGGCGGGCAACGCGGCTACTTGGTCGGCATCGCGCCATCAGTTTGCGTCGAGCTGCTCGGCGCGAAGGCGGTCGAGTGCGCGATACGGGCTGACTAGGCAGGTTTGGGGCGGATTGAGATGAATTGGACGTGAAATATGGCCTTGGTCGCCGGATTCATTGAGTTTGTTGCTATTATTTTCGTGAGATGACCCCATGCATCATCAACCATGCCACCCGATCCGTCATAGCCGCGGAGGCGCATATGCGCTAACTTAAAATTTCCCTCAAGGTATCCGTCTGCCTTTTTCGCTTTCGAGGTGCTTCAGACAGTTCGTGCGCGACCTCCTGCCATGCCGCCAATGCTTGGCTCAGCGACAGTCGCCTCATCGTTGCGC
>JANOPN010000137.1:0-9279 GCA_031421855.1 Comamonadaceae bacterium
ACGTGTTTTTGCGGCGTTTTGTCGAGGCAAACGTGGTCATTTCTATCAAATCCAATTTGTACCGTCGCAAAAACACTCGGCACCCATCGCATCCCCGCAGCGGGCGCAGCGCCGCACCGCCTGCCTTGCAAGGGCGTTGAGCCCCTGACGCGCCATGCGGCACGCCGCTGCATCCCGCTGCGGCGTGCGCTGGATGCCGTCACGGTGAAATATGCGGGCTAGCCGTGCTGTTCGCACTGTCGTCGTCACTGCGCCTTGCTGGGACAGTTTTGCGTAAGTCCTATTCTTGATTAAATCAGCTCTTGGTTACCGGATTCATTGAGTTTGTTGCTACGAATTTTGATTTATCAAGTATCAGATGAGGCGCTGTGTTGCCACTTTGATTCGCAAGGACTTGACTTGCAAGCCTCGTTGCTGCGCGCCTTGAAGCAGGGTTGGGACGACTTGGCGCAGTTTGGCTGCGACGGCCGAGTTGGCGGCGATGAGGCACCAACTCTCATCGTCGATTGGGCCGGCTTGAACTAAACCGCGAATGGGAGGCGGCACATGAACACGCAGCTCGATCAGCAGTTGGTTCGAGCGTTGGGCGAGAGCCGCCAGTCGGGCCAGGGTTGGCTGAGCCTGCGCTGCTGCGACAATGTTCATCGTTGAACGCGGGATGATGGTTCGGCGCGGCGCGTAGCCCATGATGTGGTGGCGTGGACTGGGTTTGGTGAATCGGTACTGCCCGAGGTGGGCGGATGGCGCGGCGCATGAGTGCCAACGCGAAGAGGAGAAAACACGATGCATTTGATTATCACTGACGCGTGGATGGCAAAA
Source organism: Comamonadaceae bacterium (assembly GCA_031421855.1). Taxonomy (GTDB): domain Bacteria; phylum Pseudomonadota; class Gammaproteobacteria; order Burkholderiales; family Burkholderiaceae_C; genus JAAFHN01. The sequence goes on from JANOPN010000137.1 coordinate 820, forward strand.
GCCCGACCCATTCACCTGACGGGCACTCGTCTGCTCTTGGTGGGCATGGCCGCGTCGGTGGTGCTGATGTTGACATCTGTGGGGTTGTATCACTGGGTGTTTTTGACTGGCGCGCGCAACAACTGGCCTGTCGTGAGCCAATTGGTCCGATTGGTAACCAAAGACGAAGCCGAGCAGCGCGATAAGTTCGTGCGCGAAAATATTGGTGCCATGGCCACGCGGGTCGGCGAGATGCAAGGCCGAATGGCGCAATTTGAGTCGCTTTTGGAGCGTGTGGGCGGGCTTGCAGGGCTGCCGTTGCCTGAGGCCAAGCCAGCGGCGAGCGCGCCGCAGGGAAATGGCAGTGGCAGTGGCGGTGGCGGTGGCAAGGGTGGAGTCCAGCTCGCCCAGCCGCGCGATCTCGATGAATTGGCTAAAACCTTGGATCAGATTGAGCAGCTCACCGGTCAACGCACGGATTTGCTCACCATTGCCGAGTCGCGACTATTCGAGTCGCGAATGAAGCGCTATTTGCTACCCACCCAGCAGCCTGTGCCTGCTGGCACCCTGGGTAGCGGGTTTGGCTGGCGCGCAGACCCGATCACCGGGCGGTCGGCTTTGCACACGGGGCTTGACTTCCAGGCCGAGCCAGGTTCGCCGATTTTGGCGGCGGCAGGCGGTATCGTGGTCGCTCAGGAGTGGCATGCCGCTTATGGGCGCATGGTCGAAATTGATCATGGCAACAACTTAGTCACCCGCTATGCCCACGCGTCAAAAGTTCATGTCAACCAAGGCGACGTCGTCAAGCGCGGTCAACGCATTGCCGATGTGGGCTCCACCGGGCGCTCGACAGGGCCGCATTTGCACTTTGAGGTTTTGGTTCAAGGGGTGCCGCAAGACCCATCTAAATTCTTGGCGGCGGGTCCCAGTTTGAACGAACCGACGGCACAACTCGGTACTGTCGACGCCAACAAAAATGCCAACAACTCGCGCCAACAGCGGCAACCCGTGCAGCTGCGGCCGCAAAATCCCGTTCAGCTCAGGCCGTTTTAGCGGCAAAGCGCGCACCGATACAATTGAGGGTTTGGTTTTGGTGGTGTCCTAACTGGCACCGGTGACACCCCTCTTAGCTACCGCTGAATGGTCGCGGGCTTGTTTTTGGCGTTGTTTGCCTCACTTGATAGCAGATTCCCTTTGTACTGATTTATGGCAACGAACTTCCTCACCCGCATCTTTGGCAGCCGAAACGACCGATTGCTCAAGCAATACAAAAAAGTCGTCGATCAAATCAACTCGATGGAGTCGACTTGGGAGGCGCTCAGTGACGCCGATCTTCGCGCCAAAACCGACGAGTTCAAAGCCCGTTTGACCAAGGGCGAGACTCTGGAGCAACTGCTCCCAGAGGCGTTTGCCACGGTTCGCGAAGCCTCCAAGCGCGTGATGAAAATGCGTCACTTTGATGTGCAGCTCTCAGGCGGCATGGCGCTTCATTACGGCAAAATTGCCGAGATGGGCACGGGCGAAGGCAAGACCTTAACCGGTACGTTGCCGGTGTATTTGAACGCCTTGACTGGTAAGGGTGTGCACGTCGTTACCGTCAACGACTATCTGGCGAGCCGCGATGCCTTGTGGATGGGGCGGCTTTACAACGCCATGGGTTTGTCGGTCGGCATCAATTCGGCGCAGCTGCCGCGCGACGAAAAGCAAAGCGCTTACAACTCGGACATCACCTACGGCACCAACAACGAATACGGTTTTGATTACTTGCGTGACAACATGGTTCACGATGCGAAAGACCGCGTGCAGCGTGGCTTGGCATTTGCCATCGTTGACGAAGTCGACTCGATCTTGATTGATGAGGCCCGCACGCCGCTCATCATCAGCGGCCAAGCCGACGACCACACCGATGTCTACCTCACCATGAACCGCATCGCGCCCTTGCTGACTCGGCAAGAGGGCGAAGCCGACCCCCGCACCGGCTTGGGCGTGACCAAACCGGGCGACTTCACCGTTGATGAGAAATCGCAGCAAATTTACCTCACCGAGCAAGGCCACGAAAGTGCCGAGAAGTTGCTTAGCGGTGCCGGGTTGTTGGCCGAGGGCGCATCGCTCTACGACCCGGCCAACATCACTTTGGTGCACAACCTCTACGCGTCATTGCGTGGACGCAATCTCTACCACCGCGATCAGCACTATGTTGTGCAAGCCGGTGAGGTCATCATCGTTGACGAATTCACCGGACGCTTGATGACGGGGCGCCGCTGGAGCGATGGCTTGCACCAAGCCGTTGAAGCCAAAGAAGGTGTTGAAATTCAGGCTGAGAACCAGACTCTGGCCTCAATCACCTTTCAAAACTATTTCCGTCTTTACGGCAAATTGGCAGGCATGACCGGCACGGCCGACACCGAAGCCTACGAATTCCAAGAAATTTACGGCCTAGAGACGGTCGTGATCCCGCCCAACCGCAAGAGCCAACGCACCGATCAGCAAGACCGCGTTTACAAGACAACCCGCGAAAAGTACGAGGCAGCCATTGCCGACATCAAAGAGTGCCACGAGCGTCGGCAACCCGTGTTGGTCGGCACGTCTTCGATTGAAAACTCCGAAGTCATCGCTGCGTTGCTGGTAGAGGCTGGTTTGCCGCATGAGGTGCTAAACGCTAAGCAGCACGCTCGCGAAGCCGACATCATTGCCCAGGCAGGCTCGCCCAAAGCCATCACCATCGCCACCAACATGGCTGGTCGTGGGACTGACATCGTTCTGGGTGGCAACATCGAAAAGCGCATTCAAGGCATCGAGTCAAGCGAGGCACTCGCAGACGCAGAAAAGACCGCTCAGGTGGCAAAGCTACGCATGGATTGGCAGGCAGCGCACGAAGACATCAAGGCCTTGGGTGGTTTGCGAATCATCGCCACCGAGCGCCACGAATCTCGCCGCATCGACAACCAATTGCGGGGCCGATCAGGCCGTCAAGGCGACCCAGGCTCGTCACGTTTTTATCTGGGCCTAGACGATTCGCTCATGCGCATCTTCGCTGGTGAGCGCGTCAAAGCCATCATGGACCGCCTCAAAATGCCGGACGGCGAGGCGATTGAAGCCGGCATCGTGAGCCGAAGCATCGAGTCCGCGCAACGCAAGGTTGAAGCGCGCAACTTTGACATGCGCAAGCAGCTGCTTGAGTACGATGATGTCGCCAATGATCAACGTAAAGTCATTTACCAACAGCGCAATGAAATCCTAGACGCGCAAGCCCTTCGAGACCAAATTACCGGCCTGCGATACGGTTGCTTCACCGACTTGGTGCAACAGTTCGTGCCTGCAAACTCCGTTGAAGAGCAGTGGGACCTTGCTGGTTTAGAGCGCGCGCTGCGTGACGACTGGCAGCTGGATCTCGACCTTGCCGCGCAAGTCAAAGCATCAAGCACGATCACCGACGAAGACGTTTTGAAAACCGTGTTGGACGCTGCCAATTCGGTCTACGCGTCTAAGGTCGAACTCGCGGGCGAAGAAAACTTCACCAATTTCGAGCGGATGGTGCTGTTGCAAAGCATTGATAGCCATTGGCGCGACCACTTGAGTGCACTGGACTACCTGCGACAGGGCATTCACCTGCGCGGCTACGCCCAAAAGCAACCGAAACAAGAATACAAGCGCGAGGCGTTTGAGCTGTTTAGTCAGCTACTTGACATGGTGAAAAACGAGGTCACTAAGCTGCTGCTGTTGGTCAAAGTGCAATCAAGCGAGCAAGTTGAAGCCGCCACGCAACAACTCGAAGCGCGGGCTGACAACATTCACAACGTGAGCTACACCGCGCCCGACGAGTCAGGCGAAGCGCAAACCACGCTGGATGCATCGACCGCGCTCGAGTCCGTCGGTCATGTCGGTCGCAATGACCCGTGTCCATGCGGCAGTGGCAAAAAGTTCAAGCATTGCCACGGCAGATTGAGCTAAGCCGGTTTCAGTCCTTGGTCCGTTTGCAGTTGCGCCCTGGTTTGTTGTTTGACGTGCCAGGGCGTTTTTCTGAGCCCCGTTTTTGATTTCAGGAGCCTCGCCATGCCCGTGAATTTGCCGCCGCCCATTGCTGAACGCCTGTTTGCTGTGCCCGGCTTGACCCTTGGCATCGCCCAAGCGGGCGTGCGCAAGGCCAATAAAAACGATTTGACCGTCATGTTGCTTGAGCCGGGCGCACAAGTTGCCGGGGTGTTTACCCAAAATCGCTTTTGTGCCGCGCCAGTTCAGCTCTGCCGTGAGCACCTGTCGCGTGCAATGGATGTTCGGGCCCTGGTCATCAACACCGGATGCGCCAATGCCGGTACTGGCGCAGACGGCATGAGCCGCGCCATGGCCACTTGCATCGCCATGGCTCAACAGCTGGATGTTGCGCCGGAGCAAGTACTGCCGTTTTCGACAGGTGTGATCATGGAGACGCTGCCCAGCGACCGCATCATCGCGGCGTTGCCCGCCGCAGTGGCAAGTGCCGCACCCGCGCGCTGGCTGGACGCCGCTAATGCGATCATGACGACCGACACGGTGCCCAAGGCGTTTTCGCGCCAAATTGCGGTCGGTACAACCACGGTGACCGTCACGGGTATCAGCAAAGGCGCGGGCATGATCCGCCCCAACATGGCCACCATGCTCGGGTTCGTCGCCACCGACGCCAAACTCGCGCCCGGCATGTTGCAGTCAATCGCCAAAGAGCTGGCCGATGCCTCGTTCAACCGCATCACGGTTGACGGCGATACGTCGACCAACGACTCGCTCATCCTGATCGCCACCCAACAAAGCCGCCACGCAACCATTGACAGCTGGAGCAGCGCAGCGGGTGCCGCGCTCAAAGCGGCCTTGATGGGCGTCGCCCGCGATTTGGCCCAAGCCATCGTGCGCGACGGCGAAGGTGCAACCAAGTTCATCAGCGTGCGCTGCGACGGCGCGCGCGACTCGGTCGAGGCGCTCAAGGTTTGCTACGCCATCGCGCACTCGCCGTTGGTTAAAACCGCCCTGTATGCCAGCGACCCCAATTTGGGTCGAATTTTGGCTGCTGCAGGCTACGCCGGCATTGATGATCTCGACCAGAGATTGATCTCGATGCACATCGGCGACGTGCATGTTGTTGAGGGCGGCGGGCGAATGCCAAGCTATGTCGAAGCCGACGCCGCACGCGTCATGGCCCTGAGTGAAGTCGACATCACCCTCCATTTGCATCGCGGTGCAATCAGTGAGACGGTTTGGACCTGCGACTTTTCTGAAGATTACGTCAAGATCAACGCCGACTATCGGTCATAGCCGACGCCATTAGGCACCCTCAGGACAACCGGATGAACGACCAACTTGCCGCCAGTTTGCTGGCCACACTCGCGCGAGCCGACGCGCTGATGTCGCGCCTGGAGCAGTCGCTTCCTCAGGCTCTCAGCGCGCCTGACTTTGCGGCTACGGTGGCTTGGCGCTATCGAAAACGAGCCAATGGCCACGGCGTGCTCGAGCCCGTGCGCCACGTCGGCTCGATGCGTTTGGCTGATTTGGTCGAAATCGAGCCCCAAAAGCTCAAGATTCAGCGCAACACCGAGCAGTTTGTAAACGGACTCGCCGCCAACAATGTCTTGCTGACCGGCGCACGCGGCACGGGCAAGTCGTCTCTCATCAAAGGCGTGCTCAACGAGTTCGCAGGGCATGGCCTGCGGCTGATCGAAGTTGACAAGGCCGATTTGGTCGATCTGCCCGACATCGTCGATGTCGTGAGTGATCGGCCTGAGAAATTCATCGTTTTTTGCGATGATTTGAGTTTTGATGAGGGCGAGTCGGGCTACAAGTCACTCAAATCCGTGCTCGACGGCTCCATTTCAGCTGCCGCGCCCAACGTCTTGGTGTACGCCACCAGCAACCGGCGCCACCTGCTGCCGGAGTACATGAGCGAGAACTTGACCCACAAACACACGGCTGACGGCGAAGTGCATCCTGGCGAAGTGATTGAAGAAAAAATCTCGCTGTCGGAGCGTTTTGGGCTGTGGGTGAGTTTTTATCCGTTCAGCCAAGACGAGTATTTGAGCATCGTCGCTCAATGGCTCAGCGCCTTGGGAGCCAGACCTGAGCAAATCGCCTCGGCGCGCCCTTTGGCCTTGGTTTGGGCTCTTGAACGAGGCTCGCGCTCGGGCCGTGTCGCGCAGCAGTTTGCTCGCGCCCACATCGGGGCGGGGCTGGCAACGTGAGTCAAATAGGACTGATGCAAAACCGACCCAGCTGCGTTGCAGCTCCTAGCCGTGCCGTTCGCACCGTCGTCGGCGCTGCGCCTTGCGGGGACAATTTTGCCTAAGTCCACTCTCAGTATCGACCCGGGTGGTGCAAATCGCCCCGTCACCGAAGTCGCAGTGGGCATTTTGATCACGCCACTAGGCGACATGCTCATGACCACCCGCCCGCCGGGCAAGGTCTACGAGGGGTATTGGGAGTTTCCGGGCGGCAAGCTAGAAGCGGGTGAAACCGTCGAGCAAGCCCTGCGCCGCGAGCTGCAAGAAGAACTCGGCGTGACGATTGGCCCCACAGCGGTGTGGTGCGTCACGACCCATGACTACGCTCACGCCTTCGTGCGGCTGAATTTTTGCAAAGTTCACCAATGGAGCGGTGAGCTGCAAATGCGAGAAGGCCAAACTTTTGCTTGGCAACGATTTCCCCTGACTGTCAGCCCAGTCTTGCCTGGCGCGTACCCCGTGCTCAATTGGCTTGAAACCGACAGTTTAGGGTCAGAGTAGTCCAATGAGGTATGAGCCTCAAATCGCGGCTCGCGGTGGAAGCCTCAGTCTGTGGGATTGAGCATTTCGGGCAAAGGGTTGATCATTGGACATGGTGATCAACATGGCAACAGCGAGATTGCGCACAGTGAGCGATCTGCAAACATTTGTGCGCAGCTTTGATGCTTCGGACAGCATCCAATGGGCGGATGATCGGGAGCGATACCTGCACATCGAGCGGTGCTTGGATCGGCTGGGCTACCGGGATTTGCGCAAGGGCCATCGCTGCGTGGTGCTGGATTACCTCAGACTGACCAGCGGCTACAGCCGCGCTCAGCTCAATCGACTGGTCAAGCAGTGGAGCACCTCGAGCGAGCTGGGCATCGGCCAGCGCATTCGAAAGCGCTACTGCGCGCCGACCCAGCCGTTTTGTCGCAAGTACCTTGATGCAGATATCGAGCTGCTTGCTCAAATGGACACGACCACCAATCCTGCGCCCGGGCGAAGCTCAATTTGCGCCCACCGCGTCGCTCACTTGCTCAAACGCGCCTTTGAGACCTACGGCCAAAGCCAGTACCAACGCATATCCGCCATCTCCAGCTCGCACATCTACAACCTCAGGCGAAGCAAAGCCTACCTCAGCCAGCGCACCCACCACGACAAGACCCGCGCAGGCACAGGCGTGAGCCACATCGGACTGCGCCAAGCACCCCAGGACTTGGGTTGTGCGGGTCACCTTCGCATCGACACCGTCCACCAAGGTGACTTTGATGGACGCAAAGGCATCTACACCCTGAACATCGTCGACACCGCCACCCAGTGGCAAGTCCTTGGCTGCGTGGGCGCCCTCACGCACGAGCATGTTGTGCCCGCGATTGAGGCCATGCTGCGTCAAATACCATTTGAAATCAGAGGCTTGCACTCGGACAACGGCAGCGAGTTCATCAACTACATGCTCTCCAACATGCTCAAACACAAAGCCATCACCCAAACCAAGAGCCGACCCCGACGCAGCACCGACAACGCCTTGATCGAGGGCAAGAACGCCAGCGTCGTGCGCCAGCACATGGGCCACTCCCACATCGCCACCACACATGCGCAGGCCATCCATGACTTCTACAGCACGGATCTCACGCCGCACCTCAATTTGCACCGCCCTTGCATGTTTGCCACAGAGGCGATTGATGCACGCGGCAAGTACAAACGCACATACAAAGCCTGCGATGTCGCCACCCCACTAGAGCGCCTCGAGTTGCTGGTGCGCTCGGGCAAAGCCACGCTCAAGGCCGGGCGAAGCCTGGAGCGGCTTCAGTCGCTGGCGTTGGCGCGCACCGACTTGCAGGCTTACCAAGATCTCAACGAGGCCAAGAAGCGTTTGTTTGCGAAAATCGCTCGCTCCACAGTGGATGTGCAGCAACAAGGCCCGCCAGCCCAGATGCGTATGGCCGCATAAGGTCTCGTAAGGTCGCATCAGTTCGTACAGGGCCAACTCTGCGGGTGCGCAGTCAAGACAGCCGTTGTTATTCAAAGCGCGCAGCGAGCGCTGCGTCAGGCGAGCTTTTGCACGACGCGGGCAGGGTCAGCGCGCACCCCTGCATTCGGGGGGATGAACCCCCTCACCCCACAAGGGGGCCGCTTGCGCGGTGCACAGGGGCCCCAGCGCGCGCTGACTAGGACGCTTGGGACGAGCAGCCAAACCGCATCAAACCACCAAAACACGCCAGCTCTTACACTGGCAACCCGACAAACCTTCAACCCT